>LJNT01000064.1 GCA_001314685.1 Rhodobacteraceae bacterium HLUCCA09
GTGGCCGACGTGTTCATCTTCGCCGGCGCCATCGGGCTGGTGCTGTTTTCGGGCGACGGACGGCGCGACGCCCGTAAGAATGAGCCGTGACGGCGGCGGCGACCCCTGCTAGGAGAAGGGCGATGAACGGGGCGCGGATATATCGGGCGGTCGCGGCGCTGGCGCTCGTGGCGCTGGTCTCCGCGTGCGCGCGGGACGAGCCCAACCTGATGCGCATCCAGAGCACGCAGGGCCCAGACGAGTTCGCCATCGTGCCGGGCAAGCCCATCGAGATCCCCGACGACATGTCGGCGCTGCCTCCGCCGGCGGCCCCCGGCAGCGCCAACCGCACCGATGCCACGCCGGAGCGCGACGCGGTGGCGGCTCTGGGCGGCAGCCCGTCGCGGCTGGTGCGCGACGGCCGCACCTCCGCCCCCGATCTGGTGCGCTCGGCCAGCCGTTACGGCGTGCAGCCCGGCGTGCGCGAAGAGCTGGCGGCGGCCGACCTCGAGTTCCGCCGCAAAAATCGCGGGCGCGTGCTCGAGCGGCTGTTCAACGTGACGACCTATTTCGACGCCTACGCGCAAACCGAGCTGAACCAGCATGCCGAGCAGGAGCGCTGGCGGGGCGCCGGGGCCCGCTCCTCCGCCGCGCCGCCCCTGCCTGCCGAGTGACGCCCGCGACCGCGGCCCCGGCAACCGCCCCTCGAAACTGGCCCCCCTTGCCCGCCGCCGAGACCCGGGCGGCGCTCACGAGCGCGTCGCCCGGCTTGAAGCGGGCCGCGCTCGCCACACTTATGGCCCACCCAGTCTGAACGGAGAGTCCATGCGCCTGATCGCCCCGCTCGCTGCGCTCCTCCTCGCCGCATTGCCCCTGCGCGCCGCCGAGGTCACCACCTTCACTCTCGACAACGGAATGGACGTTGTCGTGCTCGAAGACACCCGCGCCCCCGTCGTCGTGCACATGGTCTGGTATCGCGTCGGCGCCGCCGACGAGCCTCCGGGCGCCTCGGGCATCGCGCATTTCCTCGAGCACCTGATGTTCAAGGGCACCGAGACGCTGGGACCGGGCGAGTTCTCGGCCATCGTCGAGGCGCAGGGCGGCAGCGACAACGCCTTCACCGCGCAGGATTACACGGGCTACTTCCAGCGTGTCGCAGCCGATCGCCTCGACCTGATGATGGAGATCGAGGCCGACCGGATGACCAATCTCGCGCTCGACCCGGCCCTCGTCGCCACCGAGCGCGACGTGATCCTCGAAGAGCGGAACCAGCGCATCGAGAACAGCCCCGGCGCGGTCTTCGCCGAGCAGCGGCGCGCGGCGCAGTATCTCGCGCATCCCTACCGGATTCCCGTCATCGGCTGGGAGCACGAGATGCGCGAACTGACCCGCGAGGACGCGCTCGCCTTCTACGACGCGCATTATGCCCCCAACAACGCCATCCTCATCGTCGCGGGCGACGTCACCCCCGACGAGGTGCGCACCCTCGCCGAGGCGCATTACGGGCCGATCCCCGCCAACCCCGACCTCGCCGAGCGCGCTCGCCCTCAGGAGCCGCCGCAGCGCGCGCCCCGAAGGCTCACCTACGAGGATCCGCGCGTCGCCCAGCCTTACGTCATCCGCACCTACCTCGCGCCCGAGCGCGACGCCGGCGCTCAGAAGGAGGCGGCGGCGCTGACGCTGCTGGCCGAGCTTCTGGGCGGCGACGGGCCGACGCCGCTGATGAAGCGGGTGCTCGAGATCGAGGAGAGCAAGGCGCTCTACGCCGCCGCGTTCTACAACGGCACGTCCCTCGACGACACGACCTTCGGCCTCGTCGTCGTGCCGACGCCCGAGCGGACGCTGGCCGAGGCCGAGGCCGACATGGATCGCATGATCGCCCGCTTCCTCGAGGAGGGCGTCGACGACGCGGCTCTCGAGCGGCTCAGGATGCAGGTCCGCGCGCAGGAGATCTATGCCCGCGACGACCTGCAGGGCCTCGCCCGCCGCTACGGCGTGGCGCTCACCAGCGGCCTGACGGTCGAGGACGTGGAGGCCTGGCCGAGCGTGCTCGACTCGGTGACGGAAGACGACATCATGGCGGCGGCCCGCGCCCTGTTCGACCCGCGCCGCTCGGTCACCGGCTACCTGCGCGCGCCAGAGACCGACGAAACCGCCGAGATCGCGCCTGTGTCGGGCGCCAGCTCCCCGGAGGTGACGCAATGACCGCCCCGCTCCGCCTGATCGCCGCGCTCGGCCTCGCGTTCGCCGTGGCGGCGCCCGCCCGCGCGGCCATCGACATCACGCCGGTCACCTCGCCCGGTGGCATCGACGCGTGGATGGTCGAGGAGCACTCGATCCCGATGATCGCGCTCGAGCTGCGTTTCGAGGGGGGCGGCTCGCTCGACGCCGAGGGCAAGCGCGGCGCCATCAACCTGATGGCCGCCTTGCTTGAGGAGGGCGCGGGCGAGCTGGATGCGCAAGGCTTCTCCATCGCCGCCGACGAGCTTGCCGCGCGGTTCGACTTCGACGTGGGCCCCGACTCGCTCGCCGTCTCGGCGCAGTTCCTGAGCGAGAACGCCGACGAAGCGCTGGAACTTCTGCGCCTCGCATTGACCGAGCCGAGCTTCGACGCCGACGCGATCGAGCGGCTGCGCGCGCAGGTCCTGTCGAATCTCGCCAGTGACGCGAAGGATCCCGACACCATCGCCACCGACCGTTACAATGCGCTCGCCTTTCCCGGCCACCCCTACGGCACCCCGCACGAGGGCACGCGCGAGAGCGTCGCCGCGCTGACCCGCGACGACCTGGTGGCTGCGAAGGGCCGTGTGATGGCCCGCGACCGGGTGCATGTTGCGGCCGTGGGCGACATCGACGCCGAAGAGCTTGGCACGATGCTCGACGACCTGCTGAGCGGCCTGCCCGAGACCGGTGCGCCCCTGCCGGGCGCGGCCGAGAGCGCGCTCGAGGGCGGTCTGACGGTGGTGGAGTTCGACACGCCGCAATCCGTCGTCGCCTTCGGCCACGAGGGGATCGGGATGGATCATCCCGACTTCTTCCCCGCCTTCGTGCTGGCTCAGATCCTCGGTGGCGGCGGCCTCAACTCGCGCCTGATGGAAGAGGTGCGGCGCGAGCGCGGCCTGACCTACGGCATCTATGCCGGGCTCTGGACGCAGCTCTACGCCGACCAGCTGCGCGGCTTCGTCTCGACGGTCAACGACCGGGTGGGCGAGACGGTGAGCGTGGTCCGCGACGAGTGGCAGCGGATGGCCGAGGAGGGCGTGACCGAGGAGGAACTGGAGCGCGCCAAGACCTACCTGACCGGCGCCTACCCGCTGCGATTCGACGGCAACCGACGCATCGCCAACATCCTCGTCGGCATGCAACTCGACGATATGCCGATCGACTACGTCAACACTCGCAACGACAAGGTCGCCGCCGTCACGCTGGAAGACGTGCAGCGCGTCGCGGCTGAGGTGATCCGCCCCGGAGACCTGCATTTCGTCGTGGTGGGCAAGCCGCAGGGGCTGGACGCGGGCAACTGAGCCCGCTGGACGAACGGTGCCGCACCATGCTACCCCTTGTGGCATGGTGCTGCACGACCGCAACATAGGCGCTGCACGGCGCGGGATCGCCCAGCTCGACGAGACGGTCGTCAACCGCATCGCCGCCGGCGAGGTGGTCGAGCGCCCGGCCTCGGCGGTCAAGGAGCTGGTCGAGAACGCGCTCGACGCGGGCGCGCGGCGCATCTCGGTCGAAATCGCCGACGGCGGCAAGCGGCTGATCCGCGTCAGCGACGACGGCCACGGCATCCCGGCTGGCGACCTGCCACTCGCGCTCGCCCGCCATGCCACGTCGAAGATCGACGGCGCCGACCTGCTCGACATCCGGTCTTTCGGGTTCCGCGGCGAGGCGCTGGCTTCGCTCGCCGCCGTGGCCCGCCTCACCCTGACCTCGCGGGCCGAGGGCGCGGCCGAGGCCGCCGAGATCCGCGTCGACGGGGGCCGGGGAGGCGAGGTGCGGCCCGCCGCGCTGTCGCGGGGCACGGTGATCGAGGTGCGTGACCTGTTTCACGCCACGCCCGCGCGGCTGAAGTTTCTGCGCACCGACCGGGCCGAGGCGCAGGCCATCGGCGACGTGGTGCGCCGCCTCGCCATGGCCGAGCCCGCTGTCGCGTTCACCCTGACCGACTGCACCGGAGAGCCGCGCGTCAGCTTTCGCGCCGACGCCGAGACGGGCGACCTGTTCGGCGCGCTTGCGGGACGGCTCGCGCGCATCGTGGGCGCCGACTTCGTCGACAATGCGGTGCGGATCGAGGCGGAGCGCGAGGGGCTGCGGCTGACCGGCTTCGCCGCGCTGCCGACCTTCTCGCGCGGATCGGCGGTGGCGCAGTATCTCTTCGTCAACGGCCGGCCGGTGCGTGACAGGCTGCTGGTGGGCGCGCTCCGCGCCGCTTATGCCGACCTCATGTCGCGCGACCGGCACCCGGCTGCGGCGCTCTTCCTCGACTGCGACCCCCAGCGCGTCGACGTCAACGTGCACCCGGCCAAGGCCGAGGTGCGCTTTCGCGAGCCGGGGCTGGCACGCGGGCTGATCGTCTCGGCCCTGCGCCATGCGCTCGCCGAGGCGGGGCACCGCGCCTCGACCACCCTTGCCGACGCGGCGCTGGGCGCGATGCAGGCGGGGCCCGACGGAGATGGCCCCCGCCTCTACCGAATGCACAGGCCCGGGCCGCGTGCCCTCTCCGCCGCCCGTGCCGCGCAGGCGCCGGCGGGGTGGGGAGGGGCGCTCGACGAGCAGCCCGCGCATCCGGGCTTCGCCGAGGCACCCTCGGCGCGGGTGGAGCCGCCGGCAGACGACGCGCCCACCCACCGCCCCCTCGGCGCCGCCCGCGCGCAGCTGCACGAGACCTACATCGTCGCGCAGACCGAAACGGGAATGGTGCTGGTCGATGCCCACGCCGCGCATGAGCGGCTGGTCTACGAGAAACTCAAGCGGCAGGCGGCCGAGTCGGGCATCGCCGCGCAGGCGCTCCTGATTCCCGAGATCGTGGAACTGTCCGACGACGATTGCGCCCGCCTGCTCGGAGTGGCAGGCGACCTCACACGCCTTGGCCTGACGGTGGAGCCCTTCGGGCAGGGCGCCGTGGCGGTGCGCGAGACGCCCGCGCTGCTCGGCCCCGTCGATGCCAAGGGCCTGGTGCACGACATCCTCGACGAGATCGCCGACATGGGCGAGACGACCACGCTCGGCGCGCGCCTCGACGCCGTGCTCTCCCGCGTCGCCTGCCACGGCTCGGTCCGCTCGGGCCGCCGGATGGGCGCCGACGAGATGAACGCGCTCCTGCGCGAGATGGAGGCGACGCCCCATTCCGGCCAGTGCAACCATGGCCGCCCCACCTGGGTCGAGCTGCGGCTGGCCGATATCGACCGCCTGTTCGGCCGGGCATGACCCTCGAGTCGGTGCTGGCTGCCCTGCCGGTCGACCCGGCCAACCCGCTGGTGCAGGCCATCGCCGCTGTGCTGGCGCTCCTGGTGCTGCTCCTCGCGCTCGCCGTGATCCGCGCGGGCCGGGCCGCCCGCACCGCCGCCCGCCTCGCCGCGCAGGTCGAGGCGCTGGCCCATGCCCAGAGCCGCAGCGCGGGCGCGCAGGCGCAGGCGGTGCAGGCGGTCGAGGCGCGGCTGGCCGACGTGTCGGAGCGGATGGGCGAGAGCCTGTCTGGGGCTGCCGCCCGCACCGCCCATTCGCTGGGCGAGTTGCAGGAGCGGCTGGCGGCCATCGACCGGGCGCAAGCCAATATCGAGAAGCTGTCGGGCGACGTGCTGGGCCTGCAGGACATCCTGTCGAACAAGCAGACGCGCGGCGCCTTCGGCGAGATCCAGCTGCACGACATCCTGTCCAAGGCGCTGCCGCCCGACGCCTTCCGCTGGCAGGCGACGCTGGCAAACGGCAAGCGCGCCGATTGCGTGATCGACCTGCCGCCGCCCACCGGGCCGCTCGTGATCGACGCGAAGTTCCCGCTGGAGCCCTACGAGGCCCTCTGCGCATCCGGGACGGATGCCGAGCGCAGGGAAGCCGCACGCGCCTTCCGCACCGCCGTCCGCGGCCACATCCGGGCGATTTCCGAGAAATACGTGGTGCCGGGCGAGACCGCCGACGGCGCGCTGATGTTCCTGCCGTCCGAGGCGGTCTATGCCGAGCTCCACGCCCGCTTCGGCGACGTGGTGCGCGAGGGCTTCGCTGCGCGGGTGTGGGTCGTGTCGCCGACGACCTGCATGGCGGTGCTGAATACGCTGCGTGCCGTGCTCAAGGACGCGCGGATGCGCGAGCAGGCGGGCGCGATCCGGGCCACGCTCCGCCTCCTGCACCGCGACGTCGAGCAGGTGGTCGCGCGCGTCGGCAAGCTGCAGACGCACCTCGCCCAGGCGCAAGGCGATCTCGACGGGATCGGCACAGCCGCCCGCCGGGCCATGGGGCGGGCTGCGAAGCTCGACAGCTTCGAGTTCGACGACACCGCGCCGAACGAGCCTCAGGGCAAGGGCGTGACGATCCTGAGACCCTGATCAGATGCCGATGAACGGTTGCGCGAGCCGGGGAAGCAGCCCCGAGAACTTCAGCTTCCCCTCGCAGGCCACGAGGCACACGCAATCCTCGCCGACATCGGCGATTGGGCGGTGCTCCATCCCCTCGTCGGCCACGTCCACGTCGCCGCGGGCATAGCGCGCATCGCCGTCGAGAAAGGCGCCCTGCAGGACGAGCGTCATCTCCAGGCCCTTGTGGCCGTGATCGGGCAGTTCCGTCCCGGCCGGAATGTACAGGAGCCGTGCGCTTGCCTCGCCCGAATCGTGCAGGATCGCCTGACGCGCGCCCATGCCCACCGGCCGCCAGCGCACGGCGTCGATTCCGCCCCCCACATATTCGCGGATGGGCTCCGGCAATACGGTGCAGCCGGCCGCCACGGCCGCGTCGGGCTCTGGCTCCTGCGCCTGCTCCGCGATCTTCTTCAGTGTCGCCTCGAAGCTGCCCAGCGCCATGTCCCGGCTCTCGCCCAGCGCGAGAAGACCACCGCCGATCGCCTCGAGCTCGCGTAGGCGCTCGCGCGTGACCGGGCAGATAGATGACTGCGCGGCAACCACGATCGCCAGCGCCTCGGGCAGGGTGCCTGCCGCATATGCCGCCAGGATCTCTTCGTCGAGCTGGTGCGCGGCCGGCGTGGCCGCCTGTAGAGTTGCCTCTGTCGTCATCGTCACTCGCTCACCTTCATCTCGTGGCGGAGCTTTTCCAGCGCCAGCCTGATCCGCGACTTGATCGTTCCGAGCGGCAGGCCCGTGGCCTCGGCGATCTCGGAGTGGCTCAAATCGGCGAAATAGGCCTTTTCCACCAGTTCCCTCTGCTTCTCCGGAAGCCGCCGCAGGGCTGCGACGAGCTGCTCGCTCTCCTGCCTGAGCGCGACCTTCTCTGCCGCCTCCGGCTCGTGTTCCGGGCCCCAGGGCAGCGCCTCGGGCTCGGGCCGTCTCTCACGGCGGATCATGTCGATCCGCCGGTTTCGCGCGATGGTGAAGATCCATGTCGCCACCGTCGCGCGCTGCCGATCGAACATGTGCGCCTTGCGCCAGAGCGTGGCCATCACGTCCTGCGCGCATTCTTCCGCCGTCGTCTCGTCGGCCCCCGCCTTCATCAGAAACCACTTCACCCGCGGCGCGAAATGGGCGAAGAGCTCGGCGAAGGCCGCGTGATCCTTGTGCTCGTGGATGCGGCGCAGGTGCCAGGTCCACGCCGCGTCCGGGCTTCTTTCCGTCTCGCAATCCGCCGCGTCACGCTCGTCGGTCGGCCGAGCGAGGCTATCGTCCTTGGCCACGAGGCGCCTCCAGTCCTGCGCCCGCGAAGGCGCATGGGGGGGAGGGCCGCACGGCGAAACCGTGGATGAGGTGTGCGGCACGTCGGTCAACATGCCACGGATACGCGCGCCGGCCCGGACTGGATCAACGCGGCAAGCTGTGATCCGGTTCCACCGGGCCTCCGTAAGAATTAAGCAACGACCAAGGAACGACCTCTCCATGCCATTCGAAGCCATTGCGCCTGCCTCCCGGCGGATCGCCGTCGTCGGCGCCGGGATCGCCGGAATGGGCGCGGCGCACATGCTCGCCGACGGCCACCGCGTGACGCTGATCGAGGCCGAGCCGCGCCTCGGCGGCCACGCCCGCACGAAGATCGCCGGAAAGCGGGGCGACCAGCCGGTGGATACCGGCTTCATCGTGTTCAACGAGCCGAATTACCCGCATCTGACCGCGCTCTTCGACCGGCTCGGCGTGCCGCGCGCCGACAGCGAGATGTCGTTCGGGGCCTCGATCCGGGGCGGGTGGCTCGAATACGGCCTCGCCAGCTACGACGCCATCTTCGCTCAGCGCCGCAACGTCGCCCGCCCGGCCTATCTGCGGATGATCCGAGACATCGTCGCGTTCAACCGGCAGGCCGAGGCGGCGGCCACACCCGGCACGACGATCGGCGGCCTGATCGAGGCGCTGCGCCTGGGGCCGTGGTTCCGCGACCATTACCTCACGCCCTTCTCGGGCGCGATCTGGTCGACGCCGGTCGATCGCATCCTCGACTTCCCCGCGCAGGCGATGATCGACTTCTTCCGCAACCATGCCCTGCTTGACTACGAGGGCCAGCACCAGTGGTACACGGTGCCCGGCGGCTCTATCCAGTACGTCACGCGCCTGGAGGCCGCGATGCGGGCGCAGGGCGTCGATATCCGCCTCGGCGCGCCGGTGGCGGGCGTCCGCCGCGTGGGCGCCGGGGTCGAGCTGCGTGTCGCGGGCGCCGAGTGGGAGGCGTTCGACGAGGTCGTCTTCGCCTGCCACACCGATCAGGCGCTCGCGACTCTCGCCGACGCCACGCCGGAGGAGCGGGGCGACCTGGGCGCGATCCGCTACCAGCCCAACGAGGTGGTGCTGCATTCCGACACACGGCTGATGCCGCGCCGCCGGCTCTGCTGGTCGTCGTGGAACTACACCGAGGACGGGGGCGAGCGGCCCGACAGGATCGGCGTGACCTACTGGATGAACGCGCTCCAGCCCATCCCCAAGGACGACCCGCTCTTCGTGACGCTCAACCAGACGGGGCGCATCCGCGAAGAGCTGATCCACGACGCGACGGTGATGCACCATCCGATGTACGATCTCGCCGCGCTGGCCGCGCGCGAACGGATCGCGGCGCGGAACGGCAGCCGCAACACGTGGTTCTGCGGGGCATGGATGAAGAACGGATTTCACGAGGACGGGCTGGCGAGCGCGGTCGACGTGGTCGAGGCGCTGGGCCGCGAGGGCGCGTCGGAGGTCGCCGCGGAATGACCGCCGTGCTCGATCACGTGCCGGGGCAGACCTTTCACGGGCGGCGGGGCGGCGTCGGCAACGCGTTCCGCTACGGGGTGGATTACGTGATCCTCGACCCCGAGGCGACCTATCCCCGTCTGCCGTGCCTGTTCTCTCGCAACCGGGGCAACCTCGCCGCGCTGCACGATGCCGACCACGGCGGCCCGCCGAAGCAGGGGCGCGGCGCCCCGTGGGCGCGCGAGGTGCTCGATGCGCACGGGCTGGTCGAGGCCGACGGGCAGATCCTGCTGATGGCGCAGCCGCGGGTGCTGGGTCATGTCTTCAACCCGGTCTCGTTCTGGCTGTGCCACGACCGTGCGGGTGCCTTGCGGGGGGTGATCGCGGAAGTCAGCAACACCTTCGGCGACCGCCATTCCTACCTCGCCTATCGCGACGACAAGCAGCCCATCGGGCGCGAGGACGTGCTGGAGGCGACCAAGATCTTCCATGTCTCGCCCTTCCAGCCCATCGAGGGGGGCTACACCTTCCGGTTCGACATCCGGCCCGAGAAGGTGGGCATCTGGATCGACTATGCGCGCGGCAATGGCGGTCTGATCGCCACTCTGACCGGGCCGCGGGTGCCCCTGACGAGCCGAGGCATCCTTTGGTCCAGCCTGCGCCGCCCGTTCGGCTCGCGGCGGGTGCTGGCGCTGATCCACTGGCAGGCGCTGAGGCTGTGGTGGAAGGGCGCCACCTTCCGCTCGCGTCCCGAGCCACCGCTGGAGGAGGTCTCGCGGTGACGGGGCGCGCTCCGGAAGGGATCGTGGGGCGGTGACAGCTGCCGTCTCGCGCGCCGGGGGCGACAGGCTCTGGGCCTACTCGCTCTACGCCGCCGTGCTCTCGGGCGCGGGGCTGCCGATCTACATCTACGCGCCCAAGTTCTACGCCGACAGCTATGGAGTCAGTCTGACGGCCCTCGGCGCGGTGCTGTTCGGCCTGCGCCTGTTCGACGTGGTGCAGGATCCAGCCCTCGGCTGGCTGTCGGAGCGGCTGGGGCGGGCGCGCCCCGCGGCCGTCGCGTTCGGCGCAGGCCTGCTCGCGGCCTCGATGGTGGCGCTCTTCGCCGTCGCCCCGCCCGTCGCGCCGCTGTGGTGGTTCGGCATCGCGATCACGGGCCTGTTCAGCGCCTTCTCGTTCCTCACGATCAATTTCTACGCCCGCGGCGTGGCCAAGGCGAGCACCCTGAGGGGCGGCCATGTCGGCCTCGCCGGCTGGCGCGAGACGGGGGCGCTTCTGGGCGTCTGTCTCGCCGCAATCGCGCCGACCGTTCTGACCGGCGTGGCGCCCGCGCCCTTCGCCGTCTTCGCCTGGGGCTTCGCGGCGGTGGCGGTTCTCGCCGCGCTGGCCATGGCGCCCGAATGGGGAACGGTGGCACGGGGCGAGGCGACGCCGATCGGCGAGATCCTCGCCGACCGGCAGGCGCGGCGGCTGCTGATCCTCGCCCTCGTCAACGCCACGCCGCTCGCCATCACCTCGACCCTGTTTCTGTTTTACGTCGAGAGCCGGCTCGAGGCGCCGGGCTGGGAGGGGCCGCTGCTGGTGCTCTTCTTCCTCTCCGCCGCCGTCTCAGCCCCGGTCTGGAGCCGCCTTGCCGCGCGGTTTGGCGAGAAGCGGGTGCTGCTGGCTGCGATGGTGCTCGCCATCGCCTCCTTCGCCGTGGTGCTCACCCTCGGCCCCGGGGATACCACGCTCTTCGCACTCGTCTGCGTCGCCTCCGGCGCCACCATCGGCGCCGACCTCGTGCTGCTGCCCGCGCTGTTTGCCCGGCGCATGGCGGCGGTCTCGCCCAACGGGGGGCAGGGCTTCGGCCTGTGGTCGTTCACCACCAAGTTCACGCTCGCCTTCGCCGCGGCGCTGCTGCTGCCCGCGCTCGAGGCGGCGGGCTTCCGCGCCGGGGCGGCAGAGGGCAACCCGGAGGACGCGCTGCGCCTGCTGACGCTGCTCTACGCGCTCGTGCCCTGTGTGCTGAAAGTCGTGGCGATCGCGTTGCTCGCCGCCACCAAGCTGGAGGAAACGCCATGACCATCCTGTGGCTGCTGATCGGCGCCGCGCTCGCCCTCGGTGCCGTCTGGGCGCGCACGCGCTTCGCCGACTTTCCCGCGCAGGCGCCGGCCGACTATGCCGCAGCGCCCGGGCCGGCGCTCGACATCCGCGAGCACCTGAACGGCAAGATCCTGTGCGAGGGCGTGATCTACGGGCCGACGGGCCGTGTCACCTCGCGCTTCGTCGCCGATTTCGAGGCGAGGTGGGAGGGCGACACGGGCCGCATGACCGAGCATTTCCGCTACGACTCGGGCCGCACGCAGGACAGGGAGTGGACGCTGAGCGTCGGCGCCGAAGGGCAGGTGAAGGCCACGGCGCCCGATCTCGTGGGAAGCGGGCGGGGCCGCCAGCAGGGGCCGGCCCTGATGCTGAGCTACCGGATCAAGCTGCCCGACGAAGCCGGCGGGCACGAACTGGACGTCACGGACTGGATGTATCTGACCGAGAACGGCACGATCATGAACAGGAGCCAGTTCAGAAAGTTCGGGATCAAGGTGGCCGAGCTGGTAGCCACGATGCGGCCGGTCGCCGTGGCCTGAGGACGGGGCCTGAGAACGGGGCCTGAGGACGGGGTCCCAGAAAGGAGACGACATGCGGGAATGGGCGGGCAAGCGCTACTGGGTCGTGGGCGCGAGCGAGGGGCTCGGCCGGGCGCTGGCCACGAAGATGAGCCGGGCCGGGGCGCATCTCGTCGTGTCGGCACGCGACGAGGGGCGGCTCGCGGAGCTGGCCGAGGAACTGCCGGGGCAGACGACGATCGCGCCGTGCGACGTGTCCGACGACGACTCTGTGAAGGAGGCCGCCGGCCTCGCCGGTGAGGTCGACGGGGTGGTCTACCTTGCCAGCGTCTACTGGCCGCAATCGGCGCGGGAGTGGAACGCCGGCCAGGTCACGGCGATGTGCGACATAAACTTCACCGGATGCGCCCGCGTTCTCGGGCATGCCGTGCCGGGGATGGTGGCACGAGACTCGGGCCATGTCGTCATCACCGGCTCGCTCACGGCGTTCCGCGGCCTGCCCGGCTCGATCGGCTATACCGCGTCGAAGGCGGCCCTGCTGTCGCTGGCCGAGTGCATGCATTACGATCTGCGCAAGACGGGGGTCGACGTGCAGGTGATCCACCCCGGCTTCATCCGGACTCGGCAGACGGAAAAGAACGACTTCTCCATGCCGTTCATCATGGACCCGGAGCCCGCGGCCGGGATCATGTTCGACTTCATGCAGACCGACCGCTTCAAGAAGAGCTTTCCGGCGCTCTTTTCCTATGTCTTCCGCGGCAGCCAGTTTCTGCCCGACTGGGCCTATTACCGCATGTTTGGCGGGTGAGGCCCTCCTGTCCGGGCGTCGCGTCGCCGACGCTTGTGGCCGTCCGGGGCCGCGCCTAGGCTGAATCCCATGAGCGCCGATCCCCTTCCGCGTCTGCGCGCCGAGATCGACGCCCGGCGGGGCGAGATGGTGGCTCTCGCTCAGGAGCTGATCCGCATCCCTACGCTCAACCCGCCCGGACTGCGCTACCGCGAGATCTGCGAGGCGCTGGGCGCGCGGCTCGAACGGTCAGGATTTTCGGTGGAGCTTATCCGCGCCGAGGGGGCGCTGGCCGACAGCGAGGCGCATCCGCGCTGGAACCTCGTCGCGCGGCGCGAGGGCGGCCGGCCGGGCGATTGCGTGCATTTCAACGGCCATCACGACGTGGTGGAGGTGGGCCACGGCTGGACACTCGACCCGTTCGGCGCCGAGTTGACGGGCGGGCGCATATACGGCCGGGGCGCCTGCGACATGAAGGGCGGCATCGCGAGCGCCGTGACCGCGGCCGAGGCGTTCGCCGCCGCATTTCCCGACTTTCCAGGCGCCGTCGAGATCAGCGCCACCGCCGACGAGGAATCGGGCGGCTACGGCGGCGTGGCGTGGCTCGCAGAGCGGGGCTGGTTCTCGCCCGAGCGGGTGCAGCACGTCATCATCCCCGAGCCGCTGAACCCCGACCGCATCTGCCTCGGCCATCGCGGGGTCTGGTGGGCCGAGATCGAGACGAAGGGGCGGATCGCCCACGGCTCGATGCCCTTTCTCGGCGACTGCGCGGTGCGTCACATGGGGGCGGTGCTGGCCGAGATGGAGGCGACGCTCCTGCCGCTGCTGGCCGCGCGCACCACGGCGATGCCCGTGGTGCCTCAGGGCGCGCGGGCGGCGACGCTCAACGTCAACGCGATCCACGGCGGCGAACCGGAGCAGGCCGAGGATTACACGGGCCTGCCCGCGCCCTGCGTGCCCGACCGCTGCCGCATCACCATCGACCGGCGCTTTCCGATGGAGGAGTCGCTCGACGAGGTGAAGGCCGAGATCGCCGCGCTGATGGAGCGGGTGAAGGCACGCCGACCGGGCTTTTCCTACGAGATTCGCGACCTGTTCGACGTTGCCCCCTCGATGACCGACGCGGAGGCGCCGGTCGTGCGGGCGGTGGGCGCGGCGGTGGGGCGGGTGCTCGGCCGGGCGCCGGCGCACGTGGCGAGCCCCGGCACCTACGACCAGAAGCACATCGACCGGATCGGCCGGCTGAAGAACTGCATCGCCTATGGCCCCGGCATCCTCGACCTCGCCCACCAGCCCGACGAGTGGGTGGGGGTCGACGACATGGCCTGCGCGGCACTGGTCATGGCGCTCGCCATCCACGACCTGCTCGGGGCCTGACCGCCGGCAATGACGCGGCGCGCCTGCGGCGCAGTCCATTCGAGCCCTTCGGGCGGGTTCGGGGGCGCTGCCCCCGTCGCGGCCGTGGCCGCGACTCCCCCGGGATATTTGCAGCACAATGAAGATGCGGGGGCGGGCGGCGGGTGCGGCGAGAATTTCCCTTCGGAATGCAGGGGAAGCGTGTAAGTCTCGCTGCGAAGGCAGAAGTTCAGGGAGACCGCCGCCATGTTCGCCCGCATCCTCGCCACCGCCGCCGCATGCGCCGTGACCCTGGCGCTGACGGTCGGGGGCGCGCTCGCGCAGCGCACCGACATCACCATCGGCATGGTGCTCGAGCCGCCGAACCTCGACCCGACGGGGGGCGCGGCCGCGGCCATCGACGAGGTGGTCTATGCCAATGTCTTCGAGGGGTTGACGCGCTTCGCCCCCGACGGCTCGGTCGTGCCAGGGCTCGCCCGTCAATGGGAGGTGAGCGAGAACGGCACCGTCTACACCTTCCGTCTGCACGAGGGGGTGACCTTTCACGACGGCACGGCGATGACGGCCGACGACGTCGTATTCAGCCTCGACCGGGCGCGCGACGAGGACTCGACCAACGCGCAGAAGCAGCTCTTCGCCGGGATCGACAGCGTCGAGGCGGTGGACGACGCGACCGTGCGCGTGACGCTGTCGGCGCCTGACGGGGCGTTCCCGTTCAAGATGGCGTGGGGCGACGCGGTGATCGTCGCCCCCGAGAGCGCCGACACGCTGGCGACGGCCCCGATCGGCACCGGACCCTTCCGCTTTGCGGAGTGGGTCGAGGGCGACCGGGTGGAGCTGGTGCGCAACGAGGCCTACTGGGGCGACGCACCGGCGCTCGAGCGCGCCACGTTCCGCTTCATCTCGGATCCCAGCGCCGCCTTCGCCGCGATGATGGCGGGCGATGTCGATGCCTTCCCGAACTATCCCGCGCCCGAAACCCTGGCGCAGTTCGAGGCGAACCCGCAATTCGAGGTGATCGTCGGCTCGACCGAGGGCGAGACGATCCTCGCCATGAACAATGCCTTCGGCCCGCTGTCGGACAAGCGGGTGCGGCAGGCCATCGCCCACGCCGTCGACCGGCAGGAGATCATCGACGGCGCGATGTTCGGCTACGGCACCCCGATCGGGACGCATTTCGCCCCGCACCACCCAGATTACGTCGACCTGACCGACCTGTCGCGGCACGATCCCGAACAGGCGCGCGCGCTGCTCGAGCAGGCGGGGCAGGAGAGCCTGACGCTGCGGCTGATGCTGCCACCGCCCTCCTACGCCCGCCGCGGCGGCGAGATCGTGGCGGCGCAGCTGCGCGAGGCGGGGATCGAGACGGAGATCGCCAATCTCGAATGGGCGCAGTGGCTCGAGCAGGTGTTCCGAGGCAAGGATTACGACCTGACCATCGTCAGCCACACCGAGCCGATGGACATCAACATCTACGCCCGGCCCGACTACTACTTCCAGTACGACAACCCGAAGTTCCAGACGCTGATGGCAGAGCTGGAGATGACGACCGACAAGGAGCAGCGCTCGGCCCTGATGCGGCAGGCGCAGGAGATCGTCGCCACCGACTACGTCAACGGCTACCTCTTCCAGCTCGCCAAGACGGGGGTGGCGCGTGCCGGCATCGAGGGGCTGTGGGCGAACGCGCCGACGCAGGCCAACGACCTGACGCAGGTGCGCTGGGCCGAGTGATCACGCGCAGTTGACTGGCGCGGCGGGCGAGACGGAGCATCTGTCGCGGCGATGCTGACCCGACGTGCCCTCGTTGCCGCTCCTGCCCTTTGTGCCGCGCTGTCGCTGCTGGGCGGTACGCGCGGGCGCGCGGCGCAGCGGTTTGCCGACGCGCTCGAGCTGGCGCGCGGCTTCGACCAGTTGCACTGCCTCATGGTGGCGCAAGGCGGCGAGACGGTGGTGGAGGAGGTCTTTTCCGGGCCGCCCGCCGCCCGGCCGGTCAATGTCAAGTCCGTTTCGAAGACCCTTGTCGCGGCGCTGCTTGGCGCCGCGATCGACCGGGGCGACGTGCCGGGCGTGGGCGCCGCTCTGGGCGAGGTGGCGCCGGGGCTGATCCCGGCCGGTGCCGACCCGCGTGTGGCCGACCTGACGCTCGAGGATCTCGTGACGATGCGCGCCGGGCTCGAGCGCACGTCGGGGGCGAATTACGGCGCCTGGGTCAGCTCGCGCGACTGGGTGGCCGACGCGCTGTCGCGGCGCTTCGTGGCCGAGCCGGGCGGGCGGATGCTCTATTCCACCGGCACGGTCCACGTGCTCGGCGCCGCGCTCGCCGAGGCGGCCGGCGAGAGCCTGCTGGCGCAGGCGCGCGCGCGGCTGGGCGCGCCGCTCGGCATCGAGATCCCGCCGTGGACGCGCGACCCGCAGGGATACTTCCTCGGGGGCAACCAGATGGCGCTGTCGCCGCGTGCCATGCTGCGCTTCGGCGAGATGGCGCGGCAGGGGGGCCGGTGGGAGGGCGCGCAGGTGCTGCCCGCGGCATGGCTCGAAGCGTCGTTCGAACCGCGCGCGCTCGCCGTGGTCGGGCCTCGGCTACGGCTACGGCTGGTTCGTCGGCCGGGCGGGCGGCGGCCCGCTGGCGCTGGCGCGGGGCTATGGCGGGCAGGTGATCGCCGTGGCGCCGGCGGCCGAGATGACCATTGCCATCACCTCCGACCCGAACCGGCCGGCGCGGAGCGCGGGGTATTTCGGCGACCTGATGGGTCTGATCGACCGCCTTGTCGTGGCCTGACGCGGCGCTCTGCAGGCCGAAGCCCCTCCCGCCGCGCCGCGGCAGCCGTTAGGGTCGACCACGATGGACAGGGCCGTATCTCCCCGCGCCGCGCGCACAGGCTGGGCGCTGTGCCTCGTGCTGGTCGCGGGGTTCGTGCTGCTGCGGCTGCCCTACGCCCTCTGGCCGCTCGAGACGCATCCCGACGAGCGCTACTATGCCGTCGGCGCCGCCGAGATGATCGCCTCCGGCGACTACATTGTGCCTGTCTCGCCTGAGGGAGAGGTGCGGCTGCGCAAGCCGCCTTTGCCCTACTGGTACGCCGCCGGCGGCTTCGCCCTGTTCGGCGAGACGGTGCTCGGCGCGCGGGCGGCGTGGCTCGCCACGGCTGCCGCGACTCTGGCGCTGACATGGGCGCTCGCCCGCACCATCGGGGCGAGCGCGACCGGCGCGGCTCTGGCGGTCGCGGCGCTCGGCGGGCACGCGACCTTCGCCAAGTCGGCCGGGCAGCACATTCCCGACGGGCCGCTGATCCTCGGGGTGACCACTGCGCTCGCCGCCTTCGCGGCACTCTACGCGCGTGAAGGGGAGCGGCCGGCGTGGCTCTTTTACGCGGGGTATCTCGGGCTCTCCTGGGCGGCGCTGGCCAAGGGGCTGCTGCCGCTGCTGTTCCTTGGTATCCTTCTCGCGGTGCGCCTCGCCCATCCGCTGCGCCTGACCGGGCGCGAGCGCCGGCACGAGCGGCGCGCGGCCGCTCTGGCGGCGGCAGCCTGCCTGTGGTGGTTCGCGGTCGTGGCCCTGCGCTTCCCGCAGGAGATGGCGGCGCAATTCTTCGCCGACCAGGTGAGCGACAAGGCGACGCTCGATCCGCTCGCCGTGCTGGCGGGCCTGCGCAAGACGGTGACCGACCTCGCGCTGCCCTTTGCGCCGGTGCTCGTCGCGGTGTTCGCCGCGCGGCGCTGGCCGCGGCTGGGGCACGGCGGATCCGGCGCTGTGCAGCTCCTGATGGCCTGGGTCGCTGCCGTGGTGCTGCTCTTCGCCTTCTCCGACCCGCTGTGGGAGCGCTACGTGCTGCCGGCGGTGCCCGCCGCGGCGGCGCTGCTCGGCCTCTGGGCGAGCCGGCTCGAGCCCGCGTCGCTCGCGCGCCGCCTGTCGCGCGCCGCGCCCCTCTTCGCGCTGCTGCCGGTGGCGGCGGCGCTGCTTGCGGGCGTGCTCGCCCTCGGCGCGGGCCGCGTGGTCGGGGGGCTGGCCGTGATCGGCTTTGGCCTCGGCCTCGCCCTGGTGGGCTGGCGCGTGGCGCGGGCGGGGCGGGCGGTGCCGGCGGCGGCGCTGCTCGGGGCGACCTACCCGCTGATCGCCCTCTGCCTCGTGCCGCTCTGGCTCTGGATCGCCCGCCCGACGCCGGCAGATCTCTTCGCCGAGGATCTCGCGCGCTCGGGCGCAGGCCCGGCCGACGTTGTCTTTCTGGCCGACCGCCACCTCGTCAACGAGATCGGCCTCGTCACTGGCGGCATCGCCGCCTACCGCTTCGCCCCGACGCCGGACGCCCTGCCAGGCGATGCCACCGTCGTCGTCGCGCGAGACCGCGCCCTCGCACCGGCGCTCGAGGCGCGGGGCTACGCGACCGAGATCATCCCCGGCTTTCCCGTCGACGCGCCCGACCCCGGCGCCCTCCTCGCCGCGTGGCGGTCGGGCATGCTCGACGCCTATCGCGCCGAGCACGGGTGGCCGCTGGTCGTGGGGC
Organism: Rhodobacteraceae bacterium HLUCCA09; assembly: GCA_001314685.1. GTDB lineage: Bacteria > Pseudomonadota > Alphaproteobacteria > Rhodobacterales > Rhodobacteraceae > HLUCCA09. The sequence continues at coordinate 18,539 of LJNT01000064.1, forward strand.
GCAGGCCCCCTCAGCCCACCACGTTGAAGTCTGGTCCGTAGGGATAGCCGGTGATGTTGTCGGCGCCGTCCTCGCCGATCACGAGGATGTCGTGCTCGCGGTAGCCGCCCGCGCCGGGCTGCCCCTCGGGGATCGTCAGCATCGGCTCCATCGACACGACCATGCCGGGTTCGAGCACCGTGTCGACGTCTTCGCGCAACTCCAGCCCTGCCTCGCGGCCGTAGTAATGCGACAGGATTCCGAAGGAATGGCCGTAGCCGAAGGTCCGGTATTGGAGCAGGTCACGCTCGGCGAGGAAGGCGTTGAGCCGGGCGGTGATCTCGTCGCACCGCGCGCCGGGGCGCAACAGCGACAGGCCCAGCTCGTGGGTGGCCACGTTCGCCTCCCAGATGGCGCGGCTGGCGGTGTCGACCTCGCCGCAGAACAGCGTCCGCTCGAGCGCGGTGTAATAGCCCGAGATCATCGGGAAGGCGTTGAGCGACAGGATGTCCCCGCGCCGGATCTCGCGGCCCGTGACCGGGTTGTGCGCGCCGTCGGTGTTGAGCCCCGACTGGAACCACACCCAGGTGTCGCGATACTCGGCGTCCGGAAAGCGCCGCGCGATCTCGATCTCCATCGCGTCGCGGCCCGCCATCGCCACGTCGATCTCGCGGGCCCCTTCGCGGATCGCCTCGCGGATCGCGTAACCGCCGGTATCGGCCACTTGCGCGCCCGCCCGGATCAGCGCGATCTCGGCAGCGGTCTTCACCATCCGCCGGCGCATCGCCGCCGGCGCCATGTCGGTCACTTCCCGCGGTGCGAGCGTCTCGCGCAGGGCCGCCTCCGCCGCCACCGTCAGGTGGTCGGCCTCGACCCCGATGTGGCGCCCGGTGCCCGCCACCTGCGCCACCGCGCGCCAGAAGTTGCCCCGGGCCCAGTCGGTATAGGTGAGCGCGTCGCCGTGCGACCGGCGCCACGGTTGCCCCGCGTCGATGCCGGCGGCGATCGTCACGCAGTCGTCCTGAGTCACCACCAGCCCGTAGGGCCGCCCGAACGAACAGTAGAGAAAGCCCGCGTGGTAGGCGACGTTGTGCATAGAGGTGAAGAGCACCGCCTCGACTCCGCGCTCCTTCATGTCGTCTCGCAGGCGGGCGAGGCGCGCCTCGTACTCGGCCGTCTCGAAGGGCAGGGGGGCCTTCTCGCCGTTGAGGAAGCGACAGGTAGCGGGGCGGGGGGAAATCTCGGTCATGGCGTTCACGGGCCTGCGCAGGGCCGTCCCATCAAGACAGGTCCCGGCGTGCAGGACGGCCAGCGGCGCGAAGGGGGCGACGCCATCGCCCCGGCCGCGTCGGAGATAGGCCATCCCGGCCCGGCGCGCCAGCCCTGCCCCTCATCTTGGCCCAAATGCTCCCGCCGGAGGCGCGTCGCCGCCCTCACGCCGCCGGCAGCAGGGGCGCCGCGTCGAGCAATTCGCGCGTGTAGGCATGGGCGGGCGCGTCGAAGACGCGCGCGGTCGGCCCTTCTTCGACGATCCGGCCGCCTTTCATCACGAGCACGCGGTCGGCGATGGCGCGCACCACCGTCAGGTCGTGGGTGATGAACAGGTAGGCGAGGCCGTGCCGCGCCTGCAGGTCGGCGAGCAGGTCGAGGATGCGCGCGCGGACCGAGACGTCGAGCGCCGACACCGCCTCGTCGAGCACGATCAGGTCGGGCCGGGTGACGAGCGCTCGCGCGATGGCGATCCGCTGCCGCTGCCCGCCCGAGAACTCGTGCGGATACCTGTGCGCGTCCGAGGCCGAAAGGCCGACATCCTCCAGCACCTCGGCCACCCGCGCCTCGGCATCGGCGGGCTTGCCGCCGAGGTGGAAGGGCTCGGCCACCAGCCGCCCGACCCGGTGACGCGGGTTGAAGCTGCCGTAGGGATCCTGGAACACCACTTGCATCCGCTGGCGCAGTGCCGGGGTCATGGCGGGAGACACCGCCGCGCTCCCCAGCCGGATCGCGCCGCCCTGCAGCGCGTCGAGCCCGAGGATCGCGCGTGCGAGCGTCGATTTTCCCGAGCCCGACTCGCCCACGAGCGCCACGCATTCGCCGGCGTGAACCGTCAGGCTCACCCCGTCGACCGCCCGAAAGCGCGGCGCGGGGCCGAAGATCCGCCTGCGCGGAAGCAGATAGTCGCGTACCGCGTCCTTCACCTCGAGCAGCGGCGCCCCCGGCGTGGCGGCCCGGCGGGCCGGCACATGGGAGGCGGCGGCGAAGAGGCTGCGGGCATAGGGGTGGCGCAGACCGCCCGGCAGGGCGGCGGGTGCCGTGCGCTCCACGATCCGGCCCGCCTGCATCACCGCGATCTCGTCGGCCATCTCGGCCACCACGCCGAGATCGTGGGTTATGAACAGGCAGGCCATCCCCTCCTCGGCCACCAGTTCCGTCACCAGCGACAGGATCCGGGCCTGCGTGGTGACGTCGAGCGCCGTGGTTGGCTCGTCCGCGATCAACAGCTTGGGCCGCAGCGCGACGGCGAGAGCGATGCACACCCGCTGCCGCTGCCCTCCCGACAGCTCGAACGGGTAGCGCGACAGCGGAAAGCGGTCGGGCGCCAGCCCCACGCGCGCCAGCCTGTCCTTCGCGCGCGCCAGCGCCTCGGCCCGGCCGGCCACCCCGTGCACCAGCAGGGTCTCGGCGACCTGGTCGCCGATGGTCTGCACCGGGTTCAGCGCCGTCATCGGCTCCTGGAAGATCATCGCCACCTCGCGACCGCGCACGTCGCACATCTGCCGCTCGGTGAGGGCGCCCAGCGCGCGCCCCTCCAGCGCCACCCGCCCCGAGAGATGCGCCCCCCGCGGCAGGAGCCGCATGATCGACAGCGCCGTCATCGACTTGCCCGACCCGCTCTCGCCCACGAGTCCCAGCACGCGCCCCCGCTCCAGTGCAAACGACACGTCGCGCAGGATCGGCTGCGCGCCGATTTCGACCGACAGCCCCTCGACCGAGATCACCGCACCGCCCTCTGCAGGCGCGGGTCGAGCAGGTCGCGCAGCCCGTCGCCCATCATGTTGAGCCCGAGCACCGTCAGCACGATGGCCAGCCCGGGCAGCACCGCGAGGTGGGGTGACGAGTAGAAGAACGTCTGCGCCTCGGCCAGCATTCGCCCCCACGAGGGTGTCGGCGGCTGCGCCCCGAGCCCGACGTAGGAGAGGCCCGCCTCGGCGAGGATGCCGAGCGAGAACTGGATCGTGCCCTGCACCACCAGCAGGTTGGCGATGTTGGGCAGGATATGCTCGACCGAGATGCGCGTCGCGCCCTTGCCGGCGCAGCGGGCGGCGAGGATGAACTCCGCCGACCACACCGTCAGCGCCGCCCCCCGCGTCACCCGCGCGAAGACGGGGATGTTGAAGATGCCGATGGCGAGGATCGCGTTGACCGCCGAGGGGCCGAAGACGGCGGTGATGAGGATGGCGATGACGAGGGCCGGGAAGGCGAAGATCAGGTCGTTCGCGCGCATCAGAACCTCGTCGACGAGGCCCCCCCGCCGCGCCGCCGCCCAGAGGCCCAGCGGCACGCCCGCGCCCATGCCGATGCCCACCGCGACCAGCGCCACTGCGATCGAGGTGCGCGCGCCGGCCATCAGCATGGACGCCATGTCGCGCCCCAGCTGGTCGGTCCCGAGGAGCGCGCCCGTCCCAGGCGGCTTCAGGCGCTCGCCCACGGCGAGCGCGGTCACGTCCGCGGGCGTCCACACGAGCGAGACGAGGGCGGCGAGCGCGAACACCCCCGTCAGCGCCGCGCCGAGCACGAGCGAGACCGGCGCCCTCACCCGCGCTTCCTCAGCCGCGGGTCGACCGCGGCATAGGCGAGATCGACGAGAAAGGTGACGAGGATCACCGCGAAGACCAGCAGCATCGTCACCGACTGCACCACGATCAGGTCGCGGGCGGTGATCCCCTGGAAGATCAGGCGCCCGAGCCCTGGCAGGAAGAACACGTTCTCGATGATGATCGCGCCCGCGAGCAGGAACGAGAATTGCAGCCCGAGGATCGTCAGCACCGGGATCAGCGCGTTGCGAAACGCGTGGCGGCGGATGGCGGCGGCCTCGCTCAGCCCCTTGGCACGGGCGGTCCGGATGTAGTCGGCATGCAGCGTCTCGATCAGCGCCGAGCGCATCACGCGCGCGAGGATCGCCGCCTGCGGCAGGGCGAGCGCCACGGCGGGCAGCGTCAGCGCCTTCAGCCCCGCGAACAGCCCGGCCTCCCACCCCGGAAAGCCGCCGGCGGAAAAGACCGGCCAGGTGATCGCGAAGAGCACGACCAGCAGCATGGCGAACCAGAAGTTCGGCACGGCGATTCCGAGCTGCGTGGCCGCGATGATCCCCCAGTCGACCGGCCCGCCGCGCCGCGCCGCCGCCAGCATCCCCGCCGGCAGGGCGAGCGCCGTCGACAGCAGCAGGGCATAGGCCGCGAGCGGCAGCGACACGGCGAGCCGGTCGGCCACGAGGTCGGCCACCGGCACGCGATAGGTGTAGGAGATGCCGAAATCCCCCGTCGCCATGCCACCGACCCATGCGATGTAGCGCTGCGCCAGCCCCCCCTCGAGCCCGAGCTCGGAGCGCAGCGCCGCCACCGTGTCCGGCGCCGCGTTCAGCCCCAGCATGAAGGCGGCCGGATCGCCCGGCACGCCCTGGATCACGGCGAAGATCACCACGCTCGCCACGGCGAGCGACAGCGCGAGCGACAGGAACCTGAGGGCGAGATACCGCGCCATGGCCGCGAGCCTAGCGAACGCTGCCGCCCGCGCCAGCCCCTTCGCATCGGGTGAGCCGTCGTGCATCCGGCGCCCGCCCGTATGGAGCCCGGCCCGCCCGCACAGGCCCGCCCGCACCGGCCCGCCCGGGCAGCATCCCTCACCTGCGCGCGCCCGGCCTTGGGGCAATCCGCTCCGCTCCCGCGCCGCCCTGCGCCTGCCGCTTCTTCTTGCTTCAAATATCCCGGGGGAGTCGGCCCGGAACGGGCCGACGGGGGCAGCGCCCCCACGCGACGGGGGCCTCAGGTGAACCGGTTGTCGCGGGGGAAGCCGCGCGGCGCCATCCGGCCCGAGCCCGCGCGCTTGCCCTCCCACTCGGCGAGATCCGACTCGGTGCGGGTGCGGCCGGCGGGGTCGTGCCAGCTCAGCCCGTCGGCGCGTGCAAAGGTGGTGGCATCCGACAGGCCGCCGTCCTTGTATTTCTGCAGGCGCACGCCCTTGCCGCGGCCCATCTCCGGCAAGTCATCGAGCGGGAAGACGAGCAGCTTCCGGTTGTCGCCGACGACCGCGACCGTGTCGCCTGCGACGGCCTTGCAGACCTTCGCCACCGTCGGCGCGCGCACGTTCAGCACCTGCTTGCCGGCCCGCGTCTGGGCCAGCACCTCGTCTCCCGGCACGACGAACCCGTCGCCGGCCGAAGAGGTGACCAGATACTTGGCGCCCTCCCGATAGGGAAAGAGCGTCACGATCTCCGCCTCGTTCGGCAGGTCGACCATCAGGCGCAGCGGCTCCCCCATGCCCCGCCCGCCGGGCAGCGACGCCGCCGACAGGGTATAGAAGCGTCCGTTGGAGCCGAAGGCCACGAGCCGGTCGGTCGTCTCGGCGTGAAAGACGAAGCGGGGGGCGTCGCCGTCCTTGTATTTCAGCTCGGTGGCCAGCGCGATGTGCCCTTTCATCGCGCGGATCCAGCCCATCGCCGAGCAGACCACGGTGATCGGCTCGCGGTCGATCATCGCCTCGAGCGGCACGTCCTCGACCTCGACGGCCTCGGCGAAGACGGTGCGCCGGGCGCCGCCGCGCGCGTCCTTGCCGAAGGCCTTGCGCACGGCCTTCAACTCGTCGGCGATCCGGGCCCATTGCCGGCCCTCGTCCTCCAGCAGGTCCTCGAGCGCGGAGCGTTCCTCGAGCAGGCGGTCGCGCTCGGCGGTCAGCTCCATCTCCTCGAGCCGGCGCAGCGAGCGCAGGCGCATGTTGAGGATCGCCTCGGCCTGCACGTCGGTCAGGCCGTGATCTTCCTCCGAGGCGACGGGCGGCGGCGGGTCGTAGTCGGCCTCGGACGTCGCGCGCACGAACGAGCGCCCCCAGTCCTCGCGCATCAGCGCGGCCTTGGGCTCGACGTCGTAGCGGATGATGTCGATCACCCGGTCGAGGTTGAGGAAGGCGATCAGCAGCCCCTCGAGCACCTCGAGCCGGTGGTCGATCTTGCCCAGACGGTGGCGCGAGCGGCGCTGCAGCACGTCGCGGCGGTGGTCGAGGAAGGCGCGCAGCACCTCCTTGAGCGAGCAGACACGGGGCGTGCGCCCGTCGATCAGCACGTTCATGTTGAGCGAGAAGCGGATCTCGAGATCCGACTGGCGGAAGAGGGTGCCCATCAGCACGTCGGCATCGACGTTCTTCGAGCGCGGCTCGAGCACGACGCGGATGTCGTCGGCCGATTCGTCGCGCACGTCGGCGAGGATCGGCACCTTCTTGGTCTGGATCAGCTCGGCGAGCTTCTCGATCAGCTTCGACTTCTGCACCTGGTAGGGGATCTCGGTCACCACGATCTGCCACTGTCCACGGCCGAGATCCTCCTTCTCCCACCGGGCGCGCAGGCGGAAGGCGCCGCGTCCGGTGCGATAGGTCTCGGCGATCGACGCGGGCGGCTCGACGATAACGCCGCCGGTGGGAAAGTCGGGGCCCTTCACGTAGGCGAGCAGCGTCTCGTCGCGGGCGTCGGGCGTCCTGACGAGATGGAGGCAGGCGCCGATCAGCTCGTCGAGGTTATGCGGCGGGATGTTCGTGGCCATGCCCACCGCGATGCCCGACGCGCCGTTGGCCAGCAGGTTGGGGAAGGCCGCCGGCAGCACCTCGGGCTCTCGCAGGGTGCCGTCGTAATTGTCGCGGAAATCGACCGCGTCCTCGTCGAGCCCTTCCATGAGGGCCTCGGCGGTGGCCGTCAGGCGGGCCTCGGTGTAGCGCGAGGCGGCCGGGTTGTCGCCGTCGATCGAGCCGAAATTGCCCTGACCGTCGACCAGCGGGTAGCGGATCGTGAAATCCTGCGCGAGGCGCGCCATCGCGTCGTAGATCGCGCCATCACCGTGCGGGTGGTAGTTGCCCATCACGTCGCCCGAGATCTTGGCCGACTTGCGGAATCCGCCCGAGGAACCCAGCCGAAGCTCGCGCATTGCATAGAGTATACGCCGGTGCACGGGCTTCAGCCCGTCGCGGGCGTCGGGCAGCGCCCGGTGCATGATCGTGGAGAGCGCGTAGGTCAGATACCGCTCGCCCAAGGCGCGACGAAGTGGCTCGGCCACCTGCCGGTCGTCCATGTTGGGGTCGCCTGCGTCGTCGCTCATGCATGTTGTGTAGGAGAGCGCGCCCGACCCCGCAACCCGAGCTGTCGCGCGCCGCGCGAAAGAAAATTGCGCAGAGGGGGGTCAATCGGCAGCCTGCCCCATGGTAACCTTCTCTGCTGTGACCGATTCTGCGCGGGGGTGCGGCAGGGGTGCAAGGAGGGAGAGAGCGATGCTTGGTCGGTACGTGGGCGGAACGCTGGTGATCCTCGGGATCGCCATGCTTATGGCGCCCGAGTCGGACGTGTCCGAGGACGTGGCAGACGAGACCGCGGCGGCGCCGGCGGAGGCCGGTGCGCCCGAGGTCGTTGGGCGGGCCGGCGGGTCGCCCGCTGCGCTCGAGGCTGACCTTTCGTCCGAACGCGTGCCGTCCCACGCCACCGGGATCGACAGCGCGCTCGACGGCCACGAGCGCGAGGTGCTCGCCCGGCTCGACGCCGCAGACGTCGCCAGCGACGCCGCCCCGGCGCTCGGGCCCGCGGGAGAGGAGGAACTGACCGACCTGTTGTCGGAGCGGGATCCCGTCGATCGGACCGCGCCGGTTCCGACGCTGTCGCAGCCCGTGACGATGCAGAGAGCGGCGATCACCGAGAAGACCCGCGCGCTGATCGATCAGGCCGAGAGAGGCGCCCCGGCACTGGCCCGGACCGGAGGCGGCGACGAGATGCTCTACGTCACGGGAAGCTGGGTGAACGTCCGCTCCGGCCCGTCGACCTCTTCTGGCGTCATCACCGCGCTGCCGTACGGCGAGGCGGTGGAGTTCGTCGCCGAGGAAGAGTCTGGCTGGGCGCGCATCCGGCTGGACGAAGGGCGCGAGGGGTTCATGGCGCGCAGCTTCCTCTCCGAAGAGCCGGCCGGCGGCTGACCCGCCTGCTGCGCAGGGGCGACGGCCAGGCATCCTTGACGACGTGCCTCCCGCCGCGGCGGGCGCGCGTGCGCTGGAGGGCTGGGCTGCCCCGAGCCGCGCGGGCGCCGGGTTCGCCCCGGATTGGCGGGCTGGCGCGGCAGCCGATCCGGTGCATGCCGGCGCGGCAGCCGATGCCGAGCGTCGCGGGGCGCGCGGGCTGTCGCGGCCGCGCATTGGCCCTTCGCATTCCGGCAACGGGCCGCTACACCGGCGCGACGCGCCAACGAGAGGGAGCGACGCCGAGCCCATGTCCAGCGATCCGGTCTTCATTCTCGCGGCGATCGCCACTGCCGCCGTCGCGGTCATCCTGCTGATCGGCATCGGCGGCTTCGCGCGCGGCGGCGAGTTCAACAAGAAGCACGCCAACAAGGTGATGCGCTGGCGGATCGGGGCGCAGGCTTTCGCGGTGGTCCTGATCCTGCTGGTGATCTACCTGCGCGGCGGTAGCTGACGCGCCGCGTCGCCAGAGGTCCGAGACAGGGGGAAACGATGGTCGTTCTCAACAAGATCTACACCCGCACCGGCGATGCCGGCGAGACGGCGCTGGGCGACGGTGCGCGCGTCGCCAAGCACTCGATCCGGGTGACCGCCTACGGCACCGTCGACGAGTGCAACGCAACGGTCGGCCTCGCCCGCCTGCACGCCGACGGCGAGATGGACGCGCGCCTGGCGGCGATCCAGAACGACCTGTTCGATCTGGGCGCCGATCTCTGCACGCCGTTCCGTGAGGCCGAGGCCGAGGCCGAGTATCCCCCCTTGCGCGTGATCGAGAGCCAGGTCGTGCGCCTCGAGCAGGAGATCGACGCGATGAACGCCACGCTCGAGCCGCTGCGCAGCTTCATCCTGCCGGGCGGCACGCCGCTCGCCGCGCATCTGCATCTCTGCCGCACGGTCGCCCGCCGCGCCGAGCGCGAGACGATGGAACTGGCCTTCATGGAGATCGTCGGCGAGCCGGCGGTAAAGTATCTCAACCGCCTGTCGGACTGGTTCTTCGTCGCCTCGCGTTCGGTCAACCACGAGGCTGGCGGCGACGTGCTCTGGGTGCCCGGCGCCAACCGGTAGGGCGCCGGCCGCGCGGTGCAAGACGCGGCGTCCCGGCGTCCCGGCGTCGTGCCGTGTCGCTTTTGACCTGTGACGCGGCGCCCGCCTCCGCTAGATAACCGGAAAACGCAGTCAGGGGAGACACGCCGATGAAGGTGCTCGTGCCGGTCAAGCGCGTGATCGACTACAACGTGAAGGTCCGCGTCAGGGCGGATGGCTCCGGTGTCGATCTCGCCAACGTCAAGATGTCGATGAACCCGTTCGACGAGATCGCGGTGGAAGAGGCGATCCGCCTCAAGGAAGCGGGCAAGGCCGACGAGGTCGTCGCCGTCTCGATCGGCGTCAAGCAGGCGCAGGAGACGCTGCGCACCGCGCTGGCGATGGGCGCCGACCGCGCGATCCTGGTCGTGACCACCGACGACGTGCACCAGGACATCGAGCCGCTGGCGGTGGCCAAGATCCTCGCCAAGCTGGCCGAGGAGGAGGGGCCCGGTCTGATCCTCTGCGGCAAGCAGGCCATCGACAACGACATGAACGCGACGGGCCAGATGCTCTCGGCGTTGCTGGGGTGGTCTCAGGCGACCTACGCCAACAAGGTCGAGATCGAGGGCGATCATGCGGTCGTCACCCGTGAGGTCGACGGGGGCTTGCAGACGGTGAAGGTGAAGATGCCCACCATCGTCTCAACCGACCTGCGCCTGAACGAGCCGCGCTATGCCTCGCTGCCCAACATCATGAAGGCCAAGAAGAAGCCGCTGGAGGAAAAGACGCCCGCCGATTACGGTGTCGACGTCGCGCCGCGGCTCAAGGTGGTCAAGACGTCGGAACCGCCGGAGCGGAAGGCGGGTGTCAAGGTGGGGTCGGTCGACGAGCTTATCGAGAAACTCAGGAACGAGGCGGGGGTGCTCTGATGGCCGTTCTTCTGCTTGCCGAGATTTCCGACGGGGCGCTGGCGCGCGACGCGACCGCCAAGGCCGTGACCGCCGCCACGCAGTTGGGCGACGTGCACCTGCTCTGCGCGGGCGCCAAGGCCGCCGCCGCCGCCGAGGAGGGCGCGAAGATCGACGGCGTTGCCAAGGTTCTGGTCGCCGAGGACGCCTCGCTGGGCCATCGCCTCGCCGAGCCGACGGCGGCGCTGATCGTCTCGCTTGCGGGCGACTACGACCATATCGCCGCGCCCGCGACGACCGACGCCAAGAACATCCTGCCGCGGGTGGCCGCGCTGCTCGACGTGATGGTGATCACCGACGTCACGGGCATCGAGGGCCCCGACACGTTCGAGCGGCCGATCTATGCCGGCAACGCGATGCAGACGGTGCAGTCGGCCGACCCCAAAAAGGTGCTGACGATCCGCACCTCGGTCTTCGACGCGGCCGGCGAGCAGGGCGCGGCGCCGGTCGAGAGCGTGTCGGCCACGGCCGATCCGGGCCTGTCGGAATGGGTCGAGGACAAGGTGGCCGAGAGCGACCGTCCAGAGCTGACCTCGGCCGGCATCGTCGTCTCGGGCGGCCGGGCGCTGGGCAGCCAGGAGCAGTTCGCGATCATCGAGAGCCTCGCCGACAAGCTGGGCGCGGCGGTGGGGGCCTCGCGCGCGGCGGTGGACTCGGGCTACGCCCCGAACGACTGGCAGGTGGGCCAGACCGGCAAGGTCGTGGCGCCCGAGCTCTACATCGCGGTGGGCATCTCCGGCGCGATCCAGCACCTCGCCGGCATGAAGGACAGCAAGGTGATCGTGGCGATCAACAAGGACGAGGAAGCGCCGATCTTCCAGGTCGCCGATTACGGCCTCGTCGCCGACCTCTTCGAGGCCGTGCCGGAACTGATCCAGAAGGTCTGAGCCCGTCTCGCGCGGTGCGCCGTCAGGGCGCGCCGCGCGCTGCGCCTTCGCCTCGCGCGTCGTCTCCGGGCAGAGGCCCATCGAACCCCGCCTCGCGCATCAGCGCGTTCGAGCGCGCCTCCACCTTGCGCTCGACCTCGCGCAGCACCTCCGCCGCCGTTCCCCCCGGCGGAATGGGCTCCAGAAACTCCACCACCGCCAGCCCGGGCCTGCGGTAGATGCCAGTGCGCGGCCAGAAGACGCCCACGTTGGTCGCCGCCGGCACCAGCGGCTGGCGAAGCTCCTCGTAGAGCACCGCCGCGCCCACCTTGTAGGGCAGGTAGGCGCCGGGCGCCACGCGGGTGCCCTGCGGGTAGATGATCAGTTGCCCCGGCCCCGCGTGCCCGTCGCGCACGCCCATTACCATCTGTGCAACCGCGCGCGCCCGCTTGCCGCGGTCGACCGGAACGCAGCCGATGCGCAGGGCATACCACCCGAGGATCGGCGCCCATTTCAGCGATTCCTTCATCACGAACTTGGGCCGCGGCACGACCGAGCAGATCATGATGATGTCGAGAAAGCTCTGGTGTTTCGAGGCGATCAGCACCTCGCCCGTCGGCACCGCTCCGCGCACATCGGTCCGCAGCCCGACCATCCACCGCGCCGACCACCGCACCCAGCGGCAATAGGTGCGGATGCCGCGGAACGCCCAGTCGCGGCTGACGAGCGCGGGCGGGGTGAACACGATGGCGAGCACCGCCATCATCAGATACATCTGCCCCACGAACAGGGCCGACAGGATCCATCGCATCATCGCGTCTCCCCCAGCACGCGGAAGGCGGCCAGCCGTGTGGCCGCGAAGGCGACGACAGCCGCCGCGGGCGGGATGGCGAGCGGCCACAGCCACTCCGCTCCCTGAAAGGCGAGATCGCCGAGAAAGCCGTCGACCTCGCCCATCGGCAGCACGCCGACGGCGGCCATGCCGGCGGCAGTGCCGGCCAGCGCGCCCGCCGCCGCCCGCAGGGTAAAGCGACGGACGAAGGCGCGCGCGATCCAGGCGTCGCGGGCGCCGACAAGGCGCAACGTGGCGATCACGCGGGCGTTGGCGGCGAGCGCGGCCTGCGTGGCGAGCGCCACCATCGCCGCCGTCGCTCCCCCGATCAGCGCGAGCGCGATCAGGCCCAGGGCCCGCAGCCGGGCCGCCGCCGCGACCAGCGGCGCGCGCCACCTCGTGTGGTCGTCGAACACCGCGCCCGGCGCCTCTCCCGCGAGCCGGGCCGAGAGGCCGGCCGCGTCGATCCCGCCCGGCGCCTCGGTCACCTCGATCAGCGCGGGCATGGGCAGCGCGTCGAGCGGCAGGTCGGGGCCGAGCCACGGCGTGAGCAGGGCCTGCTCCTCCTCTTGTGTGAGCCGGCGGGCCGAGGCGACGCCCGGCGTGGTGCGCAGCACCTCGAGCGCGGCGGCGACCTGCGCCTCGAGCTGACCCTCGGGCGCCGCGACACGCACGGTGGCGGTGCGGGCGAGCGCCTCGGCCCAGCGATCCGCCACCCGGTCGGCCGCGAGCGACGCGGCGAGGGCGAAGACGGCGAGCACCGCCATCGCCCCGGCGGTAAGCAGCGTCAGCCGCACGGTGAAGCCCGAGGGCGGCACCACCCGCCCCGGACCCGTGTCGGCCCGAAGCGCCCGCGGCCATCTCACGGGCCCGGTCAAAGGTCGGCCCCCGCGAGCTGCACGCCCCGGTCTGCGATGCGCAGCACACGCGCCGCGACCTGCGCCTTGGCAGCGCGGACGAGCGCGAGGTCGTGGGTGGCGATCAGCACCGACGTGCCCATCCGGTTGAGCTCCACCAGCAACTTCAGGAGGCGCAGCGACATCTCCCAGTCGACGTTGCCCGTGGGCTCGTCGGCCAGCACGATCTCGGGCGACATGATGACGGCGCGGGCGAGCGCCGCGCGCTGCCTCTCGCCGCCCGACAACTCCGGCGGGCGGGCCTGCGCGCGGGCTCCGAGGCCGACCCAGGCGAGCAGGTCGGCGAGGTCGCCGGCCTGTGCCCCGGCGTCATGGCCGGCGACCTCGAGCGGAAGCGCCACGTTGTCGGCGACGCTCAGATGGTCGACGAACTGGCAATCCTGGTGCACCACGCCCATGCGGCGGCGGGCGCGCGCGATCTCGTCGCGCGTCATGTCCCCGGCGCGCTTGCCGAAGACCGAAAGGTTCCCCGAGGTCGGCACGAGCTCCATGTAGCAGAGCCGCAGGACGGTCGACTTGCCGGCTCCCGACGGCCCGGTGAGGAAGTGGAAGCTGCCGGGCGCGAGCGACAGGCTCACGCCCTCGAGGATCGCGTCGCCGCCATAGGAATAGGCCACGCTCTTCAGCTCGATCACGCGGGACTCCGGGGTCGGGAGGGGCGAACGGGACATGCGGCGGCGGGCTGCCCGCTCGGCCTGTGGCTGTTGTGCCCCGGATCGCGCCCGCGTTCAACGCCACGCGGGTCGACGGGCGCAATTCCTTTGAACAGTGGGCCGCGCTCTCCATATACTGGCAAGGTGGGAATGGGCTTCCGCCGGGCGCGCAAGGTGTCGTTGCGGAAGGTGGTGAGATACCTGGGACCGGGAATGAGGCTGACCTGCCCGAATTGTGGCGCGCAATATGCCGTCGACCCGGCCGTGATCCCGGCCGAGGGGCGCGACGTGCAGTGCTCGTCCTGTGGGCATACCTGGTTCCAGCTTCATCCCGAGGCCGCGCTCGCCCCGCCCGACGAGCCCCCGGTGGAGGAGACGCTCCCGCGGCGTCAGCCTGATCCGGAGGTGATGAGCATCCTGCGCGAGGAGGCCAGGCGCGAGCGCGCTGCACGCGAGGCGGCGCGCGAGGCCACCCCGCTCGAAAGCCAGGGCGAACTCGACATCCCCGAACCGGCCCGCGCGGCGCCGCTGATACCTTCGGAGGGCCGCCCCGGGCTGCAGGCGGTCGCGGCATCGGCCGCCGCCGCCGGCATCGGCGCGTTGTCGGACGACGAGCGCGCGCACCAGCCCGCGCCGCGCCGCAAGGTGCTGCCCGACATCGAGGAGATCAACTCGACCCTCGACGACCACGAGGCCGACCCGATGCCGGTCGCCACTGCCGCCCGGCAGGCGCGCGAGCGGCAGGGGCGGCGGCTGGGCTTCGGCCTTGCCGTGGGCTTCTTCGCTGCGCTCGGGATGCTCTACGTGCAGGGCCCGCGCATCGCCGAGGCGGTGCCAGCCTTCGCGCCCGCGCTCGACGCCTACGTGGCGGCCGTCGACGGGGGGCGGCGCTGGCTCGACGGCGCGCTCCGCGCGGCGGTGGAGCCCATCGAGCCCCAGGCGGACGGGCGCGGGGGCGGCGCCGAGGGCTGAACCCGCGCGCGCCGTTTCTGCGGGTGCGAATGGTCCTTGCGGACGGCAGCGCACGGTTATATCCGCACCGCCACGTCATGCGAAACTTTGTTGCGAGGAGAGCCTGATGAGCTTCCGCGTCCAGCCGCCCGCCCCGGCCATTCCCAATCGCTGCCAGCTCTTCGGTCCGGGCTCGCGGCCCGAGCTGTTCGACAAGATGGCGGGCAGCGCCGCCGACGTCATCAACATCGACCTCGAGGACAGCGTCGCGCCCGACGACAAGGAGAAGGCGCGCGCCAACACGGTCGAGGCGATCGGCGACATCGACTGGGGGCAGAAGTCGCTCTCGGTGCGGATCAACGGGCTCGACTCGCCCTGGTGGTACCGCGACGTGGTCGACCTGCTCGAGAAGGGGTCCGACCGGCTCGACCGCATCATGATCCCCAAGGCGGGCTGCGCCGAGGATATCTACGCGGTCGACGCGCTGGTGAGCTCCATCGAGGCCGCGATGGGCCGCACCAGAAAGCTGAAGTTCGAGTGCATCATCGAGACGGCGGCCGGCATCAGCCATGTCGAGGCCATCGCCTCGGCCTCGCCCCGGATGGTGGCGGTGTCGCTCGGCGCGGCCGACTTCGCCGCCTCGATGGGCATGGCCACGACCGGTATCGGCGGCACCCAGGAAGACTATTACATGCACCGCGACGGCGCGCGCTACTGGTCGGACCCGTGGCACTGGGCGACGGCGGCCATCGTCGCGGCCTGCCGCACCCACGGCGTGCTGCCGGTCGACGGGCCGTTCGGCGACTTCTCCGACCCCGAGGGCTTCTACGCGCAGGCGCGGCGGGTGAACACGCTGGGCATGGTGGGCAAGTGGGCGATCCACCCCAGCCAGGTCGACCAGGCCAACGAGATCTTCACGCCCTCGGCCGAAGCGGTGGCCGATGCGCGTGCGATCCTCGAGACAATGGAAAAGGCCAAGGCCGAGGGAAAGGGCGCGACCACCTACAAGGGCAAGCTGGTCGACATCGCCTCGATCAAGCAGGCCGAGAACATCGTGCGCATGGCCGAGATGATCGGCGCCTGACCCCGGTCAGGCACTGCCCCGGGGCGCGTCAGGTGGTGACGCGCTCCCATGCCCGGCGAAAGCCCTCGCGGATATCGTCCCACGCGCGCTCGGCCTCGACGCGGCGCTTTTCCCACTCCGCCTCGCTCTCGTCGCGGTGCCGGCGCAGTTCTTCGGCGGCTCGGTCGCGCTGGGCGCGCATCTCTTCCATGCGCTTCTCGTACTCGGCGCTCTGCTTGGCCGATTCCTGACGCATCCGCGCTTCAAGCTTGTCGATCTCGGCGTTCCACTCGTCGATCTTGGCCTTGAGCGTTTCGACGAACTGAGTTCGATCCATGGTCTGTCCCTCCTTTGAAGGGGAGGTAACGCCCGACAGCCGTGCGTGTTCCCACCGGTTGCGATTGCAGCGACGCGAGCGAGCGGCCATATGTGCACCCGAGAGCGAGGACAGCCCGGATGACCCACTACCTCGAATTCGAGAAGCCGCTCGCCGAGATCGAGGGCAAGGCGGAAGAGCTGCGCGCGATGGCGCGGTCGAGCCCCGAGATGAACGTCGAGGACGAGGCGCGCGCGCTCGACGCCAAGGCCGCCACGATGCTGCGCGACCTCTATGCCAAGCTCACCCCGTGGCGGAAGTGCCAGGTGGCCCGCCACCCCGCGCGGCCCCACTGCGTCGATTACATCGAGGCCCTGTTCGACGAATACACGCCCCTTGCCGGCGACCGCGCCTTTGCCGACGACCACGCGGTGATGGGCGGCATGGCGCGCTTCCACGACCGCCCCGTCATGGTGATCGGGCAGGAAAAGGGGAACGACACCCAGACCCGGATCGAGCGGAATTTCGGCATGGCCCGGCCCGAGGGCTACCGCAAGGCGATCCGGCTGATGGACCTCGCCGACCGCTTCGGCCTGCCGGTCATCACGCTGGTCGACACGCCCGGCGCCTATCCCGGCAAGGGCGCCGAGGAGCGGGGACAATCCGAGGCCATCGCGCGCTCGACTGCCAAGTGCCTGTCGCTCGGCGTGCCGCTCGTCTCTGTCATCATCGGCGAGGGCGGATCGGGCGGGGCGGTCGCCTTTGCCACGGCCAACCGGGTGGCGATGCTGCAGCACTCGGTCTACTCGGTGATCTCGCCCGAGGGCTGCGCCTCGATCCTGTGGAAAGACGCCGAGAAGATGCGCGAGGCGGCCGAGGCGCTCAGGCTCACCGCGCAGGATCTGCACGAGCTCGCCGTGATCGACCGCATCGTGCCCGAGCCGGTGGGCGGCGCCCACCGCCACCGCGAGACGGTGATCGGCGCGGTGGGCGATGCCATCGGGGCGATGCTGGACGAGCTGCAGGGCATGGATGCGGGAGCGGTGCGCGCCGACCGGCGGCGCAAGTACCTGCAGATGGGCGCCCGCGGGCTCGCTGCCTGACGCTCACCCCCCCGGGGCGGTCGGCTCGTCGCCATCCTCCTGCGCGGCATGGGCGCCGGCCTCCTCTTCGGCCTCCTCCTCGCGGAGGGCGGCCGGAGCGTAGATGTCGAGAGCATCGAGCAGTTGCAGCGCCACCCCGGCGGCCACGCGCCCGTTCTGCCCGGTGATCAGCCGCCCGTCCTCGATCACGTAGGGCTCCTCGCCCCGTACTGCCGTCCAGACCCGGGCGCCCTGCGCGCGCAGCCGCGTCTCGGGCATCACCGGCGCGTCCTCGCCAGCGAGCGCGGCGCGCACCGCCTCGTCGGGCAGGCAGGTCACGCTGCGCCCGGCGGCGATGGCATGATCCTGCGAGTCGCGCGCCACCGTGAGCGCGGCTGCCCCGGCGCCGATCGCGGCAAGAATGCCCCCCCGCTCCCAGGCGGCGGCGGCGAGGCGCGCGGTGGCCGGCTCGGCCGCCATGTCCCACAGCGCACCGAGACCGCCGGCGAAGAGCACCGCCGTCCAGTCCTCCGGGTCGATCCCGGAGAGGCGGTGGCTGTGCGCCAGCGCCTCGACGGCCCTCTCGTCGGAGAGGAACATCGACACCGCCCCGATCTGGTCGCCCTCCTCCTCGGTGGCGGTGGCGGTGGCGGTGGCGGTGGCGGTGGCGGTGGCGGTGGCGGTGGCGGTGGCCGGGTCGCCCGGCGGCTTGCCCCCGCGGATGCTGGCGAAGCCCACCCGCACGCCGGCCTCGCGCAGCCGCCAGTAGGGCACGGCGACGCTCGGCCAGTCGAATCCGGTTTCGCTCTCGTCCGGCAGGACGCCTGTCGAGGTGGTCACGATCAGCACGGAATGAGTCATGGCGTCTCCTTTCCCGCCCACATAGGGGGCCGCGTGCGCGAGGGCCACCGCGCCGCTGCCAGCCGTGCCGGAATGACCCTTTCGCCCGCCCGAGCGCTTGATACTCTCGCACCGAAGGAGACGCCGCGATGATTCAGACGCCTTACCTGCTGTTCCTCGGCGACGCGCCCGACCCGCTGGCCGCGAAGGTCGCGCAGGGCATCCGCGACTGGCGCCCCGAATACGCGCTCGGCCAGGTCCGGATGGAGGGGTGCCGCGCCGACATGCGCGTGCCCGACATGAGCCTCGACGAGGGACTCGAGGCCGGTGCGAGGACGCTGGTGATCGGCGTGGCGAACCGGGGCGGCGTGATCTCGGCCGCCTGGCGGCATGTGCTGGCCGAGGCGCTGCTGAAGGGCTACGACCTCGCCTCGGGCCTGCACAACCTGTTGCGCGACGAGCCGGAGCTGGTCGAGATCGCCCGCGCCGAGGGCCGCCAGTTGCACGACGTGCGGGTGCCTTCGCAGGCCTATCCCATCGCCGACGGCGTCAAGCGGCGGGGCCTGCGCTGCCTCGCCGTGGGCACCGACTGCTCGGTGGGCAAGATGTACACCGCGCTGGCGATGGACCACGAGATGCGCGACCGGGGGATGAAGGCGAGCTTTCGCGCCACGGGCCAGACCGGCATCCTGATCACGGGCGAGGGCGTGCCGCTCGACGCGGTGGTGGCCGACTTCATGGCCGGCTCTGTCGAGTGGCTGACGCCCGACAACGACCCCGACCACTGGGACCTGATCGAGGGCCAGGGCTCGCTCTTCCATCCCTCCTATTCCGGTGTGACGCTGGCGCTCATCCATGGCGGGCAGCCCGACGCGCTGATCCTCTGCCACGAGCCGACGCGCGCGCACATGCGCGGACTGCCCGGCTATGCCCTGCCCTCGCTCGAGGAGGTGCGCGACCTGTCGCTCGCCTGTGCGCATCGCGTCAATCCGGCGTGTCGCGCGGTGGGCATCTCGGTGAACACCGCCGGGCTGGGCGAGGACGAGGCGACCGGTTACCTCGCCCGCACGGAAGAGCGGATGGGCCTGCCCGCGGTCGATCCGTTCCGCCACGGGGCGGGGCGGCTGGTCGACGCGCTCTCCGCCATCGGCTGAGCGGGCCCCGGCGGCGGGGCCATGCGTATTTGAAACAGAAAGAAGCGGGGGGCGGGGCGCCATGGAAATCGAGGTCGCGCGCGACGTGTTCCGGCTGGCGCAGGCCTTTACCATCTCGCGTGGCAGCCGCACCGAGGCACAGGTTCTGACGGTGACCGTGCACGACGGCGGTGTGGCGGGGCGGGGAGAATGCGTGCCCTACGCCCGCTACGGCGAGACGCTCGACAGCGTGGCGGGGCAGATCGCGGGGCTGCCGGCCGGGGGGCTGACGCGCGAGACCCTGCAGGAGGCGCTGCCGGCGGGCGCTGCGCGCAACGCCGTCGACTGCGCGCTGTGGGACCTGGAGGCCAAGCGCGCGGGCCGGCCGGCCTGGCAGCTCGCCGGGCTGGCCGAGCCGGGGCCGCTCGAGACCGCCTACACCCTCTCGCTCGACACGCCCGGGCGGATGCGGGCGGCGGCAGAAGCCAACGCGCACCGGCCGCTTCTGAAGATCAAGCTCGGCACGCCCGACGACATGCCCCGGCTCGAGGCAGTGCGTGCGGGCGCTCCGCTGGCGCGCATCGTGGTCGACGCCAACGAGGGCTGGTCGCGCGAGGTCTATGCCGATGTCGCGCCCCATCTCGTGCGGCTCGGCGTGGCGATGGTCGAGCAGCCTGTGCCCGCGGGCGAGGACGAGGCGCTGCGCGGGCTCGACCGTCCCGTGCCGCTCTGCGCCGACGAGAGCGTGCATGACCGAGCGACGCTGGGGCGGCTCGAGGGCCTCTACGACATGGTCAACGTCAAGCTCGACAAGACCGGCGGGCTGACCGAGGCGCTCGCGCTGCGCGCCGAGGCGGAACGGCGGGGGTTCGGCATCATGGTGGGCTGCATGATCGGCTCATCGCTGGCCATGGCGCCGGCGGTGCTGCTGGCGCAGGGCGCGGCGGTCGTGGATCTTGACGGCCCGCTCCTGCTGGCCGAGGACCGCGCCGTGCCGCTCGTCTACGACCACGCGGGCGTGCACCCGCCGGCACCGGAGCTTTGGGGATAGGAGAGGGCATGGGACGGATCGTCTACGTCAACGGGGAGTACGTGCCGGAGGAGGAGGCGCGCGTCTCGGTCTTCGACCGCGGCTTTCTCTTCGCCGACGGGGTCTACGAGGTGACGAGCGTGATCGGCGGGCGGCTGGTGGATTTCGACGGCCACGCAAAGCGCCTCTGGCGCTCGCTCGGCGAGCTCGACATGGCCGCGCCGGTGGACGAGGACGAATTGCTGGCGATCCACCGCGAGCTGGTCGCGCGGAACGGGCTGGACGAGGGCTTGATCTACCTGCAGGTGACGCGCGGCGCGGCTGACCGCGACTTCGCCTGGCCCGAAGGCGCGGCGCCGACGCTGGTGCTGTTCACCCAGGCGAAGGGGATCGTCGACAGCCCGGCGGCCGAGCGCGGCATCCGCGTGATCTCGATCCCCGACAGGCGCTGGGGGCGGCGCGACATCAAGACGGTGCAGCTGCTCTACCCGTCGATGGGCAAGATGATGGCCAAGGCGGCGGGCGTCGACGACGCCTGGATGGTCGAGGACGGGGCGGTGACCGAGGGCACCTCGAACAACGCCTACATCGTGACGGGGGGCAAGATCGTGACGCGGCACCTGGGCGAGGAAATCCTGCACGGGATCACCCGCGCGGCGGTGCTGCGCTTCGCCCGCGAGGCGCAGATGGAGGTGGAGGAGCGCGCCTTCACCCTCGACGAGGCGAAGGCGGCCGACGAGGCCTTCGTCACCTCGGCCTCGACCTTCGTGACCCCGGTCGTGGAGATCGACGGCGCCGCCGTTGGCAACGGCGCGCCCGGACCCGTGGCGCGGCGGCTGCGCGAGATCTACCTCGACGAGAGCGTGAAGGCTGCGGTCTGATCGGCCGCCGGTGCGCGGGCGCTGCCCCCGTCGCCGCGTGCCGCGGCGACTCCCCCTGAGTATTTGGCCCGGAGTAATTGGGCCGGGTTGAGGGGCGGCACGACGCGGTATCCGGCCCGTCGCCGCGCGCGCGGGCTGGTCAGTAGCCGAGCGCGATACCGTCCTTGCGCGGGTCGGAGGCGCCGGTCAGGAGGCCGGCCGCGTGGTCGATGCCGATCGCCTGTGCGCCGCCGATCGCAGAGGGGCTTTCGACCACCTCGTGGCCGCGGGCGGCGAGCTCGGCACGCACCTCGGGCGCATAGCCGCGCTCGACCAGCAGCTCGCCCGTGGCGTTGTCGGCGAAGGCGCGCGGGGCGTCGAGCGCCTCCTGCAGGTCCATCCCGTAGGTGGCGAGGTTGGTGATCAGGCGGGCGTGCCCGGTGCACTGGTAGGGGCCGCCCATCACGCCGAAGGGCATCGTCACCTCGCCGTTCCGCCGGACCATGCCGGGCAGGATCGTGTGAAGCGGCCGCTTGCCGCCACCGGCCTCGTTGGGGTGCCCGTCTTCCAGCGTGAAGCCCGCCCCGCGGTTGTGCAGCAGGATGCCGAAGCGGGGGCTGGCGAGGCCCGCGCCGAAGCTGTGGAAGATCGAGTAGATCAGCGACACCGCCATGCGGTCGCGGTCGACCACGGTGATGTAGATCGTGTCGCGGTGCACCTCTTCGCTGCGCGGGCGCGGGTCGGGCATGGCGCGGCCCGGGTCGATCAGTGCCGCGAGCTCGGTGCCGAGACCGGGCCGCTGGAGGCGCGCGGGGTCGGGCATGTGGGCGATGTCGGCCACGAAGCGGTCGCGGGCGTCGTAGGCGAGCCGCGTCGCCTCGGCCTCGAGGTGCACGCGGTCGGCGCCGAGGGGGTCGAGCGCAGCGAGGTCGAACCGGGCCAGAATGTCCATCAGCAGGAGCGCCGCGGTGCCCTGGCCGCTCGGGGGATGCTCGAGCACCTCCCACCCGGCATAGCCGCCCGAGATCGGCGTGCCCCAGTCGGGGGCATTGCCGGCGAAGTCGTCGGCGGTGTGCGGGCCGCCTTCGAGCGCGGCGAGCATGTCGTCGGCCACCTCGCCTTCGTAGAAGGCGGCGCGGCCATGCCTGGCGATACGGCGCAGCACCTCGGCCTGGCCCGGCGCGCGGAAGAGCGCGCCTGTCGGCAGGGCCACGCCGCCAGCGAGGAACATGTCGCGCGCCGGCCCCTGCAGCCGGTCGGTGGCGCGCGCCCAGTCGAAGGCGACGCGGGGCGCGACCGGCACGCCTTCGTCGGCATAAAGGATGGCGGGGGCGAGCACATGGTCGAGCCCGAGCCGGCCGAACCGCTCGGACAGGGTGCAGATGCCGTCGACCGCGCCGGGGATCGTCACCGCTTCGGGCCCCGCCACGGGGATCGCGGTGTGGCCCTGCGCGCGCAGCCGCGCGGCGCAGAGGCCGGCGGGCGCGCGCCCCGAGGCGTTGAGCGCGACGACGTCATGGCCCGGGCCGGGCGAGACGAGGGCGAAGAGGTCGCCGCCGAGGCCGGTCATCTGCGGCTCGCAGAGGCCGAGCAGCACCGCGCCCGCGAGCGCGGCATCGACCGCGTTGCCGCCCGTCTTCAGCGTCTCGATTGCGACGGCGGCAGCCAGCGGGTGCGACGTGGCGCACATTCCGTTGGTGGCGTAGACCGCCGACCGACCGGGTTTCTGGAAATCGCGCATCGCCGTCCTCGCGGTTGCTCGTGCGCGGAGTAGACCGTTTGCATGGCGAGGGAAAGACCTCGGCGCCGCGCACTGGGTGGGGGCAATTCAAGCGCGACGCCGAGGGAAGCCTTTGCAGCTACATCCAGAGGTGTCGCAGGGGCAGATGGCGGCGATATGGACAGATTTTGGCGATTTCGGGGCAGGCCCCCCCTGCCGGTCTCGCGTTGCGGACGGGCAGAGGCGGGATCTACCGCGGGGCGAGACAGAGGGCAGGGCAGCGCCGGCCGCGGGGCGGGACGAGCAGCACGAGGCCCGATGATCGACGCGCGGGAGGGCGGCGGTGGCGGGGCGCCGCGTGCCGAGCGCCCCCTCAGGCGACGTCGCCGGGGGCGGCGCGCACGGCGAAGGTGAGACAGTTGCACCCTTCCAGCCGCTCGTAGCTCAGATGCTCTGCCAGGCTATGGATCAGCGCCCAGCCGAAGCCGCCTTCGGGGAGCGCGTCGAGCGGCACGGAGAGATCGGGGAAGGGCGTGGTTGGAATGCTCTTGCGCGGCATCGGCCGTCCGCCATCCCAGACGCGGCAGGCGGCCCAGCCGTCCATCAGGTCGAGCTCGATCACGATCCACCCCGCGGGATCCTCGAGATAGGCGTGCTCGACCACGTTGTTCAGCGCCTCGGCCAGCGCCATTTCGAGCGCGGCGCACGTCTCGTCGTCGAGGCCGAGGCGGCGGGCGGAGCGACAGAGGGCGGAGAGGGCGCCGCGCACCGCGAGGCTGCTGCTCGCGAGCCGGGCGACGAGGGTCGGGGCTTCCGGCGCGGGGGGCTCGTCCAGGGCGGCGGCGAGCAGATCCGCAGGGCGGCCGGACCCTGGCCGCGCTGGCGCGATCCGACCCGCGTGCGGGGCGCTGCCCGATGCGGCGGGCCCCGTCCAGCGGGGTGCCCGTTGCCCCGGCGCCACCGACGCTGCGACCGGCCGCGCGCCCTCATCGAGGGCGGCCGGATCGGCGTCGCGCGGCTCGTCCGGAGGAGTGCTCCTGACCATGTCGCCCCTCGTGCGGCCGGCTCAGGCGGCGCTGGCCCCGTGCGCGCGTGCCGCCTCGACGTCGGCGTGCAGCGTGAAGACGCCGTCCATCCGCGTCAGACGGAACACCTTCATCACCTTGGGCGTCAAGCCGGCGAGTTCCAGCTTTCGCTCCGGGCCGAGTACCTTCATCGCCGAGACGATCGCGCCGAGGCCAGAGGAATCGATGAAGTCCACCGCCGCCATGTCGAGCACCACGCGGCCGTCGCCGCCTTCGGTCAGCTCGCGCATGCGGTCCTTGAACCGGATGGCGCTCGCTGCGTCGATACGCTCGGACCGGACGGTGACAATCGTGACGTCGCCCTGCGTGTCGGCCGCCATGTCCATCGGAATCGCTCCTTTCCTGCGCCCCGGCTCGGTCCGGGGCCACGCGCAGGCTGGACGAGAAACCTTACCAAACTGTATGCCGGCACGCAGGACAGCCGGAGGAGGAGCGCGATGGCCGAGGTGATCGTCGCGGGGGCGGCCCGGACGCCGATGGGCGGCTTCCAGGGGGCGCTGGCGGGCGCGGGGGCGCCCGAACTCGGCGGCGTGGCCGGCCGCGCCGCGCTGTCGGGCGCGGACGGCGCCGCGCCGGAAGAGGTGATCATGGGCTGTGTCCTGCCCGCGGGGCTCGGCCAGGCGCCGGCGCGGCAGGCGGGCTTTGCCGCGGGGCTGGGCGAGGGCGTGCCGGCGACGACGCTCAACAAGATGTGCGGCTCGGGCATGGCCGCGGCGATGGCCGCGCATGACCGGATCGCGCTGGGCGCGGTCTCGTGCATCCTGGCGGGCGGCATGGAGAGCATGACGCGGGCGCCTTACCTCCTGCCCGACGCGCGCGGCGGCGCCCGGATCGGCCACGGCCAGGTGATCGATTCGATGTTCCGCGACGGGCTGGAGGACGCCTACGAGCGGGGGCCGAGAGGAGAGCCGCGTCTGATGGGCGCCTTCGCCGAGGACTGCGCCGAGGCGTTCCGGTTTACCCGGCAGGAGCAGGATGCGTATGCCCTCTCCTCGCTCTCTCGCGCGCTCGAGGCGCACGGGTCGGGCGCCTTCGCGGCCGAGATCGCGCCGGTCACGGTGGCGGGCCGCAAGGGCGAGACGGTGATCGAGATCGACGAGCAGCCGCAGAC
>LJNT01000216.1 GCA_001314685.1 Rhodobacteraceae bacterium HLUCCA09
GGTGGGCGCGACCGTCAGGAGGTGCCCCTCCCTGTTGAGCAGGATCGGGTCGACGAAGCCCGTATCGGGAGAGGTGTCGGGCGCGCCGAAGCCGAAGCCTGTGGATCGGCTCTGAACTGGCACCCCACCTCACTTGGTCGCAAGCAGTTGAAGACGCCGCATTTTCGAGGCAATCGCGCGATCCCTATCGGCGCCGATCGGGACCCCGTGAAGGGAGCGCTTTGCGTTGCGTTTTCCAAGGCTTGGACCGAGACTGACAGGGGTCACCATTCAAAGCCGAACCACAGCGGAGGGCTTTCCCGACACCGGGAGCAAGCGTGGGTGCACCGGCGTTTCGGGACGCCCGCGATACGAGGCGCCCCGAAACCCGGTGCGACCGACTATCGACCGACCCCCATGCTTGACGACGGTCGATCAACGCACGGATTTCCGTGCACCGTACGTCCAAGGAGATGGCTCATGCCTTCCGTTTCGCCTCTGCCTCTGCCGCGTCCGGCCACGCCCGCCGATCCGGCGGGGGAGCTCCGCGACTTCGTCCGGCGCCACGGCGATGGGCTCGCCAGGCTGCTCACACCGGCGCTCGGGCCCGTCGCGCACGAGATCGTGCGCGAGCTCGCCGCGCTCGCGCAGGGCGCCGATCCCGAGGCCTGCGCGCGCCGGCTTCTGGAGATCCGGGACATGCTGGACGACATGATCGGTCGCCCCGAGGTCACGAGCGATTCACCGGTCTTCGATACGGCTCTGAGGTGGCATATCGCGCGCGTCACCGACCTCGCGGCCCGCTTCGGCTGACGCCCCCGGGTTCGGCCGGGGACCCCTGTCCCCACTTTTTCCTCGGCCGATCCGGCCCCCGGGCACGTACCCCGCCCGGGGGCCACCCTGCGCCGGATCCGGGGGCGCAGGGGGACGCCGCGTCATCGGGCGAACGGGACGACGTTGCCGGTGGGGCCCGCCATCGCCGCGGAGGCGTCTGCTGCCCATGGGCTGCGGATGCCCGAGATGTCGATCGCGATGGTGTCGATCCACTGCTTGAATTCCTGGATCGGCGAGCCTTCAGGGTCGTAGTGCTCCTCGGTGACATCGCGGATCTTGTGGCCCATCAGCCGCTTGCGGATCTCCAGCGGGCACTGGCGTCGTTTGAGGGCGACGTTGAAATGCGTGCGCAGCGCGTGGAAATCGCGGCGCGGATCGTAGACGCCTTCGGCCACGCGGTACCGGGTGAAGGTCTTGGTGAAGGTGCCCGACAGGCGTCCCTTGGCCGCGCAGCGATTGATGTCGGGAAACAGCCAGACCTGCCCGGCGCGACGCCGCTGCTCGACGAAGGCGAGGAAACCGAGCGCGATGAGGTTGTCGTGAAGAGGCACGACCCGATGCTCGGTCCCGCTCTTGAGATGCTGCCCCGCTCCGCTCTGGATCCGCAGGATCGGGATGCCCTCGATCGTGTCGATGTCGTCGGTGCGCAACTGCAGCGCCTCTTCCTGCCGCAGTCCGGCATGGACGCCGAGCAGGGTCGGCCAGAAGACGTCGTGCGCCTCCGTTCCGTCCGCCGTTGGCGTGACGAAGGCGGAGGTCGCCAGAAGATCGTCGAGGGCGTCGCCCCAGGGCAGCCGCTTGGCCGTCTTCTCCTCGGCCCGCAGCTTCTCCTTCTGCTTTTTCGTCCAGATCACGCCCTTGAGGATGTTGTGCGGCGCGGCGGCGTGATCGGCGGCGTTCTGGAAGACGAACTGGAGCGCCTGCAGATGCCGGTAGACGGTATTCACCGAGTTTCGCCTGATCCGGGCCGCTTCGAG
Source organism: Rhodobacteraceae bacterium HLUCCA09 (assembly GCA_001314685.1). GTDB lineage: Bacteria > Pseudomonadota > Alphaproteobacteria > Rhodobacterales > Rhodobacteraceae > HLUCCA09. The sequence goes on from LJNT01000216.1 coordinate 1,791, forward strand.
ACGCTGTTCGCCGTCGCCGCGGTTGAGATCGAGCCGCGCGATCTCGGCCTTCGCCACGGCGATGGCACGCTGTTCCTCGAGATCGGCCTCCTCGATGATCGTGTAGAGGCCGGGCGAGTCGCTGCTCTTGTGGTGCGTCGCCGGAAGGGCCTGGAGCAGCGAGCGGAATTCGCGCAGCGTCGCCTTCGTGAAGAAGGACAGGGGCTTGTCCCCGAAGGCCTCGAGGACGAGCTTTCGCGTCGATTTCCAGTTGGCCAGGTTGTTGGTGTCCCAGTTCGGGTTTTCCTCGCGCTTGCGGAAGAGCGCCGCGCCGAACCAGGCCGTGAAGGGACTGTCGGCCGTCAGGGTCTCGGGGTCCACCGAGTCGGCGGGGCCGTAGTTGCGGATCCTGGCCACGCGCGCGTCCCGCGCCGCGACGGGATCCTCCGTCGGCGTGGCGACGGGGGCGGGGGCAGGTGCAGCGACGGGGGCGCCTGCGGCCGCTGCGCGGCGCGGCGGGTCTGCCGGGGGCTGCGCGGCCGGAGCACGGGGGGGTGCGGGCGCCGGGATCGGGGCAGACGGCGGGGCGTCCGACTCCGACGTCGGCGCGGGCACCGCGGCGGCGGGCCGGGCCGGGGCGGGCGGCGCGGCGGGCTGCGCGGCGGGCATCGGCGGCAGCATCGGGGCCAGGGTGGCCGCGGCGGGGGCGGTGGCGGGCGCGCCCGGGGCGCTCGCGGGCGCCGCGGCAAGGGCGGCCGGCAGGCGGGCGTCGGAGGCATAGACTCCCTGCTCGCGGCGGATGTTCTCCTCGGCCACCTCGCAGAGCGCGCGGGCGGCGCGGCGCGCGAGGCGCGGCCAGCTCTCGTCCGTACGGTCGAGCTCGAGGCCGAGGCGCGCGAGGGTGCGGGCGACCGGGGCCTCGACGGCGGCGTAGTCGTTGTAGACCAGCGCGGCGCGCAGGGTCTCGCGCGTCGCCTCCTGCACCCGGATCGCCGCCGTCACGGCGTCGGGCGTGCGCGGGCCCGCGGATTCGCGCAGCGCCTCCGCCAGCTCGATCTCCATGCGCAGAAGCGCGTCGATCACCCCGTCCAGATGTCGTTCCTCGAGCATCTCCGCCCCGACCGCCTCGACCAATCCGATGAGGTCGTCGGTGAAGCGCGCCGCGATCGCGGCCCGCCGCCGTCCCTCGGCGAGGAGGTGCGTTCGCAGCGAAAGCGCCGAAAACGACTTTCTGCAGATTTTTTCGAGGGACCCCGGCACCCGCCGGCGGAACGCGAGAGTCGCGCCGCGGCGGATCAGGTAGGTCGGGTGGGCCGCCCTGTGTGCGGCACTGCGTGCGGCGCTGCGTGCGGACGTCCGTGCGACCCTGTGTGCGACCATGTGTGCGACCTCGACGCGACTTTTGTGTCGCAGCGTGTGTCGCAAACCGACTCCGGACCGACTCTTCCGGCCCAGAGCGTTGATTTCACGGGGTTTTCTGGATCTTGGCTCCGGCGGCAGGA
>LJNT01000207.1 GCA_001314685.1 Rhodobacteraceae bacterium HLUCCA09
CGCTACGGCATCTCCGAGCAGACCGTCTGGAAGTGGCGCAAGCGGGACGGCGTCCACGACCTCAGCCACACGCCGCAACCGGCTCCAGACCACGCTCACGCCGGCCCAGGAGGCGGTGGCGGTGGCGCTGCGCACGACGCTGCTGTTGCCGCTCGACGACCTGCTCGCGGTGGTCCGCGAGTTCCTCAATCCGACCGTCTCGCGCTCCGGGCTCGACCGGTGCCTGTGCCGGCACGGGGTGTCGCGGCTGCAGGACTGTCCCAACCCCTACACCTGTCACGCATCGAGGTTTTCGACGCTCAAGGCGTTGGACTGGATGAAGGCGCGGCGCGGCTCGACCACGTCGCCCATGAGCTTGGTGAAGATGTCGTCGGCCTCGGCCAAGTCGTCGATCTTCACCTGCAGCAGGCGGCGGTCGCCGCCCGGGTCGAGCGTCGTCTCCCAGAGCTGGTCGGGGTTCATCTCGCCGAGACCCTTGTAGCGCTGAAGCGTCAGGCCCTTCTCGCCCTCCGTCAGGATCGCATCGAGCAGTCCGAGGGGGCCGTAGATCTCCACCGCCTTGTCCTTGCGCATCAGGCGGGCGACCTGCGCGTAGACCTGCCGGAGGCTGTCGGTCAGCGCGCCGAGACGCCGTGCCTCGCCAGAGCGCAGCGCCGGGCCGTCGAGCGTGCGCACCTCCTCCACGCCGCGCACCGTGCGCGACAGGCGGATGCCCCGGTCCTGCGTGGGGCGGCCCTGCCAGCCGCGCTCGTACTCCACCGCCACCATGTCGAGCCGCCGTGCCACCGCGTCGGCCACCGCCTGCAAGTCGCCGTCGGCCTGGCCGGGCAGGAAGGCGCCGGCGATGGCCGCCTGCTCAAGGATGTCGCGGCGGTAATGGGTGGGAAAGCTCTCCAGCACCCGCTTCACCTGCCGGGCCTGCTCGACCACGCGGGTCAGATCCTCGCCCGCGATCTCCTCGCCCGTGCCGAGGCGCAGCAGCGCACCCTCGACGCCGGTGGCGATCAGGTAATCCTCCAGCGCCGAATGATCCTTGAGGTAGACCTCGGACTTGCCGCGGCTCACCTTGTAGAGCGGCGGCTCGGCGATGTAGAGATACCCGTCCTCGATGATCTGCGGCATCTGGCGGAAGAAGAACGTCAAGAGCAGCGTGCGGATATGCGCGCCGTCGACGTCGGCATCCGTCATGATGACGATCTTGTGGTAGCGCAGCTTGGAGATGTCGAACTCGTCGCGCCCGATGCCGGTGCCGAGCGCGGTGATCAGCGTGCCGATCTCCTGGCTCGAGAGCATCCGGTCGAACCGCGCGCGCTCGACGTTCAGGATCTTGCCCCGCAGCGGCAGCACGGCCTGGTTCTGGCGGGAGCGCCCCTGCTTGGCGGAGCCGCCGGCCGAGTCGCCCTCCACGAGGAAGAGCTCCGACTTCGCCGGGTCCTTCTCCTGGCAGTCGGCGAGCTTGCCGGGCAGGCTCGCCACGTCCATCGCCGTCTTGCGGCGGGTCAGCTCGCGCGCCTTGCGCGCGGCCTCGCGGGCGAGCGCCGCCTCGACGATCTTGGTGACGATGATGCGGGCTTCCTGCGGGTGCTCCTCGAACCACTCCGAGAGCTTCTCGTTCATCAGGCTCTCGACCACGGGCCTGACCTCGGAGGACACCAGCTTGTCCTTGGTCTGCGACGAGAACTTGGGGTCGGGCACCTTGACCGAGAGCACCGCGGTCAGCCCTTCGCGGGCGTCGTCGCCGGTAAAGCTGATCTTTTCCCTGCGCGCGATGCCCGAGGCGCCGGCATAGTGGTTGAGCGTGCGGGTCAGCGCGCCGCGGAAGCCGGCAAGGTGCGTGCCGCCGTCGCGCTGGGGGATATTGTTGGTGAAGGGCAGCACCATCTCGTTGTAGCTGTCGTTCCACCACATGGCGATTTCCACGCCGATGCCGTCGCGCTCGCCCTCGATGTAGATGGGCTCGGGCATGTGCGAGGTCTTGGAGCGGTCGAGGTAGCGGACGAACTCGCGCACGCCGCCCTCGTAGCACATCTCGGTCTCCTCGACCTCCGGGTGGCGCTCGTCGCGCAGCACGATCTTCACCCCGGAATTGAGGAAGGCGAGCTCGCGCAGGCGGGTCTCGAGCGTCTTGTAGACGTAGTCGAGATTGGAGAACGTCCGGGTCGAGGCGAGGAAGCGCACCTCGGTGCCCTGCTGGCCGTTCGCATCGCCGACGACGCGCAGGGGCACAACCGTCTCGCCGTGCTCGAAACGGGCGTAGTGCTCCTTGCCGTTCCGCCAGATGCGCAGCTCGAGCCATTCCGACAGGGCGTTGACCACCGACACGCCCACGCCGTGCAGACCGCCCGACACCTTGTAAGAGTTCTGGTCGAACTTTCCGCCGGCATGCAACTGGGTCATGATGACCTCGGCGGCGCTCACCCCCTCCTCGGCGTGCATGTCGACGGGGATGCCGCGGCCGTTATCGCTGACCGACACGCTGTCGTCGGCATGGATCGTGACGCGCACGGAGTCGGCATGGCCGGCGAGCGCCTCGTCGATACCGTTGTCGACGACCTCGTAGACCATGTGGTGCAGGCCCGAGCCGTCGTCGGTGTCGCCGATATACATGCCGGGCCGCTTGCGGACAGCCTCCAGCCCCTTGAGAACCTTGATGGATTCCGCGCCATAGGCGTCGGTCGCGCGCGCTTCTTCGGCCATTCGGGACCGTCCTCCTCAACTTGCCGCCTTATAGGGGTTTCTGGGGGGCATGTCACGCCACACACCCAAGATATGGTGCTATCCGAGCCCGATTGCGACCCCCACGCCGATCAGCAGGACGCCCGCGGCGAGGTTGGTGCGCCGCAGCGCCTGCGGAGAGGCCAGCAGGCGGCGGACTCGGCCGAGACACCCCGCGAGCACGAGATTTCCCGCGAGCGGAACGACCGTCGAGACGGCCACGATGGCGGCGATGTCCGGCCCCGTGACCGATCCGATGTCGAAGAAGCCCGGCAGCACGCCCATGTAGAACAGGATCGCCTTGGGGTTGCCCAGGATGACGGCGAGACCCGCGGCAAAGCCCGCCCACATTCCCGGCCGCGTCAGCCGGCTGTCGGGCGCGAGAGCCCGGTTGGCGTGACGGATCAGACCCGCTCCCATCAGCAGGAAGATCGCGACCGCCACCCAGCGCAGCGCGTCCATGAAGCCGCCGTAGACGGCCGTGATCCACGCAAGCCCGAAGATCGCCGCGAGCGGCCAGATCGCGTCGCCCACCACCACGCCGAGCGCGAGCGGCCACGCCGCGTGGAAGCCGCCCGACACGCCGCGGGCGATCAGCGCCACCCAGACCGGACCGGGCGTGAGAAACAGGATGGCCACCGCGCCCGCGTACAGCGCGAGATCGGCCGGCGAGAGGGACATGGGCGAGGTCTCCGGCGGCGCAGGCGGGCGCCGCCAGGCTCCCTACGCGCTGCCGCGGGAAATGTCACGAGGCTCAGCCGTCGTAGCCCCAGAGCGCGGGCTCGGCGAACTCGATCGAATTGCCGGCCGGGTCGCGCACGTAGACCGAGCGCGCGCCGTTCGGCCAGGTGAAGTCGGCCTCGATATCCACCCCGGCCTCGGTCAGCCGCGAGCGCCACCGCGCAAGTTCGTCGGCCGTGGCGGCGAAGCAGGCATGGCCCGGCCCGTGAGCGCCGTGCGGCGGCACCGGCAGGTCGGGGTTGCCGGGGGGCGCCGAGGTCTCGTGCGGGTTGAACACCAGCAGCACTCCCGGCCCGCATCGGAAGAAGACGTGACGCTCGCCCACCCGCGCGATCCTCTCGAGCCCCAGAAGCTCGCCGTAGAACGCCTCGGCCGCGTCGAGATCGTCGGCGTACAGCGCGGTTTCCAGCATCCGGCGAAGAGGCGGCGGATCGGCCATGGTGCAGACTAGCCATGCGCCGGGGGCGCCGACAAGGGTCAAGGCAGACTCAGCCGCCCGTCTGCGTCGAGCGGCCAGAACGGGTTGTGCGCCATCTCCCAGACATGACCGTCCGGATCGGCCCAGTAGCCCGAATACCCGCCCCAGAAGACCGCCTCGGGCCGCTTCAGCACTGTGGCCCCCGCCGCCTCGACCCGCGCGAAGGCGGCGTCGACCGCCTCGCGGTCGGCAAAGTTCTGGGCCAGCGTGATCGCCCCGGTTCCCAGCGCCGCTCCGGGCCGCCCCTGATCGGCAGCCAGCGCCGCGCGCCCGAAGAGGCCGAGCGCCATGCCGCCCATCCGGTAGAAGACGGCACCCTCGGTCTCCTCCGCCGGCGCCCAGCCGAGCGCGGCATAGAACGCCGTCGACCGCGCAAGGTCGTCCACTCCGAGGGTGATAAGCGTCACGCGCTGGTCGTTCATGGCTCCACCTCCACCTCGCTCTCGCCGCCGGCCTCGGTCACCGAGAGGAATTGCGCGCGCCCTTCGAGCCCCTCGAACAACTCGCGCCCCGTGCCGGTGAGCCATGCCTGCGCACCGAGCGCGCACACCTGGTCGTAGAGCGCGGCGCGCCGGCCGGCGTCGAGATGGGCCGCGACCTCGTCGAGCAGCAAGAGCGGCGGCGCGCCGAAATCCTGCGCCAGCGCGCGCGCGTTGGCCAGCACCAGCGAGAGCAGCAGCGCCTTCTGCTCGCCAGTGGAACATTGCGCGGCGGGCACCCCCTTGGCCGCGTAGAGAGCCGCCAGATCGGCCCGGTGCGGCCCCGCCAGCGTGCGCCCCGCCGCCATGTCGCGCGAGCGGCCCGCCGCAAAGGCCTCGGCCAGCGCGCTCTCCGTCGCGGCCGGATCCGCGCCCTCGGGGCCGGCGATCGCCAGATCGGCGGCGGGAAAGGCCGTCGCCGCGCCTTCCTGCGCGGCGGCCACACGGGCCAGCGCCTCGGCCCGGTAAGCCACGATGCGCGCGCCCGCCTCGGCCATCCGCCCCTCGAGCGCCCCATACCAGGCCGGGTCGCGCACCTCGTCCCTCAAGAGGCGGTTCCGCTCGCGCATCGCCTTCTCGTAGGCCAGCACCGCGTCGCCGTGGCCCGGCTCGAACGACATCGTCATCCGGTCGAGGAAGCGCCGCCGCCCCTCGGCCGCCTCGGTCCACAGCCGGTCCATCGCCGGCACCAGCCAGACGACCCGCGCGAGCCGCCCCAGCGCCACCTGCGGCGCCGCCTTGCCGTCGATGCGCACGTTGCGCGGGCTGCCGGGCTCGGCCGCCGTCTCCACCTCGTGGGCCTGGCCCAGGCTCTCGATCTCGGCCGTCACGCGCCAGCCGACGCCCGCGGCGCGCCGCCCGATCTCCTCCGACCCGGCCCGGCGCAGGCCCCGGCCGGGCGAGAGCAGCGACACGGCCTCGAGCAGGTTGGTCTTGCCCGCCCCGTTCGGCCCGTAAATCGCCACCGGCCGCCCGTCGAAGGACAGCGCAAGCTTGCGGTGCGAGCGGAACTGCGCCAGCGCGAGCGAGGTCACGGCGAGGCCCGACGGGCCGGGGCAAGATGCGGGCGGTCCGGACACGCGGGCGCACCCCCTGCTTCTTTCTGTTCCAAATACGCATCTCACCCGCCGGCGCCCCGCGCCGGCGCCGATCAGACGCGCATCGGCATCACCACGTAGAGCGCCGAGGTGTCGGTGCCTTCGCGCATCAAGGTGGGGTCGCCCGACGAGTTGAACAGGAACACGGCGTTCTCGCGGTCCACCTGGCTCGCGATCTCGAGCAGGTACTTGGCGTTGAAGCCGATCTCGAGCTTCTCGTCGCCATAGGCCACGGCCAGTTCCTCTTCCGCCGCGCCAGCGTCGGGGGCGTTGACCGAGAGCACCAGACGGTCCTCTTCGAGCGACAGCTTCACTGCGCGCGAGCGCTCCGACGAGACCGTCGCCACCCGGTCCACCGCCCTGGCGAACTCGCTGGCGTCGACTTCCATCCGGCGCGGATTGTTCATCGGGATGACGCGCGTGTAGTCGGGGAAGGTGCCGTCGATCACCTTCGAGGTGAGGGTGATCTCGGGTGTGGCGAAGCGCACCTTGGTCTCCGAGACCGATACCGCGATCTGCGCCTCGTCATCCTCCAGGAGCTTGCGCAGCTCGCCCACCGTCTTGCGCGGCACGATCACGCCCGGCATCCCCTCGGCGCCATCGGGCAGGGGCGCGTCGACACGGGCCAGCCGGTGCCCGTCGGTCGCCACACAGCGCAGCACCGGGCCCTCCTCGCCCTCGGAGACGTGCATGTAGACGCCGTTGAGATAATAGCGCGTCTCCTCGGTCGAGATGGCGAATTTCGTCTTGTCGAACAGGCGGCGCAGCACCTTGGCCTCGGCCGAGAAGTTGGCGGCGTAGTCCGTTGCCGCCATAACCGGAAAATCCTCCCTGGGCAGCGTGGCGAGCGTGAAATGGGCGCGGCCCGCCTCGACCTCGAGCCGGCCCGAGGCGCCGTCGTCGGTCAGCTTCACCAGCGCGCCGTCGGGCAGCTTTCGCACGATGTCGTGGAAGGTGACGGCGTTGACCGTGGTGGCGCCGGCCCGCTCGACCTGCGCGCCCGTGCGATCGACCACCTCGATGTCGAGATCGGTGGCGCGGAAGCTGACATGCTCGCCCTCGGCCTCGATGAGCACGTTGGCCAGGATCGGGATGGTATTGCGCCGCTCCACGACCGATTGCGCCTGGGCAAGGGCCCGGAGCAGGGTGCCGCGTTCGATGCTCATCTTCATGTGGGCCGCTCCCCATTCGACCGTCCCCGCGGCCGGCGTCGTCTGGCAGCCCGGCGGGACACGCGGCCCGGCCGGGACCGGCACGTTAGCCGAAATGGGGACGGGCACAAGTGCCGCGCCGCAACACCGCCGGCCCCCGCGCCAACCCGGCCGGGCCGGCTCAGGATTCGAGCATCTGGCGCAACAGTTCGAGGTCTTCGGCGATCTGCGTATCCTTGGCCTTGAGCTCTTCGACGCGCTTGACCGCGTGCATGACCGTGGTGTGGTCACGGCCGCCGAAGCGGCGTCCGATCTCGGGCAGCGAGCGCGAGGTAAGCGTCTTGGCGAGATACATCGCCATCTGCCGGGGCCGGGCGATGGTGCGGTGGCGCTTCGGCCCGACCATGTCGGACATCCGCATGTGGTAATGCTCGGCCACCGTGCGCTGGATCTCCTCGATCGACACCTTCCGATCCGACGCGCGCAGGATGTCCGACAGGCATTCCTGCGTCATCTCGAGCGTGACCTCCTTGCCCACGAAGGAGCCGAAGGCGAACAGCTTGATCAGCGCCCCCTCGAGCACGCGGACATTGGTCGTGATCCGGTGGGCGAGGAACTCGAGCACCGCGTCGCGGATCACCACGCCGGCGTAGCCCTCGGCGTACTGGTCGCGCTTCTGCTGGAGGATGCCGAGGCGCAGCTCGTAGTCCGTGGGGTGCAGATCGACGACGAGGCCCGACTGGAGGCGCGAGGCGATCCGGTTCTCGAGCTTCTTGATCTCGACCGGCGCGCGGTCGGCCGAGATCACGATCTGCTTGTGCTGGTCGACCAGCGCATTGAACGTGTGAAAAAACTCTTCCTGCGTGCCGTCCTTGCCGGCGATGAACTGCACGTCGTCGACCATCAGCACGTCGACGGCGCGGAACAGCTCCTTGAACTCGATCATCTCGCGCTCGCGCAAGGCCTGCACGAACCGGTACATGAACTGCTCGGCAGAGAGGTAGAGCACCCGCAGGTCGGGCCGCGCCTCGCGCAGCTGCCACGCGATGGCGTGCATCAGGTGCGTCTTGCCGAGGCCCACGCCGCCGTAGAGGAACAGCGGGTTGAACGTGACGGTCGCACCCTCGGCCACCCGGCGGGCGGCGGCGTGGGCGAGCTGGTTGGGCTTGCCCACGACGAAGGTGTCGAAGGTGTAGCGCGGGTCCAGCGGGCCGCCGGGCAGGTCGGCTCGGGCGGCGCGCGCCTCGGCCGGCGCGGCCCTCGCGGCGCCGTCGGGGGCCCTGCCGGCGAGGGGCGCCCCATCTGCCTGTGCCGCGGTCTCCGGCCAGCCCCGCGTCGGCATGCCGTTCTCCGGAACCAGAGCGGGCCGGCCGGGCGCCGGGCCGACGCTCAGCTCGATGCGCTCGACGGCCGCGCCAGTGCGGGCGATGTGGTGACGGATCTGGTCGGCGTAGTTACGCGCCACCCAGGAGCGGATGAAGGTAGTCGGCGCCCGGAAGCGGGCCACCCCGTCCTCGAGCGTGTCGAATTCCAGCGGCTCTATCCAGGCCGTGAAGTTGGTCTGCCCGATGGTCTTCGCCAGATCCTCGCATACGCGCCCCCAGGTTTCATTCGTCATCGCAGCCGGCTCGCCCCCAATTTCTTTGCTCTGATCGGACCCCCGCGCCGCAGCGGCCCGGGACCGTTTATGTGCCGTCTTGGACACGTCACGACGCAAGGGGACGTTCGCCGGCGAACATGTCGCCAGCGTGCAGGACGGATGCCGGCGGTCGAACCCCGACTCCCGCATTCCATTTACTCGGGTGCATCGTGCCCTGAACCCCGTGCAGGACACCGATGCTCCGCCCCCGAAACGGGGCACGCTGTAATCGATCAAGGCCGCGCAGCTCCCCCAACAGAGCCGTATCTCGCTGCCTGACCGACCCTGTCCCCCCGGACATAACGAGTCGCCTCGGGAAGCTAGCAAGGCCGTGAGAGACCGCGCAACTTATCTTCTCAGTTGACTTCAAGGTTTCGCAGACGAATCCGCCCAAGAGCTTGCAACGTCAACGAAACAAGGGGGCACGGCACCTCGCACGACAAAGGGCGCGCCCTCTGGCGCGCCCTTTCGATCGGGTCGATCTGCGAGGCTGCGTGGCGCGGGCGCCTCAGATCCGGAGCCTCGGATTCGGGCCCTCAGCCGCCCAGCGCCTTCACCCGCAACGACAGCCGCGACATCTTCCGCGCTGCGGTGTTCTTGTGGACGACCCCCTTGGTCACGCCGCGCATCAGCTCGGGCTGGGCGGCACGAAGCGCGGCCTTGGCGGCCTCGGGATCGCCGGAGGCGATCGCCTCCTCGACCTTGCGCAGGAAGGTGCGGATGCGCGAGCGGCGCGCCTTGTTGACGGCATAGCGGCGCTCGTTCTGGCGGGCGCGCTTCTTGGACTGGGGCGTGTTGGCCATGGGATCTCTCTTGTCTGGTCTTCACGATACTGAACTCGCGCGGGAAGACCCGACCCCGGGTTCGATACCGGGCGAATCCGGCCAGGCGGGCCTCACGCGCATGTCTGGCGGGCCGCATAGGCCAATTCGAGGGCGAAGGGAAGCCCCCCTACGAAACGCCCCCGCGAGACGCCCCCGGATATACCCCCGGAGGACCCCCCCGGTGCCTCCTGCCCCCTGCCCTCACTTGTCGCGGAACTGGGCCTCGCGCTTTTCGAGGAAGGCGCCCATGCCCTCCTTCTGGTCCTCGGTGGCGAAGAGCGCATGAAACAGCCGCCGCTCGAACAGCAGGCCCTCGCGCAGCGGCGTCTCGTAGGCGCGGTTGACCGATTCCTTCACCGCCATCGCCGTCAGGTGCGACTTCTCGGCGATCTTGCCGGCGGCATCCATCGCCTCGTCCATCAGCTTCTTCGATGGCACCACGCGGGAAACGAGGCCGCATTGCTCGGCTTCCTCGGCATCCATGAAGCGGCCCGTCAGGTGCATGTCCATGCTCTTGGACTTGCCGACGAGGCGGGTCAGCCGCTGGGTGCCGCCCATGCCGGCCACGACGCCTAGGTTGATCTCGGGCTGGCCGAACTTGGCGGTGTCGGCGGCGATGATGAAGTCGCACATCATGGCAAGCTCGCAGCCGCCGCCGAGCGCGTAGCCCGCCACCGCGGCGATGATCGGCTTGCGGATCGCGAGGATGCGCTCGGCCTCGGTGCCGAACAGGTCACGGCCGAAGACGTCGACGAACGATTTGCCGGCCATCTCGGAGATGTCGGCGCCGGCGGCGAAGGCCTTGTCGGAGCCGGTGAGCACGATGCAGCGCACCTTCTCGTTCGCGTCGGCCTCGCGGAGCGCCTCGCCGAGTTCGCGCAGAAGCTGGCTGTTGAGGGCGTTCAGAGCCTCGGGGCGATTGAGCTTGATCAGGCAGATATGGTCGCTGACCTCGACGATGAGCGTCTCGTAAGCCATGGCGTCGCGCCTTTCGCTGGTTTCGCCCGGGCGAGGCTTAGCAGCCCCGACCGCGGGTTCAAGCTATCTCTGGCAAACCGGGCAGTAGAACGACGACCGCCCCGATTGCACGACGCGGCGCACCGTTCCCACGCAGCCCGGCGTGCGGCACGGCTGGTCCTGGCGGCCGTAGACGCGGAAGACGTGCTGGAAATAGCCGAGTTCGCCGTCGGCCTGGCGGTAGTCGCGCAAGGACGATCCGCCGGCCTCGATCGCCTCGGTCAGCACCGCTCGGATCGCCGGCACGAGGCTTGCCGCACGCGCGGCCGAGAGGCGTCGGGCCTTGCGCACCGGCGAGATTCCGGTGCGGTGCAGCACCTCGCAGACATAGATGTTGCCGAGCCCCGCCACCAGCCGCTGGTCGAGCAGCGCCGCCTTGATCGGGGTGTTGCGCCCCCTGAGGCGGCCGAAGAGGTAGGGCTCGTCGAAGGCGTTGCCGAGCGGCTCGGGGCCGAGGCCCGCGAGCAGGCGATGCCCCTCCTCCGTGCCGGTCGCCATCAGGTCCCACATGCCGAAGCGGCGGGGATCGTTGTAGGTGACGCGCGCGCCGCCGTCGATGTCGAGCACGATGTGGTCGTGCGCCTGCGGCGCGGCATGCTCGTGCAGAAATGCGCCGAGCTGGACGCCCGAGATCAGCACGCGCCCCGACATGCCGAGATGGATGAGCAGCGTCTCGCCGGTGTCGAGATCGACGAGGATGTATTTCGACCGCCGCCGCAGCCGCTCCACCCGTGCGCCGGTCAGCCGCTCGGCCATGCGCTCGGGCAGCGGCCAGCGCAGATCGGGCCGGCGCACCCGCGCCGCCTCGATCCTGCGCCCCGTCAGAACGGGCTCGAGCCCGCGGCGGACCGTCTCGACCTCGGGTAGTTCCGGCATTCGGCCCCTGCCTGCCCCTCGTTCCTGTGCCGCTCTCGCCGCAAGCGCCGCCTCCGGCCCGGCGCGGCCCGTGAGGTATCTCAGAACTTGCGCGCGCCTCCCATCCCGAAAGCGCAGGCGCACGGCTCGACGCGATGTCGAGGGTCACACCGAAGCAGGCAGGTCCGTCGTTTCCGCCTTCGCCTGCCGCCTGCGGCCTCGGATGCGTTTGTCACTCCCCGAGCGGGGCTATATGGACGGCGTGAGCAGAGAGGGGCAGCACCATGCCAGAGTCCGACCGCACCACGCATTTCGGCTATCGCACCGTCGCGGAGGACGAGAAGAAGGGGCTGGTCGAGGGCGTGTTCACCTCCGTCGCCTCGCGCTACGACATCATGAACGACCTGATGTCGGGGGGCATCCACCGTCTCTGGAAGGACGCGATGATGGACTGGCTGGCCCCCCGCCCCGGCCAGCGCCTTCTCGACGTGGCAGGCGGCACCGGCGACATCGCGTTCCGCTTCCTCAAGCGCGCCCCCGGGGCGCATGCCACCGTCTGCGACCTGACGGCGGCCATGCTCGAGGAGGGGCGCAAGCGCGCCGAGGCCGCGAACATGGCCGACCGGCTCGACTGGGTGGTGGGCGACGCGATGGACCTGCCGTTCCCCGATGCCACGTTCGACGTCTACACGATCTCCTTCGGCATCCGGAACGTGACGAAGCCCGAGATCGCGCTCGCCGAGGCGTTCCGCGTGCTCAAGCCCGGCGGGCGGCTGATGGTGCTGGAGTTCTCGCAGCTGCCGAATCCGGCGATGCAATGGGCCTACGACCGCTACTCGTTCAACGTGATCCCGACGATGGGCCGCGTCGTGACGGGCGACCGCGACAGCTACAAGTATCTCGTCGAATCGATCCGCAAGTTCCCCGACCAGGAGACGTTCGCGCGGATGATCCGGGCCGCCGGCTTCGAGCAGGTGAAGTATCGCAACCTGACGATGGGCGTGGCCGCGCTGCACTCGGGCTGGAAGCTCTGATCCCTTGCGGGGCCCGCACAACATCTGGCGGCTCGTCCGCACCGGCGCCACGCTGGAGCGCACCGGCGCGATGGGCCAGGTGCTCGAGGCGATGGAGGCGCCGCCGCATCTTCGGCTGATCGCCCGGATCCTCGGCTGGCCGTTCAAGTGGCTGGGGCTGAGGGGCGACCCCGACTTGCCGCCCGCGACCCGCGCGCTGACCGCGCTCGGCCCCGCCTACATCAAGTTCGGCCAGATCATGTCGACGCGGCCCGATGTGGTGGGCGACGAGCTGGCAATGCAGCTGCGGGTGCTGCAGGACAAGCTGCCGCCCTTCCCCCGCGCGCAGGCCCTGCGGGCAGTGCGCGACGAGCTGCAGATGCCGATCGACGAGCTGTTTTCGGAGTTTTCCGAGCCCATCGCCGCCGCCTCCATCGCACAGGTCCATCGCGCGCGACTCGCCACGACCGGCGAAGAGGTCGCCGTCAAGGTGCTGCGGCCCGGCATCGAGAAGGCGTTCCAAAAGGATATCGACGCCTTCTACCTCGCCGCCTGGATGGTCGAGACGCTGTCGCCCTCGTCGCGCCGCCTGCGTCCGCAGGGGGTGATCGCGCATTTCGAGAGCGTCGTGCATGCCGAGCTCGACCTGCGGCTCGAAAGCTCCGCCTCTGCCGAGTTCGCGTCGAACACCGCGAAGGACGACGGATTTCGCGTGCCCAGCGTCCACTGGTTCATGTCCGGGCGGCGGGTAATGACGCTCGGCTGGGTCGAAGGCGTGCCGGCGGGCGACATCGCCGCGATCGACGCGGCAGGCCACGACCGCGCGGCGCTGGGCGAGCGCGTGCTGCGCCTGTTCCTCAGCCACGCCCTGCGCGACGGCTACTTTCACGCGGACATGCACCAGGGCAATCTCAAGATCGGCCCCGACGGCGACATCATCGCCCTCGACTTCGGCATCATGGGGCGGATCGACGAATACACCCGCCGCGCCTATGCCGAGATCCTGTTCGGCTTCATCCGCAAGGATTATCGCCGTGTGGCCGAGGTGCATTTCGAGGCGGGCTACGTGCCGCCCGACCGCGACATCGACGAGTTCGCGCAGGCGCTGCGCTCGGTGGGCGAGCCCATCTTCGGCATGGACGCCTCGCGCATCTCGATGGGCAAACTGCTCGCCTATCTCTTCGAGGTGACCGAGCGCTTCGGGATGGAGACGCGGACCGAGCTGATCCTGCTGCAGCGGACGATGGTGGTGGTCGAGGGGGTGGCACGCTCGCTCAACCCGCAGATCAACATCTGGCGCGTCGCCCGGCCCGTGGTCGAGGACTATATCCGCGACAACGTGGGTCCGCGGGCTCTGGCGGGCGACCTGCTCAAGACGGCGCGGGTGCTCGCACGCTTCGGGCCGCGCCTGCCGCAACTGACCGAGGCGGCGCTGCTGCAGCACGGGCGGAGCGAGCCGCAGCCTGGGCGGCGCGTGTCGTCGGAGGCGGTGGCATGGTTCGTCGCCGGAGCGGCGATCGCGGGACTGGTCGCCGCCATCCTCGCCTGAGCGCCGCTCAGACCTGCGGCAGCGCAAGCACCTTCAACCGGAAGAGCATCGCGATGCCCGCCGCCCAGAGCGCGGCGCCGAGCGCGACATGGGCGAGCGTGGCGGGCACGAGCGGCAGGTGGGCCACCAGCGGCGCAAGCGCGAAGACCGAGCCGCCGCACAGCGCCGCCAGCCCCGCGCCGGGCAGAAAGGCGGTCGCGACCGCCCGCGCCGAAAGGCCCAGCACCCGCGCGACGGCGGCAAGGCAGACAAGGCTCATCGCGCCGGTGGAGAGTGTGACGGCCCACGCAGCCTCGACCGGGCCGAGGCGCCCCAGCGTCAGCAGGGCGACGAGCAGCGCAAGGCCGCTGACCAGCCGCAAACGGAATTGCAGCGCGCCTCGGCCCGTGCACATGAGCGCCGGCTCCATCAGCGACATCGGAACGGACAGCGCCCGCGCGAGCGCGAGCACCGCGAGCACCGGCGCCGCCGCGGCCCAGGACGGGTCGAAGACCAGCGTCACCAGCGGCTCGGCCAGCAGCCCCAGGCCGGCCGTGGCGGGCCAGAGCATCGCGCAGGCCAGGGCAACGTCGCCCCGCCAGCTGCGCGCGATGCCGTCCCGGTCGCCCTCGCGCTCGAGCCGGGCGAGGCGCGACCAGCCGAGCATCCGGACAGGCTGCAGCACCACGTCGGAGGCGGTGACCGCGATGCGCGCGCCCGAACGGTAGGCCCCGACCGCAGCCGGAGAGAGGAAGGCCGCGAGCACGAGGTCGGCGCCGTAGGCCGAGAACATGCCGATGCCGGTGGTCCCCCAGAGCGGCCACGCGGTGTGGCTCGCCGTGCGGGCCTCGCCGGCGGCGAAGCGGGCGCGCGGGCAGCGGCGCACGATCGCGGTCGTGACGACGAGACCGGTCAGGGAAGCAACGTAGCGGGAGAGGATGAGGCCCCAGAGGCCCATCCCCGCGTCGAGCGCGGCGACCGCCGCGACGAGGCCCGTCGCCTCGCCCGCCAGCACCTGCAGGCTCGCCGCGCGCGCCCGGCCAGCCCGCCAGAGCTGCGCCTCGTTCCACGCGGTCAGCACAGCGAGCAGCGGCAGCGGGGCGACGGCGAGCAGCGCCGCGCCGACCGCGGCCCCCGGCCCGCCGACGATCAGCCCGGCCGCGGCGAGGATGCCGGCGCCCGCTCCTCCGACCGCAAGCTTGACCCAGAACAGCGTGTCGATGCGCGCCTCGAGGTCCTCGGCCCGCAGAAGCGCATGGTAGAATCCGGTATAGACGAAGGTCGTGGCGATCACTGCCCCCGCCCAGGCCACAGCGTAGGTGCCGAAGGCGTCGAGCCCGAGATGCCGCGAGGCGACGACGACCAGCGCGAACGCGATGATCTGCCCACCCATCCGGGCGGCGACGCCCACGGCGAAGGGCGAGACCAGCGGCGTCAGCCTGCGCGTCAGGGTCGAGGCTGCGAAGGGCGCGATCCGGGCCGTCACCGCGCCCCCGGCCGGCCCGTGCCGCCCCGCAGCCCCCCGTGCCGATCGAGGCGAAGGTCGATCACCCGCGCCATCCGCTCGAAGCCGCCGCCGAGCAGCGCGTCCTCGTGCCAGCCCTCGAGCGGGAGCACGGGCGTATCCTCGGCCAGCACCCCGCGCCAGCCGAAGAGCGCCGACGCCGCGCGGGACGGCTGGCTCTCGGTGGCGAAGAGCAGCGCCTCGCCCGGCCACGGGGCGAAGTCGTGCGCGGCCCAGAGCTGCTGGTGATGGGCGTTGACCTCCCAGGCGAGGCGCTCGGCCTCGGTCGGCTGCGGCTCGAGCCCGGTGGCCCGCATCAGCCGCAAGATGGGGCCGAGGCGTCGGGCGAGATCGCGCGGGCCAAGCCGCCCGCGCGCCGCCTGACCGAAGTAATGCGCCCAGCGCATCAGGCCCGCCCCGACGCGGCGCGCGAGACCCAGGCCGCGCGGCGGCAAGGTCTCGGTGTCCTCGGGCGACCATGCGTCGGTCATGGCGAGCAGCGGCACGTCGGGGCCGCGCGCAGCCAGCGCGTGCGCGGTGGCGAGCGCGGTCAGCCCGTCGGCACAATGGCCCACGAGCACGAAGGGCCGGCCCGGAAAGGCGGCGGCGAGCGTGGCGGCCGCGTCGTCGGCGACGGTGGCCCCGTCCATGCCCCGCTGACGCATGTAGGCGGCGCGGTCGGGCACGGTCAGGTTCACGACCGTCCGCCCGGGGGCGAAGGCGCGGGCGATCCCGTGCCAGAGGAAGGTCTGGTTGACGGTCGCGATGACCGGGCCGCCCGCATCGCCCCCGCGCAGGGGCACGATCGACCAGGTGCCGGCGGCCTCCCCGCCCACATCGGCCCCATCGGGCGAGAGGCGGGCGGCCAGCCCGTCGAGCGTGGGGTCGGCGAGGAAGGCGGCGACCTCGACCTTGCGGCCGAACTCCGCCTCGGCGCGCGCCAGCATCCGCAGCGCGAGGATCGAGTGTCCGCCGAGGGCGAAGAAATCGCCGGCGCAGTCATCCTGCGGCAGGCCGAGCAGATCGGCCCAGAGCCGGGCGAGGCGCTCGCGGGCCTCGGACGGCGCTGCCGGCCCCCCCGGCTCCGACCCGGCGAGGGCGGGCGCATCCATGACGTGCTGTGCCGAGCTGCCCGAGGGCGGCGCGTCGACGAGCGGGGCCGAGGGGGTATCGACCAGTCGTTCGACGGCGTCGATCACGCGCCGGCCGAGCGCGGCGATGCGCTCTTCGGAATGGCGTGCGCCGTCGTGGTCGATCACCAGCGTCCAGCCGTCGCCGTCGCCAACGAGATTGAGATTGAGAGGGTAGAGCGCCCCCGGTGTCTGGGTCATCTCGCCCTCGATGCGGAACGGCCCGTGATCCATCACCTCGAGGAAACCCCGGCTGAGGCCGAAGGCGACCGACGTGTAGGGGGTTCGCGCCTCGCCCGGATCGAGCGGCCGGGGCGGCGGGGCGGCGCGCATGACCTCCTCCAGGGGGCAGGACTGGTGGGCGAGCGCGGCCTCGACGGCGGCGCGCGTCCGCTCGAGATGGACCGCGCCGCTCGCGCCCTCGGGGGCGGGCAGGCGCAGCACGATCGTGTTGACGAAGACGCCGATGAGCGGCTCGAGATCGACCTCGTCGCGGCCCGACACCGGCGTGGCGAGCAGCACTTCGGGAGCCCCGGTCTCGGCCGCGAGCACCGCCGAGGCTGCCGCCGCCCCGATCATGAACGGCGAGGCGCCGAGCCGGGCGGCAGCGCCGGCGAGCCGCGCGGCGGCCTCGGCCGGCAGCGGCAGGGCGAGGCGACGGGGCGCCGCCCCGAGCTCTGCCCGCGCGACGGCCACGTCGGGGGGAAGCGCGAAATGCGCGGCCCCGGCGAGCGTGGTCGACCAGAACGCGATCTCGTCGGCGCGGGCAGGGCTCGTCGCGCAGGCCTCCTGCCAGAGTGCGTAGTCGGGGTAGTGCAGCGACAGCTCGGGCAGGTCGGCGGGCCGGCCGGTCAGCACCTCGGCCGCCAGCGCCCCGATCTCGCGGCCGAGCAGCCCGCCCGACCATCCGTCGAAGGCACAGTGATGCGCGGTGACGAGCAGCGTCGCCCGGCCCGGCCCGGTGCGCACATGGGTGGCCCGCAGGAGCGGCGGGCGGGCGAGGTCGAAGGGGTCGCCGGCCATGTCGGCGGCGATTCCGGCGATGCGCGCCTCGTGGTCGTCGATCGGCAGGGCGCGGATGTCGACGAGCCCGAGCTTGAAATCGACCGCCTCGCGCACCTCCTGCAGAAGGGTGCCGTCGTCTTCCACGAGGCAGGTGCGCAGCGCCTCGTGGCGGTGGATCACCGAGCGGAAGGCCGCCTCGAGCGCGTCAGTGTGCAGATCGCCCGTCACCCGCCAGCGCAGGGTGATGGCGTTGTCGGGACGGCCGGGGCGAACCCTTTCGAGAAACCAGAAGCGGGCCTGCGCGGGCGAGGCGGGAAAACGCTCGATGGACGTCTGCGGACTCTGCCTGCTCACATGTACCCCCTGCGCACCGCCGTCGCGGCGCGGCACGCGATCGCTGGCCCCCGCTCCAGCAGGTGCGCCGCGGTGCGCGGGAAGTCAAATTCGGGCGTCGATGAGGCTGCTTGCCCGTCGAGGGCGACGACGGTCGCGCCCGCGCGCGACCGATTGTCAAGGATCTGGCGACGACCGTGGGCTTGACGATGAATGCCCCGCACCGTCCGCGAGGGGACGCGCGCAAGAGAGTGATGCCGAGGATAGCGGAAGAGCGCGCAGCGCGGTCGGTCGCCCGCACAGACGTCAGGACCCCGGAATGAACCGCGGGAGCGGCTCCTGCATCGCGGCGAGCACCTCCAGCAGACGGGCCTCGGCGGCGGCGTCGGTCTCGTTCTCACGGATCGGCGTGGTCAGCCGAAGCATCGAACCGTCGGTGCGCCGCGTGGTGATCCCGTCGACCATCAGGTAGAACTTGGCCATGATGTCGGAGGCGATGCGCCGGTCGCGCTGCTGGAACCAGTAGAGCACCATCATGCGGGTCTCGCCCTTCTGGATGATGGCGCGGTTGACGTCGAACCTCCGGTCGAAGCCGATCTCCGGCCCGACGTCGGAGCGCTCCAGCCACGCGATCTCCCACCCGGCGCCGGGCAGGCAGATCTCGGGGGAGTGCACGCCGCCGTCGGTCTGGTCGAGATACCACGCCATGAACAGGTTGACGTGCGCGGCCTCCCCCGCCTTCACGAGATTTACGGAGTGGTAGTCGTCCGCTCTCAGTTCCCGCTCCACGCGGGCGTCGAGCGTCTCGCGCGGGCCCGACTGGCGCCAGCCCGCCAGATCGCGTGGGAAGGCCGCGAAGGGCTCGCGCTCCACCCGCACGTCGCCGGGCT
Organism: Rhodobacteraceae bacterium HLUCCA09; assembly: GCA_001314685.1. Classification (GTDB taxonomy): domain Bacteria; phylum Pseudomonadota; class Alphaproteobacteria; order Rhodobacterales; family Rhodobacteraceae; genus HLUCCA09. The sequence goes on from LJNT01000207.1 coordinate 18,400, forward strand.
CGGGCACGGCCTGCCATGCCGCCGCGGCCAGCACGCCCGCCAGCGCCACGCCGACGAGGGCGCTCGACGGGCGAAGATACTGCAGCCGCATGAATTGCGTGCCGAGGCCGTCGGTGTCGAGGTCGAGCGATTCTGCCAGCGTCATCTTGACCGGGTTGAAGAAAAGTAGCACGCGGGCGAGCCCGAACAGGATCAGGACGCAGGCGAGAAAGATCACCCAGCCCTCGAAGAAGTGGGTGAAGCCCTCTACCCACTCGACGCCGTAATTGTTCACGATGATGCCTGCGACCGCGATTCGGACGGAATTCATCAGCACGGTGATCGGGGCGGCTGCCAGCAGCAGGATCGCCTTGTGCCAGATCGAGCCCTGGTAGAGCACGGCAAAGATGTAGGAGAAGCTCAGGATCGGGAACAGGTAGCGCAGGCCCGAACACGCCTCGGCCACGTGCAGCTTGTAGACGCCGAGGTCGATGATGTTGCCGTCGAGAAAGACCGGCACCGACAACAGCTTGAGGAACCATACCCCGAGCTCGGAGGAGACGAGTTGCAGGTTGGCCGACATCTTGAAGTAGAGCGTGTCGGGCAGGGGCAGCATGTAGACGAGATGCAGGACCGGCGGCCAGAAGGCCCAGCCAACGCTCCAGCCGAAGCTGACGAGCAGGATGCCGAAGACCCACAGGATCAGCCCGTAGGCCACGAGGTCGGGGATGCCCGAAAGCTTGCCCAGCGCCGCGACCGTCAGGGACAGGAGCGCCACCACGACGCCCACCCAGCGGTCGGGCACCGGGCCGCGGTTGACCGGCACGTCCTTGAGTTGTCGCAGGAACAGCAGGCCCGACAGGACCGGAATGAGCGGGCCGTGGCTGTATTCGGGGCGCTGCCACTCCTTGAAGAGCTTCTCGATCCCCTCGACGAAGAACAGGCCCGCACCGACCAGCGCGACGAGGAACCAGAACATTCCCCACGTCACCAGCGGCGCGAGAAACTTCGGCGCGCTCCGCACCTGCTCGACCAACGCCATCGCAACCCCTCCGACCCTTCCCCTGCGTTCCTTTAGCAGAGGCGGCTTGCGCATGACAAACGGCACGAGACCTGCAAGCTGCCCTCCGTGACATCACGCATGCGTGATGGGCAGCGGGCAGGCACCGTGCCCACCGTTCGCACGCCCAACGGCTCGGCAACCGTGCTTCGGCTAGGGTCCGAGCCGTCCCGCGCCCGGGCGCTTCGCGCCCCGGCCGCCAGCTTAGGAGCCCTTCGATGCCTGTCGACCGCTACGCCGCCTTTTCCCGTGCCCCCTCGCTTCCTGCCACGTCGGTCCAGGAGATCGTTCCCGACGATGCCGCCGACATCGCCCACGTCTCGCTCGCGCTGAACGTGGCCACGCCGGGCAATGTCCGCGTCACCACGCTCGACGGCGACGTGGTCGACGTCGAGGTGGCCGCGGGCGTGGCCTTTCCGCTGCGCGTCTCGCGCGTCTGGGCGACCGGCACCACGGCGACGGGAATCCGCGCGCTCTACTAACCGCGCGGGGGCGCGACCGCACGCCCGGCCAGGGGGGCTTGGGGGCTTGTCCCGGCGGCCGCCGCGGTCCAACAGGGCGCTGCCGGTGGGGTCGCGGCGAAGCGGGCCCGCCGGGTGTTTCCCGATGGCCCGCAGGACCCCGAGGCATGGCAGAGACCGACGCAACGGCAGACACCCCCCCCGAGAGCGAGGCGTCCGCACCCGATGCCTCGGCTTCCGGCGACCCTGCGACCGACGCCCCCGCGCCCGACGCCTACGTCCTCATAACGCCCTGCAGGAACGAGGCGGCGCATGCGCGCCGCACCCTTGACAGCGTGCTGGGGCAGACCCGCCCGCCTGATCTGTGGGTGATCGTCGACGACGGCTCCGCGGACGGAACGCCCGAGATCCTCGCCGACTACGCCGCCCGCCACCCGTCGCTCCGCATCGTCAGGCGGCAGGACAGGGGGCGCCGCGCGGTCGGGCCCGGCGTGATCGAGGCGTTCTACGACGGGCTCGCCACCGTCGATCTCGCGCGCTTCCCCTTCCTGTGCAAGCTCGACCTCGATCTCGAGCTGCCCCCCGGCTATTTCGAAGGGCTGATCGCGCGGATGCGCGCCGACCCGCGGCTCGGCACCTGCTCGGGCATGCCGTGGTTCACCGCCCCCTCCGGCCGGCGCGTGAGCGAAAAATGCGGGCCGGAGATGTCGGTCGGCATGACCAAGTTCTACCGCCGGGACTGCTTCGAGGAAATCGGCGGCTTCGTGCGCGCGGTGATGTGGGACGCGATCGACTGCCACACCGCCCGCCGTCTCGGGTGGACGGCACGCGCCTTCCCCGACGCCGAGCTCGCCTTCGAACACCTGCGCCCGATGGGCTCGTCGGAAAAGGGGGTGTTGACGGGGCGGCGGCGGCACGGGGCGGGCCAGTACTACATGGGCTCCGACCCGCTCTACTTTGCCGCGACCGCGCTCTACCGGATGGCGCACCCGCCCTACCTGCTCGGCGGTCTCGCCATGCTGCGGGGATATGCCGGGGCCTGGGCCTCGGGCGCGCCACGCCACGACGACGCCGAGCTGCGCGCCTTCATCCGGGCCTACCAGCGGCGGGCGCTGCGTGTGGGCAAGGCCCGCGCCGTCGCAGAAATCGAGGCCCGACACCTTCGCCCGGGGACAGACTGACGCGTCACCGCCTTGCCAGACGGCCGGCCAGAGGAGCGCCCCCCGGCCGGCCGAGTCCGGCTCTGTCGCGCTCAGGAACCGACCGTGGCCGAGGCGGATGCGATGGTCGCGGCGCCGGCGGCGCCGGTCACCGTCTCGACGACGCGCAGCAGCGTGCCGGCGTGATCGGGCCCCGGCGTGAACACCGTGCCGGTCGCGCCAGGGATGTCGACACCGTCGCTCTGCCATTGCCAGGCGCGCGGTGGCTCCATCGCCGCCCCGTCATAGGCCCAGAGCGCAGGGCGCACCTCAAGCGGTGCATCCACGACAGGCGGCACGGAGAGTTCGGGCGGCCGCAGGACCACCGGCCCCGAGGCAAGCGCCGCGGGATCGAGCGGATAGGTGCCGGCATAGGCCAGCGGCGCCAGCACGGTCACCAGAAGCGGGGCGTCGCCAGCCGAGAGCAACGCCGTGTTGTTCGTGGTGACGGCAAAGGAGAGCCCCGCCTGCCCCATGAGGAAGTAGCTGGACCCGCCAAGCAGCTTCTTGGCGTCGATCGTCTCCATTACACCGCCTCGCGCACGATCAGAGCGGCGGTGAGCCCGGCCTTGCGATAGCGCACCTCGCGGCCGGCGCGAATCAGCACGCCCTCGCCCTGAAGCAGGTGAAAGCCGTCGTCGGGCGCCGGGCCGGGGGTCGTGGTCAGGAAGACGCTGCCGTGGCGCGTCTGCCAGATCTCGTCGCTGACGAGGGTGACGGGGTCCGACCAGGTGGTCGTTGCGTCGGTGATGAGAGCCATGTCTGCGATCCCGGTTGATTGCGGTTTCTGGGTGGTCGTCGCTGCGACGCGGCGGCGAGGGCCGGCGCGGGCGGCAGCATCGGCGGCTTGGGCAAAGACTTCGTCAGACCACCGCACGGTGTTTCCCGGTTTGAGCCGCACGCCGCTCTGGGCTATCTGCTGGGCGTGGAGCGATGCGGGAGACGCCGGGGTGGACTGGCTGGGAGAGAGCGGCAGCGGCGACTGCACGGGGCGCGCCTTCGTCGCGCGGGAGGCGCTGCTGGCCGACCTGCGCACGCGGCTGCGGGCGGAGCGCGGCTTCGCCATCGCCACGCTCAACCTCGACCACGCGGTGAAGCTCCGGGCCGATCCGGCCTTCCGCTCGGCTTACGCGGCGCACAGCCACGTCACCGCCGACGGCCACCCGATCGTCTGGCTCGAGCGGCTGGCCGGGCGCCGGACGGAGCGGGTGACGGGGGCCGATCTCGTCGTTCCCCTGGCCCGGCTCGCTGCGCAGGAGGGCTGCTGCGTTGCCCTCGTCGGCTCTACCGCGGCATCGCTCGACGGCGCCGCCGAACGGCTGCGGCGCGAGGCGCCGGGCCTGCACGTCGCGGCCAGGCTCGCGCCGAAGGCGGGCTTCGACCCGGCATCGAGCGGCGCGGCGCGCCTTCTCGACGAGATCGGCGAGAGCGGCGCGCGCCTGTGCTTCCTCGCCCTGGGCGCGCCGAAGCAGGAACTCTTCGCCGCCCGCGCGGCGGCCCGCCTGCCCCATGTCGGCTTCGCCTCGGTCGGCGCGGGGCTCGACTTCCTGTCGGGCCAGCAGGTGCGCGCGCCCCGCGCGCTGCAGGCCTTCGCGCTCGAATGGGCGTGGCGGCTCGCCCGCGACCCCCGCCGCCTCGGCGGCCGGTACGCGCGCTGCGCCGCGGCGCTGCCCGGGCTGGCCCTCGCCGCTCGACGGGCCCGCCCCAGCCGGCGCGAGGGAGCCGCGCCATGACCGGGATGGAAGAGCTCGTCATCTACACGTTTCCCTTCGTCGCCTACGTGATCTTCGCCACGACCAAGTTGCTCCACGCGATCCCCGCGACGGCGCTTGCAGGCTTCATGCTCTTGCCGCCCCGCTATGCGTTCAACCTTCCGGTGCTGCCGACCATCGACAAGGAAAACGTGATCGCGCTGACCGTCGCGGGGCTTGCGCTGGCATTCGCACCACGCACCGAGCGCGTGGTGGCGCCAACCTTCGATCATGTCGCCGCGCAGGAGATGCTTCCCGGCCTGCTGCCGCGAGAGCGCTGGGCGCTGGTCTGCATCGTGTGCCTGGTGCTCGTCATGCCCTTCGGCACCGTGCTGACCAACCGGTCTCCGGTCGTTCTCCCCAACGCGTTCGTGACCGGGCTGACGTTCTACGACATCGGCAACAGCATCTGGATTTTCGGGCTGCCGCTCCTGATCCTGCTCACCGCGCGGAAGTTTCTCGGCGGCGAGGCGGGGCAGCGCGCGGTCCTGTATGCGCTGCTGCTGGCCGGGCTTTTCTACAGCCTGCCCACGCTGCTCGAGATCCGCCTGTCTCCGCAGCTCCACAACTGGATCTACGGCGGCTTCCCGCATTCGTGGATCCAGCATCTGCGAGGCAGCGGTTTCCGACCCGTCGTGTTCCAGACCCACGGGCTCATCCTGTCGCTGTTTCTGTGCATGAGCCTGCTGGCAGCGGTGGCGTGCCTGCGCGTCGCCGATTTCGACCGGCGCTGGGTCTACGCCGTCGCGGCCGGACATCTCTTCGTCGTGCTGGTCCTGAGCAAGTCGCTCGGCGCGCTCATGATCGCGCTCGTTCTTGCCCCGCTGATCATGCTCTGCTCGATCAGGACGCAACTCCTCGCCGCGGCCGCGATCGCGATCTTCGTGACGACCTACCCGGCCGTGCGCGGCGCGGGCGCCAACCCCTTCGGAACGGTTGCGCATGTCGTGGAAGCGGCCGGTCAGCCGAGTCGCGCCAATTCCCTGAGATACCGCCTCGCGCAGGAGGAGCTTCTGACGCGGCACGGCTGGAAGAAGCCCCTCTTCGGCTGGGGCGGCTTCGGCCGCGCCATCGATCTCGAGTCGGGAAGCCGGCACGCCTCGGTCCGCGACGGGCTCTGGCTCATCACCTTCGGCGAGCGGGGCGTGGTGGGCTTTCTCGCCTATTTCGGGTTGTTCGCCTTTCCCCTGATCCTACTGGCGGCCCGGTCGCGCCGGATCGAGGTCTCGCCGGCCACCGCTGCGCTCGCCGTGATCCTCGCCGCCAACCTGCTCGACCTGATCCCGAATTCGGGCCGCACGGTCGTCACGATGCTGATCGCCGGGGCGCTCATCGGCCGGCTCGAGCATGCGCGGCAGACGGCCCCGGCAGGCGCGACCCCGGCCGCCGCCCTGCTCGTGGGACGTGAGCGCGCATACGGGCGCAGCGCCCCGCCGCCGGCGAGGGCAAGGGCGGGGGTGGGGGCCCTCCGGGCGGAGGCGTCGATACGGACCGGCGCAGCCCCACGCGCGCATCCGGCACCCGCCGGTCCGCCGGCCCGGGCCCGTGGACCGGCGCGACGCGCCAGCGCCACGTGGGGGGCAAGGCCCGGCGACGTGCGCTACACGCGCTTTCCGGCCGGTCCGCCCACCACCGACGGCGAGTGACGCCCGGAGAGAAATGTTCGGAGAGTGCTTCGCGACGACCACGTCCAGGCGGGCGCCGGAGCGCAATCACCGAGCGCCGCCCCTGCCCTGCGCCCCGCACGAGCGCGCACGGGCCGCCTTCGGGCCGCCCATGGACCAGATGCCGCGCCAGACCGCGCCGGATGCTGCCCGCCCCGTCCGTGCAGCGCCCACAAAGGGGGGCTCCGGCGTCTAGCCGCCGTCCGGCCCATACGACCGGAAAAGCGCAGCGAGCTTCGACGCCTCCCCGTCGAGATCGAACCCGGTCGCGACGATCGCGCGCCCGGCCTGCCCCATCTTCCCCCGCATCTCGGGCGGCATGTCCGCGAGGCGCTCCAGCGCGCCCGCCAGCGCCGCCGCATCTCCCGGAGGGACGACGATGCCGCTTTCGCCGTCGCGCACCAGTTCCTCGACGCCGGCCACGCGCGTGGCCACCACCGGCAGGCCGCTCGCCGCCGCCTCCATCAGCACCACCGGCACGCCCTCGGCGAAACTCGGCAGAACCAGCGCGTCGGCCTCCCGCAGCGCATCGGCCACCTCCGACTGGCTGCGATAGCCCAGGAATCGCGCCGCGATCCCCAGCCGTCGCGCCTCGGCCTCCAGAGCGGCGCGGTCGGCCCCGTCGCCGACCAGCGTCAGTCGCAGATCGCGCCGCCCGAGCCGGGCCAGCGCATCGAGCAGCACGAAGAGCCCCTTCACCCCGACGAGCCGGCCGACGAAGAGAAGGTCCAGCCCCGCGCCCGGCCCGCGCGGCACACCGCCGCCGTAACGGTCAAGCTCCACCCCGCAATGGAAGACATGGAGCTTCGGCCAGTGCCGCCTGTCCGACCACAGCATCGCCTGTGAGCGGGCGAAGCGGCTGATGCAGACGACGAAGCGCGCCCGCGCTACCTTTTCGTCCAGCCGCCAGCCCCGCGGGTCGAACAGGTCGGCCGGGCCGTGCAGGGTGAAGCTGTAGGGCAGGCCCGACATCTCCGAGGCGATCATGGCGAGGCTCGCGCTCGAAGTGGCAAAGTGGTTGTGCAGGTGCGTCGCGCCGCGCCGCCGCAGATGCCGGACCAGCACCGCCGCCTCGAGGAAGTAGAAGGCCTGCCACAGCGCGCCGCGGAGGCCAGGCCGCGTCGTCCGCGCCGCGAGGGCCGCGGCGCGCAGGTAGCGCCCCGGCGTGGCCGCAAGCGCCGCAGCGTGGTCGGCCAGAAGCGCCAGCGGATTGCGGGCACGGGCGAGTACATAGAACGTCTCGCGCGCGGCGTCCTCCTCCTCGGGGCCGATCAGGTCGGCGGGCCCCGTTCGCCGCACCGCGCAGGTGATCACGTCGAGCCCGTGCCGGCGCAGCGCCGCCACCTCCCGCAGCACGAAGGTCATGGACGCACGCGGATACTCGCCCGTCAGGTAGGCGATCCGGACATTCTCGTGCGACGCGCCCGCCGCGCTCTCCGCCCCCTCGTCGCCCATGCGTCCCCCTGCCGATGCCCGGCCCGCTTCTAGGGGCCCTCCGCACGCGTGTATAGCGGCCCCGGACGCCGCGCGGGGCATCGGCGCGGCACTAGCGGCTCAGAGCGGCCAGATCAGCGGGATGAGCAGCGAGGCGAGCAGCCCGATCGACAGGTTGAGCGGGATTCCCACGCGCAGGAAATCGCCGAAGCGGTAGCCGCCGGGGCCGTAGACGAGCATATTGGTCTGGTAGCCGATGGGCGTGGCGAAGGCCGCGGAGGCCGCGATCATCACCGCCACCACAAAGGGCCGCGGGTCGTAGCCCAGCGCGACGGCCAGCCCGATGGCGACGGGGGTGATCACCACCGCGACGGCGTTGTTGGTGACGAGTTCGGTCAGAACCGAAGTGATCAGGTAGACGGCCCAGAGCGCGAGCACTGGCGGCAGCGTGCCGATGTAGGGCGCAAGCGCCTCGACCACGACGCGCACCGCGCCGGACTCCTGCAATGCCGCGCCCACGGCGAGCATCGAGAAGATCAACGCGAGCAGCCGTCCGTCGACGAAGGAGAACGCCTCGTCGGCGTCGACGCAGCGCGCCAGCAGCACCACCGCCACGGCGAGCACGGCCAGCAGGAGGATCGGAGCGACCCCGAAGGCGGCGAGCGCGACGAGGCCCGCGAGCGCCGCCACCGCGACCCAGGCCCGACCGCGGCGGAAGGCGCGCTCGGTCGGGCGCGACACGTCGACGAGATCCATGTCGACGGCCAGCCGCTGGATGTCGGCCGGTGCCCCCTCGAGCAGCAGCGTGTCGCCCACCCTTACCACGAGATCGTCGAGCTGCCGGCCGATATTCTGGTTCCGCCGGTGCACGGCCAGCGGATAGACCCCGTACCGGCGCCTCAGGCGCATCGACCCGAGCGAGCGGCCGACCATGCGCGCGCCGGGGGTGATGAGCACCTCGACCGTCGAGGTGCGCACCGACGACAGCTTGTCGACCGCGCGCAGGTTCCTGTTCTCCTGCAGGCTCAGCAGCTCCGCCATCTCGGTGCGCAGCACCACGCGGTCGCCGGCGGCGAGCTCGACCGCGCTCAGGTCACGCCGCAGCGAGGCATCGCCCCGAAGCACGTCGATCACGCGCACGCCCTCGCGCCTGAACAGGTCGACCTCGAGCACCGGCCGGCCCACCAGCGCCGAGCCCTCGGGCACCGCGACCTCGGTGAAGAACTTCATGCGCGACCGGTCGGACAGGACACCGGCGAGGCTGTCGCGGTCGGGCAGCAGGCGGGGCGAGACGACGCGGATGTAGAGCAGACCCCAGGCGACGAGGATCACCGCGAGCGGCGTCACCTCGAAGATCGAGAAGGCCGCCAGCCCCTCGGCGCGCGCCACCCCGTCGACCAGCAGGTTGGTCGAGGTGCCGATGAGCGTCAGTGTCCCCCCGAGGATCGCGGTATAGGAAAGCGGGATCAGCAGCTTGGAAGGCGACAGGCCGAGGGTGGCGGCGATCTGCACGACGACCGGGATCATCACCACCACCACGGGCGTGTTCGACACGAAGGCCGAGGCGAGCACGACGAAGCAGATCAGCACGCCGAGCGCGCGCGCCGGGCTCTTCTCCGCCTCGGCCTGCGCGATCTGGGTGAACCGGTCGAGAGAGCCGGTGCGCACGAGCGCCCCCATGACCAGAAACATTGCCACGATGGTCCAGGGCGCAGGATTGGCCAGCACCTCGAGCGCCGACTCGTAGGGTAGAACGCCGGTGACAAGGAGAACCGCGACGCCGCCGATGGCGGTCACCTCGACCGGGAAGACCTCTCGCATGAAGAGCACGAACATGCCCAGCACCACGCCGAGCACCACGATCGCATCCGAATGCGGGCCGAGGGGAAGAAGCTCCATGCACGCCCTGTCGATGGTTCGGCGGTCATGGTTCGCATGGCGGTGCCCCGCTGGCAAGCGCCGCACCGGGCCTGCGGCGCCGGGCGGGCAGGCCGGGCGTCCCGCGGGAGCGACAGGCGAAAAAGCCTTGAGAAAGGCTTTTGCAAATCCCTTCTACAAGGGATTTACGCCCGACCTGTGCTCGGCGCGGGCGCGCGGCGCCTTGAACCCGACGCCGTGACACCGATCTGTCGGGAAGCCGCCGCCGGCGCCGCCCTGCGGCGTCACCAGACCGAAGGAGACAGATGAGCCTGCGCGCCTTCGCCGCCCGCCTCGCCCTGCTGACCGCCGCCGGCTGCGCCCTCGTGCTCGCCTGGCACGCCGGCCTCGCCCTTCAGGCGCGGCTCGACCCGCCCGCGCGGCAGGCGCCCGTGCCGGTGCTGGTCGACCCCGCCCCCGGCGCGCCCGACGAGGAGAGGGTCATCGCTCTGTTCGAGCGCGCCAAGAGCAGCGTCGTGTTCATCTCGACGCGGGCGAGCGTGCCGGAGTTCTGGACCGGCGGGCAGCGCGAAGTGCCGCGCGGCAACGGCTCGGGCTTCGTCTGGAGCGCCGACGGCCACATCGTCACCAATGCCCACGTGATCCGCGGCGCCTCGTCGGCCACGGTGCGGCTGGCCGATGGCGCCACCCACGAGGCCCGCCTTGTCGGCGCCGCGCCCGGGTACGACCTCGCCGTGCTGAAGATCGAGGCGGACGGTCTCGAGGCGCTGCCCCGCGGCACGTCCCAGGACCTGCAGGTGGGGCAGTCGGCCTTCGCCATCGGCAATCCGTTCGGCCTCGACTTCACGCTGACCACGGGCATCGTCTCGGCGCTCGACCGCGATTTGCCGTCGCGGGAGGGCCCCGGCCTGCGCGGCCTGATCCAGACCGACGCCGCGATCAACCCGGGCAATTCGGGCGGGCCTCTCCTCGACAGCGCGGGGCGGCTCATTGGGGTCAACACCGCGATCTTCTCTCCCTCGGGCTCGTCGGCCGGCATCGGCTTCGCCGTGTCGGTCGACACGGTGTCCCGCGTCGTGCCGCAGCTCATCCGCACCGGCAGCTATGCACCGCCCTCGCTCGGCGTCGACATCGACGAGCGGGTCAATGCGATGGCGCGCCGGCAGGGCATCGAGGGGGTGCTCGTGCTGGGCGTCGCCCCGGGCTCGGCAGCCGAGGCGGCGGGTCTCGAGCCCGCGCGCATGACGTCGGACGGCCGGCTGCGGCCCGGCGACGCGATCGTCGCGCTCGGCGGCGCGCCGGTGCGCAGCGTCGACGACCTGCTGGCCGCGCTCCTGGCCCATTCGCCGGGCGACGAGGTCACCCTGCGCGTCCGCAGGGGAGGCGAGGCGCGCGAGACGACCGTCATCCTCGACCCGCCGCGCCGCGGCTGAGCGCCGCGTCCGAACGACGGACGCCGGCCATGCGGGAAACGCTCCGTCTGCCGGATGCCAAGCGTTTCGCTCATGAAAGACTTGAAAGCGCATCCGCGCTCCCCGATATTCCGAAAGACGCCCTCGCCCGCCTGCGACCGGGCTCTTTGTGGACGGCTATGGAGGAACGAATGGCTGACTATCAGACGGCGCGGACGCAGACCGGCTATGCCGGCGCCCGCACCGCCGCGATCGACGAGGGCCTCAAGGCCCACATGAACAAGGTCTACGGCACCATGTCCGTGGGCATGCTGATCACGGGCGCCGCCGCCTGGGCCATCTCGGGCCTGGCGACCACGGCCGACCCGTCGATGGGCGTGGCGCAGATTGGCCCGAACGAGTATCTCACCAGCTTCGGTGCGGCGATCTATACCTCGCCGCTGCGCTGGGTGATCATGTTCGCGCCTCTGATCTTCGTCTTCGGCTTCGGCGCGATGATCAACCGGATGTCGGCCGCCGCGGCGCAACTTGTCTTCTACACCTTCGCGGTGGTGATGGGCCTGTCGCTCAGCTCGATCTTCCTCGTCTTCACCGGCTACTCGATCGCCCAGGTCTTCCTCATCACCGCGATCGCCTTCGCGGGGCTGTCGATCTGGGGCTACACCACGAAGAAGGACATCTCGGGCTGGGGCTCTTTCCTGATCATGGGCGTGATCGGCCTGATCGTCGCCTCGATCGTGAACATCTTCCTGGGCAGCCCCGCGATCATGTTCGCGATCTCGGCGCTCGGCGTTCTGATCTTCGCTGGGCTGACGGCCTACGACACCCAGCAGATCAAGAACGAGTACATCCAGTTCGCCGCCGCCGGCGACCAGGAATGGCTCGGCAAGGCCGCGATCATGGGGGCGCTGCGCCTCTACCTCGACTTCATCAACATGTTCATCATGTTGCTGCAGCTTTTCGGCCAGCGCGAGTGAACGCCGCGCCACGTCGCACTCCGAAAGGCCGGGCCCAGCGCCCGGCCTTTTTCGTTGCCGCGGTGACATGCACCGCGCCTCAACGCCCCCGCACCATGCGCACCGCGGGAAAGGCGATGCCCGGGGCGAGCGTCAGCTCGACCGGCTCCACCTCGACGAAGCCGAGGGCGCGATAGAAGGGCATCGACGTGCGCGTCGCCATGCAGTCGAACACGCGCACACCCTGCCCCGCCGCCACATCGAAGATGTGCGTGAGCAGCGCCCGCCCGATGCCGCGCCGCACATGGGCCGGGTCGGTCACGACGTGGCGGATGCTGGCGCGCTCCGGCCGTCGCCCCCGTGTCCAGCCTCCGGCGGCGAGGGCCCGGCCCGCGATGTCCTGGGCCACGTAGTAAGTGCCGCAGGTCACCAGTTCGGGCCGGGCGCGCGCGATGATCGGCACCGCCGTCACCATGACAGAGGGCGGGTAATCGTGGCGCAGCAGCGCAGGATAGCTGCGCGCGAGCAGCGCGTCGATGGCGGCGATGTCGCCGGCCTCGGTCGCGCGGATGGTGATCGTCTCGGCCATGCCAGCCACCTCCCGGTCGCTCCGGAAACGACAAAGACCGCACCCGGGGGCGCGGCCTGTCGCATCGTCGAACGGCGAGATCGTTTACTTGATCTTGCCTTCCTTGTACTCGACGTGCTTGCGCGCCACCGGGTCGTACTTCCGGATGGTCATCTTTTCCGTCATCGTGCGGGCGTTCTTCTTGGTCACGTAGAAGTGGCCGGTGCCGGCGGTCGAGTTCAGCCGGATCTTGATCGTCGTCGGTTTCGCCATCGTCGCTCTCCTCGCCGGGCGGGTTTCGCCCCCGCGGTGAATTCCCCGAAGCCCGCCTTCTACGCCCCGCGCTCGCGAAGTCAAGCGCCCCCCGGACGCGGGGCGGCGCCCGTCAGGTCATGGCGGGCACGCCCATCGCCACATGCATCCGGTCGCGCTCGGCATCCGAAAGGCCCAGCGCGCGCGCGAGCTGCGCGAGGTAGGCGGCCTCGCGCCGGTTGTCGAGCCGGATCGCCATGAGCGAGGTGGCATAGACCTGCGTACGCATCGCGTGCGCCGTGTCGCGGGCGAGCCCCTCGACATCCACCGGCGCCGCCAGCTCGCGCCCGACGAAGGCGCGCTCCTGCGCGTCGACCTCGCCCAACTGGTCGAGGATCGCCTGCCGCTCCTGCGGGTCGATCTCGCCATCGGCCTTGGCGGCCTGGATCATCGCCCGCACCATCAGCTTGGCGTTCTCCTCCATCGCGGCCGAGGCGGGCGTGCCGCCGAAGAGCGCGCCGGCCATGTCGTCCATGCCCTGCCCGCCGGAGTGCGCCGCGCCCTGCAGCGCGGCCATCAACCCGCCGAGGCCCGCCGCGCCCGCGGACTGCTGTCCACCGCCAAGCGATGCCATGATCTGCTCGAGCGGGTTCGCGCCGGGTTGCGAGCCAGGGGCGCCGCCGCCGGTCCCCTGACCTGCGACGCCCTGCATCAGGCCGCCGAGGCCCATGCCCTCGGCCATGCGCTGCAGGTCGGCCAGTCCAGGCGCGCCCGGCCCGCCAGCCCCGCCCTGGTGCATCATCTTCTGCAGGCCGGCCATGCCACCCATCTGCTTGTACTTGTCCATGCCCTTCGCCGCGGCGAAGCCGACCGCGACGGTCGCCAGTGTCCGCATGAAACTCATCGCGCATCCTCCCGTGCACTGCCGGAGGGGTCCGGCACGGGCAGCATGCCACGGCTGGCGCAGCGTCCGGCCGGGGCACGGCGTCGCGGCGTCGGGAAGGGCGAAAATGCGCGGATGGCCTGTAAGCCGGATTCTGTCCAGGCCCCTACCGCGAGCGGACAAGGGCCCTGGGCGACCATTCCTCTCGGCCCGCCGTTGCCGGCGGGCTCCAGCTGCCTACCCGACCTGCCTCGGGCCGGAGCGGCCCTGGGGCGCTTGCACGCCCCGCGGAGGTTCTATTCGGCATTGCTCCCGGTGGGGCTTGCCGTGCCGTCCCCGTCGCCGGGGCCGCGGTGGGCCCTTACCCCACCGTTTCACCCTCACTCCCCCGTGGAGGAGCAGACTGTTCTCTGTGGCGCTGTCCGTCGGCTCTCGCCGCCCGGGCGTTACCCGGCACCGTCTCTCCGTGGAGTCCGGACTTTCCTCGAGCCAGAGGCCCGCGGCCGCCCAGCCATCCGCGCAAGCGGCATCTACGAACGCGCCGTCTCCCCGTCAATGGCCCCGTCAATGCCAGCGTCGATGACACCGTCATTGCCTGGCCCCTCCGGCAGCGCCGCGAGGAGCGCCCGGTCGGCCACCTCCGCCGGCCCTTCCACACCGGGGCGGAAGCGCGCGCGGAAGGCGGCGAGCCGCGCCTCGAGCGGGGCCTCGGCCGTCCAGCCCGCGCGCGCCAGCCACGCGCCCAAATCGCCGCCTGGATCGGAGCCCCGCTCCCCGACCGGGTCAGGCCCGAGCGCCAGGCCCCGCACTGCCAGCCGCCGCCAGTCGAAGCGCGGGCCCGGATCGGCCTTGCGCCCCGGCGCGCAATCGGCGTGCCCGATCACCCCCTCGGGGTCGATCCCCCAGCGCGCCATCACGCCTCCCAGCAGCCCCTCGAGCCGAGCCATCGCGGGCTCGGCAAAGGGCGCGCGGCCCGAATTGTCGATCTCGATGCCGATGGAGGCGGAGTTGACGTCCCGCACAGCGCCCCACGCCCCCGCCCCCGCATGCCAGGCGCGCGCCCGCTCGCAAACGAGTTGCCACAGACGCCCGTCGCGCCCGACGAGGTAATGCGCCGACACCTCGAAGGTCGGGTCGCACAGTCGCTCCAGCGCCGCCGCGGCCGTCTCCATCGCGGTGTAGTGCAGCACGACGAGGCGCGGACCCGCCCCGCCTCGCCGCACGCCTGCGTTGGGCGACGGCACCCATATCGCGCCTGGCTCGCCGACGCGCGCCCCCTGCCCTTCTTCTTGCCTGAAAATATCCCCGCCGGAGGCTCCCGCGCTCTCGACCCGCGCGCCGGCGCCTGGTTGGGCTGGGCGGCGCCCCACCGCCCTCAGCCGCGGGCGGCGCGGAAGGGCGCCGGGTTCCAGTCGCAGGCGAAGCCGTCACCGTCGGGATCGAGCCCCATCCGGTCGCGCCACGGGCCGCCGGCCTCGAGGAAGGCGCGCTGGGCGAGATCGGCCCCGGCAAAGCGCGCGCATTGCCGTGCGGCGCGGCCTTCGCTGGCCAGCGCACGGCGGTAGAGCGGCTCGCCGACGGCGTTCGTCGTGCGCAGGGCGAAGGCGACGATGTCGGGCCCCGTCGCCTCCGACGGCTGGGCCGGCTGGGCGGGGCTGACCTCCACGCGGGCGGCGCGCTGCTGCTCGAGGCGCGCCGCGTCGCTCTGGATCGTCTCGCGCGACGAGACGGCGGCGAAGTCCTGCTCGTCGGAGAGGCCGGCGGCCGGGCTGCCGGCGGCGGGGGTAATCACCTGCTCCTGCGCGGAGCCACCGAGGCCCGGTGCGATTCCCGGCGCGGCGAGCGGTGCCGCGGGCATCTGTGCCGACGCGGCCACGGGAGCCGCGGAGGTAGCGGCGGCGGGCGCGGCCGGACGCGACACGGTCTCGCTGACGCCGATGCCGGCGGCGGCAAGGTCGGTCGCAGTCAGACCGGGCGCCCCGCCCGTCGCGGCCGGCGCGCCGGTGGCCCGCGGAGACGAGGGCGCGAGTCCGGCCAGCTGGGCCTCGCGCGCCTGCCGTTCGGCCAGGTAGGTTTCGTAATCGCCGAAGCCCACGCCGCGCAGCGGGTCTGCGGCGCTGTCGGCCATCGGGGCCGGCTGGCAGGCGGCAAGCGCCCAGAGGCCGGCGGCGGCCATCGCCCATCGCGTCGTCATAGGATCGTCCTGCCCGTGCTTGCTTGCCGCCATGATAGCAGCGGCAGGCCGCCCGATCTAGTTCGGCGCGACCCGGACGCCGGGGGTCAGTGCCAGATCGGCCGCACTCGCCGGCCACGGCCCGTAGCGCAGCCGCCCCAACCCGCCGCGCTCATGCCACACGCGCACGTCTGGCGTGATGTCGACGCCGGCGGCGACCAGCCGTTCTGCGGTGATCGTCTGGCCGTGCGGATTGCGCTCGCGCGGCGGCGGCGCCCCGGTCGCCTCGGGCGTCAGCCGCAGCGGCGTCTGTAGCTGCCCCTCGCGGGCGTGGGCGATCCGCACCGTCTCCGTCGGCTCGACCGTCAGCAACACCGGCAGGTCGCGCTGGGGGGCCGCGGCGGCCCGCTGGGCGGCGGCCTCCGGCGCCTGCTGGGCGGCGCAGGCCGAGAGGGCGAGCGCGGCCGCGGCGGCCACGAGCGGGCGGGACGCGCTCAGAAGAGGCGCTTCGGGGCGGCGGGTCATGGGCGGCTCCTTGTCGGCGTCCTGGCTGGGTCTGGTCGGCCCCGGAATGTTACCACCAACGCTCCGGGCGCGCCACGAATCCCGCGGCACGCTCGAGCACGTCGGCGCAATCGAGCAACGCCTCTTCGCCCCACGGCCGCCCGATCAGCTGGAGCCCCAGCGGCAGGCCCCTCGCGTCGAGCCCGGCGGGCACCGAGATGCCGGGCAGGCCGGCGAGGTTGACCGTGACGGTGAAGACGTCGTTGAGGAACATGGCGACGGGGTCGTCCTCGCCCACCTCGCCGAGGCCGAAGGCGGCCGAGGGGGTGGCGGGCGTCAGGATCGCATCGACGCCGGCCTCGAACGCCCGCTCGAAATCGCCCTTGATGAGCGTGCGCACCTTGCGGGCTCGGTTGTAATGGGCGTCGTAGAAGCCCGCCGAGAGCACGTAGGTGCCCACGATCACGCGGCGCTGCACCTCGTCGCCAAAGCCTTGGGCACGGGTCTTCTCGTACATGTCGACGATGCCGTCGCCCTGCTCCAGCTTCGCCCGGTGGCCGTAGCGCACGCCGTCGTAGCGGGCGAGGTTCGACGAAGCCTCGGC
This sequence comes from Rhodobacteraceae bacterium HLUCCA09, assembly GCA_001314685.1. Taxonomy (GTDB): domain Bacteria; phylum Pseudomonadota; class Alphaproteobacteria; order Rhodobacterales; family Rhodobacteraceae; genus HLUCCA09. The sequence continues at coordinate 35,178 of LJNT01000207.1, forward strand.
CGGGGCGATGACGTAGTAGCAGGGCAGCGCGTATTTCGTGTGGGGCAGCGAGATGTCGACGATCTCGGCGCCCGCGTCGCGCAGCATGTCGGCGCCCGCCTGCCAGAGCCGCTCGATCTCGTCGGGCATCCCGTCCATCCGGTATTCGCGGGGGATGCCGATGGTCTTGCCCCGGATGTCGCCGGTCAGCGCCGCCTCGAAATCGGGCACGGGGATGTCGGCCGAGGTGCTGTCCTTGGGGTCGTGGCCGGCCATGGCGCCCAGCATGATCGCGCAATCGCGCACCGTGCGCGCCATCGGCCCCGCCTGGTCGAGCGACGAGGCGAAGGCGACGATCCCCCAGCGCGAGCAGCGCCCGTAGGTGGGCTTGAGGCCGGTGATCCCGGTAAAGGCAGCGGGCTGGCGGATGGAGCCGCCCGTGTCGGTGCCGGTCGCGGCGGGGCAGAGACGCGCGGCCACCGCCGCCGCAGAGCCGCCCGACGAGCCGCCGGGGGTGAGCGGCGTGCCGTCGCCCTGCCGCCGCCACGGGCTGATCGCGGGGCCGTAATGCGAGGTCTCGTTCGACGAGCCCATGGCGAACTCGTCCATGTTGAGCTTGCCGAGCATCACCGCGCCCGCCCGCCAGAGCTGCGCCGTCACGGTGCTCTCGTATTCGGGGCGGAAGCCGTCGAGGATCTTCGAGGCGGCCTGGCTCGGCACCCCTTGAGTGCAGAACAGGTCCTTCACGCCCACGGGGATGCCGCACATCGCCGGCGCCTCGCCCGCGGCGAGACGGGCCTCGGCGGCATGCGCCTGCTCCATCGCGATCTCGGGCGTCAGGTGGACGAAGGCGTTGAGCGCGCCCGCCTCCCCGGCGCGGGCGAGACACGCCTCGGCCAGCGCGGTCGGGCTCGTCTCGCCGCTGCGCAGCGCGTCGCGCGCCTCGGCGATGGTCAGATCTGCGAGATCGGTCGATGGACCGTTCGATTGGGGCGCCATGCTCACTCCACCACCTTGGGCACCGTGAAGAAGCCCTCGCGCGCATCCGGCGCGTTCGAGAGAATCTTGTCGGGATAGCCACCGTCGGTCACCCCGTCGGGCCTGCGCTTGAGCCGCATCGGGGTTACGGAGGTCATGGGCTCCACCCCCTCGACGTCGACCTCCTGCAACTGCTCGATGAAGCCGAGGATCGCGCCGAACTCGCCGGCCAGCGCCGGCAGACGCTCTTCCTCCACGCGGATGCGGGCGAGCTTGGCGACCTTGCGCGCGGTCTCGATGTCAATCGACATGGGGCCTCCATCGGGCAGGGTGGGACAGGCGACGGGCTCGAGGCGCCGGGGACGCCACCGGCGGCGGTGTAAAGGCTCGCCCCGCGCCCCGCAAGCGCGTCGCTCGCGGTGCGGTCACGGTGCGGTCACGGGGCCGGTCACTGGGCCGGTCACGGGCCGCGGCGCGGCCGGTGACACCCCGCTCCCGCCGGGCGCCGGCCTGTGCTAGTCTGCCGGCACGCTGCCGCCCGCCAGAACGGAGCGCGCCCATGAGCCAGACGGAAACTCCGGCCAAGCCTACGACCAGGACGACGGCGACATCCGCGCGCCCACCGCTCTGGAAGGTCATCCTTCTGAACGACGACGTCACGCCGCGCGAATTCGTGGTCAAGGTGCTGCGACGCGTCTTCCGCATGACCGAGGACGAAGCCACCGCCGTGATGCTGACGGCCCACCGCCGCGGCGCCTGCGTGGTGGCCGTGTTCACCCGGGAGGTGGCCGAGACCAAGGCCGAGCAGGCCAACGAGGCCGGCCGCCGCGCGGGCTACCCGCTTGCCTTGACCACCGAGCGGGAGGAGTGAGGGCGCGCCCTCCCCTGCCCGGAAGATCCAGCGGCGCGCCTTCGGCGCATTCCCTTCGTCGTCGCCCCGCAAGCGGGGCGATGCGCCTCCGGCGGGGATATTTGGAGCAAGAAGAAGGAATTGGCGCGGCGCGGATCGGCAAGGGCGCGCGCAGCGCCGGCTATTCCGCCGGGACGGAGGCGCGCCGGGCGCGGGCGCGCTTCGGAAAGGGCACGAGGCGGCCTTGCTCCTCGTCCCAAAGCTTGAGGCGGAAGGAGCGCAGCGCCTCGGGCCAGCCGATGGTGCGGATATCCATCTCGTCGCGCAGGGCGCGGTGGCAGCGCCGCAGGTTGTAGAGGGGGATGCGCGGGTTGAAGTGGTGGATGTCGTGGTAGGCGATGTTGCCGGTGCCGAGATCCCACCACCAGCCGAGGTCGAGCGCGGACGACCCCTGCAGAGTGGCGCGGGCGTAGTCGAGGTCGGGCTTGCGGTCCCAGTAGGTGTCTTCGAAATTGTGCTGCAGGTAGACGAGAAAGACGCCGATGCAGCCCGAGATCAGCACCGTCAGGCCATAGACGCCGAGGCCCGTCCAGCCGTAGCCCGCGAAGATCAGCGCCAGCCAGACGAGCACGGCGAGGTCGTGGGCGAGGATGCCGGGCACGCCCACACGCCGGGCGTTCTTCGGCCAGCGGTAGCGGATCGCGAAGGTCCAGAACCCCCCGAAGGGGATCATGAGGACGGGGTTGCGGTAGAGACGGTAGGCGAGACGCTGCCAGACGCCGGCCCGCTCCCATTCGCGCAGGGTCATCGTGTAGATCTCGGTCGAGTCGCGCTCGTCGAGGTTGCCGATATGGGCGTGGTGGCGATTGTGGTTGTACTGCATCGCCTTGTAGGGCGTCAGCGTGAAGGTCGAGGCCAGGTAGCCTGCGAGGTCGTTCTGCCGCCGGGTGCGGAAATGCGACCAGTGACCGAGATCGTGCTGGATCACGTAGAGCCGCACCGCCGCGAAGGAGTTGACCACGAGCAGCGGCAGCAGGATGGGCCATGCCCACGCGGCCTCGAGCGCCAGCCCGAGCGTCGCGAGATAGACCGCCAGAGTGCCGAAGAAACTGACCGATGCGGCCACGTTGCTCCGCTCCATGTAGCGGCTGGTGAACTGCTTGATCGCCTGAGCCTCGGACATCGCCCCCTCCCGATACGCCAGACCCGATTCGCCGGCCGCCGCCCGGCCCCATAGCAATAGGGTAAAGAAACGGCCACGCTCAACAAATCGGTGACCGTCTCGGCGGGTTCAAGCCGCAGTGCGCAGGCTGTGGCGGCGATAGACCTCGATCATCCAGCCGAGCATCAGACCGTTGAGAATATGCCACAGGAAATGGGTGCCCACGGGCACCGCCGCGCATACCATCTCGTCGACCGAGCGGAAGACGAGCGAAACCGCGAGGATCAGGGCCCCGATGGCCAGGCCGCGGGCCGTGGCGGGGTGGCGCCGCCAGAGCGCGGCGGCGTAGGCGGCGATCAGCAGCGGCACGGGCCAGTAGGCGGCCGATACCTCGAAGAAGGGCAGTGCGCCGAAGGCGGGCGCCGTCACGGCCGCGTAGGGCAGGAAGGCGGCTGTGGCGAGGCCCGCCTTGCCCGGCGAGAGATCCCAGTAATGGCGGTTGGCCGCGTAGACGTAGGTGAGGATGAACAGCACGATCGGCACCACGTCGGCCATCGCCGCCCAGGCGGTGGCGTGGGTGTGGAACAGGTAGCTGCCCACCCCGATGGCGAATAGGATGACGCAGAGAGCCTCGGCCAGCGGCAGGCCAAGCCCCGAGACGCGGCGCCACATCCAGAGCGCTGCGATCAGGAAGGCCACGTTGGTGACGGCATTGACCGGCTCCGACCAGTAGGTGAAGTCGGTCCGCTCGCAATAGCCATCGAACTGGCGTGCCCACCCTTCCATTCGCCCCTCCGCGCGTTACGCTCGGGCGAGAGTTAGCGGCGCAGAGGGAGGCTGCAATGAAGATCACGTGGCTCGGCCATTCGGGCTTTCGCATCGAGATCGGCGACCAGGTGCTGCTGGTCGATCCGTGGCTGGCGGGCAACCCCGTCTTTCCCGGGGAAAGGCGGGGCGAGGCCATCGCGGGCGCCACGCATATCTTGGTCAGCCACGGTCATTTCGATCACGCAACCGATGCTGCGGCCGTGTCGAAGGAAACCGGCGCGCCGATCGTCGCCATTGCCGAACTTGCGGGCTGGCTCGAGTCGGCCGAGGGCGTGCCGGTCGTCGGGTTCAACAAGGGCGGCACCGTGAGCCTGGGCGACGTGTCGGTGACGATGGTGAATGCAGTGCACTCCTCGTCGGTCGGCAGCGATAACGGGCCGATGTATGCGGGCGCCGAGGCGGGCTTCATGATCGCCCATGCCGGCCGCACGATCTATTTCTCCGGCGATACCGACGTGACCGCCGACATGGGCGTGATGCAGGCTCTGCACGCGCCCGAGATCGGCATTCTCTGCTGCGGCGGGCATTTCACGATGGACATGCGCCGCGCCGCCTACGCCGCCCGCACCTTCTTCGACTTCAAGACGGTGATCCCCTGTCATTACAAGACCTTTCCGCTGCTCGCCCAGTCTGCCCAGCCGCTGGCCGACGCCCTGCCCGGGGTCGACGTGAAGCAGCCCGACGTGATGGAGACGATGGAGCTGTAGCGCCCGAATTTTCGTACGAAAATTCGGGTCGCACAGCGCCATCCGCCGGCACGACAACGGGCGCGACAGGGCGGAATTTTCGTCGAAAATTCCGAGGGTGGGCCGGCACTTCGTCCGGCGAAACGGCCCACCTAGCGCTCGGTCAGCTTCAGCTCGATGCGACGGTTCTGGGCCAGGGCGTCGGGCTCGTCGCCCAGAGCGATCGGCTGGTACTCGCCGAAGCCGTTGGCGGCGAGGCGGAAAGGCGGAAAGCCCAGCTCGTCGACCATGTAGCGCACGACCGACAGGGCTCGCGCCTGGCTGAGCTCCCAGTTGTCCTCGAAGGCGGATCCCCCGCCCAGCGGCGTGTCGTCGGTATGCCCGTCGACCCGGATGATCCAGTCGAGCTCGTCGGGGATCTCGGCCGAGATTTCGCCCAGCACCCGCGCCACGCGCGCGATCTGCGTGCGCCCACCCTCCGACAGTGTGGCCGACCCCGGAGCGAACAGCACCTCCGAGGCGAAGATGAAGCGGTCGCCCTCGATCCGCACGTCTTCGCGCCCTCCGAGGATGCGACGCAGCGCGCCGAAGAACTCCGAGCGGTAGCTCTCGAGCTCGCGCTTCTCCTGCTCCAGCCGCCGCGCCTCCGCCTCGAGCCGGGCGGCGCGTTCGGCCTCGAGCTCGGCGCGCGCCCGCTGCTCCTGGGAGACTTGCGCGAGCGCC
>LJNT01000146.1 GCA_001314685.1 Rhodobacteraceae bacterium HLUCCA09
ATGGGCCTGGCTTCCGGACCTCGCGGGCTGGATCGCGCGCCTCGCGACCGGCCTCGCGGACGGTGCGCCGCCGCTCCTGCACGCGGGCACGCCGCCCGTGATCGGCGATCTCGAGCTCGCCCGCGCCGTGGCCGCGCGCCTGCCCGGCACCGTGGTTCGCGCCGCGCCGCCGCCCCATGCCGCGACGCGCCCCCCGATGGGCACCGCCCATGACGACGCTCTGCCGCAGGCCGACTGGACGCCGATCCCGGACGCGCTCGACCGGCTCGTCGCACGGGTGCCGGCATGACGCCCCTGCGCCTGATCCTCGTCGGCCTCGGCGCACGCTCGCGCGTCTGGCAGCGGGTGATCGCCGACAATCCCGACGCGCAGATCGTGGCCGCCTGCGACCCCGATCCGGCGGCGCGCGCGCGGGCGGCCGAGGCCCGGCCCGACCTTCCGATCGGCGCCGCGATATCCGACATCGTCGGCGTCGCCGCCGACGCCGCGGTGCTCGCCACGCCGCCCGGCGGCCGAGAGCGCCAGATCGAGGCCTGCTGCGCCGCCGGGCTCGCGATCCTCGCTGAGAAGCCGCTGGCCGACGACGTGGCGCTGGCCGCGCGCTATGTCGCCATGGCAGAGACGGCCGGCATTCCCCTGATCGTCGGGCTGAACTTCCGCTATCTCGCCGTGACGCAGGCGCTGCGCGAGCTGCTCCGGAGTGGCGCGATCGGGCGGCCGGAATTCGGGCGCTTCCTCTACGAACGCTGGCGCGACGGCACGCAGGGCTGGCTGAACTCCTACCCGCTCAGCATGGACCACCCGATGCTGTGGGAGCAGTCGATCCACCATTTCGACCTGATGCGCTTCGTCTACGGCACCGACGCCGCGCGCCTGCAGGCCCATACCTTCAACCCGAGCTGGTCGATGTATCGCGGCGACGCCAACGTCTCGGCGCTCATCCACTTCGAGAACGGCATGTGCGTGACCTATCAGGGCACGTGGCAGGCCGGACACGAGCCGATGAACTTCGACTGGCGCACCGACGGCACCGACGGCATCGCCGTCCAGCGCGCGATGTTCGGCGATCTCGGCTGGGCCCCGCGGATGCAGGCCGGGCTGACCGAGGTGCCGCTGCCGCCCCACGAGCCATGGATCACCGACGCGGCCGCGCTGCTGCGGATGTTCGTGGCGACCTGCCGCGGGGCCGACCCGGAATGCACCGGACGCGACCACCTGCAATCCCTCTACATGCTCGCGGCCTGCATCCTGTCGTCCGAGCGCCGCGCCAGCGTGGCGATCCCGGAAATCGCCGAAATGGCAGCGGCGTAGCGCCCGCGAGCGGTGTCGAATACCCCGGCCTCGCGCGGCGAGGCGGGCCTGGAGCGGATCGGAATTAGTAGAGGACGGACCCATGAGATCACGGATGCAGCGGGCGATGACCCTGCTGGCGGCGACCTGCCTTCCGGCGGCGGCGCCGGCACAGGTCGCGCCGGACGAGACCACCCTCGTGGTGGGGCTGAGCGCGGATGCGAGCACCTTCGAGCCGGCCGAGATCCGCTCGATGGACAATTCCAACGTCGCCCGGCACATCTTCACGGCGCTGACCAGCATCGACGACGAGGGCCGGATCGTGCCGCGTCTCGCCACCGGCTGGACGATCAGCGACGACGGCACGCAGATGGTCTTCTCCCTGCCCGAGGGGCATGTCTGCGAGGATGGCGAGCCGCTGACGGCGGAGGACGTGGCCTATTCCTGGAACCGCGCGGCCGACCCGGCCAACGCCTTCGCCGGCAACACGCCGGGCTTCGTCTATACCTCGATGGAGTTCGCCGGCGCGGAGGTGATCGACGAGACGACGGTCGCGATCAACACCCGCTCCGACACGGGGATGGGGCTCGGCTTCACCTCGCAGGTGTTCATCCATTGCAAGGACAGCTACGAGGCGATGACGGCCGAGGAGATCGCCCGGTCGCCCGTTTCCTCCGGCGAATACCGGCTGGCGGCGTGGGACGTGAACCGGCAGCTGGTGCTGGAGAAGTGGCAGGGCGAGGGCAATTTCGACCGGATCGTCTACCGCATCATCCCCGAGGATTCCACGCGCATCGCCGAGCTTCTGGTCGGCAATGTCGACATCATCACCAATGTCGCGCCCGACCAGGTCGAGGTGATCGAGCAGAGCGGGACCGCCGAGGTGCAGATCATGCAGGGTCTGCGCCGCATGTATATCGGGTTCAACCAGGACCCGGAATTCGACGGCATCGCCGGCGAGGCCGTGCGCGACGAGAACGTGCGGCGCGCGCTGCAATACGCGGTGGACGTGCCCTCGATCTGCCGGCAGCTGCTGAACTTCGAATGCGAGCGGGCCACCGGGCTCGTGAACCCGCCGAACGGGCATCCGGACCTGGAGCCCTACCCCTACGATCCTCAGACGGCGGAGCGGCTGCTGGACGAGGCGGGCTATCCGCGGGGCGAGGACGGCGTGCGCTTCGAGATCACGCTGCAATCGCCGAACGGGCGCTACGTCAACGACGCCAGCGTCGCGCTCGCCGTGGGCGCGTATCTGACCGATGTAGGCGTCGAGACCAACGTGGACCTGCTGGAATGGTCGTCCGTCTACGTGCCGCTGATCCGCGCGCACAAGGCCGGCCCGATCTTCCTTCTGGGGTCGGGCGGCGCGCTGTGGAGCACGATCTACGACATGGCGCTGCTGCGCGAGGTCGAGAGCGGGCCGAACTACACCAACTGGGCCGACCCGCGCTGGTTCGACCGGTGGGACGATCTCGCCGCCGCCGCCTCGCCGGAAGAGGAGCAGCGGATCATCAACGAGATGCTGCAGGTCTTCTACGATCACGGGCCCTGGCTGCTGATGTATTTCCAGCCCGACTTCTATGGCGTCAGCGACCGGATCGAGTGGAGCGCGCGCCGCGACGAGCACGTGAACCTCTGGGACGCGCGCGTCGCCGACTGACCCACCCCTGCGCCGGCCCGCCTGCGCGGGCCGGCACGACCCAACGAGGAGACATCATGCTGACTGTCGGGATCATCGGGGCGAGCTTCGCCCGCGACGCCTATCTTCCGGCCCTCGCCCATGTCGAGGGCGCCACGGTCGGGGCGCTGGCGTCCGGCCGGCTGGAGAGCGCGCGGGCCGCCGCCGAGCCGCACGGGATCGAGGCCGTCTACGACGACTGGGAACGGATGCTCGCCGAGCACGCCTTCGACCTCGTCTGCATCGCCACGCCCACGGTGATGCACAGGCCCATGGTGCTCGCGGCGCTCGCGCGCGGGGCGCATGTACTGTGCGAGAAGCCCACCGCGATGAATGCGGGCGAGGCGCGAGACATGCTGGACGCGGCGCGCGCGGCCGGGCGGCTGCACATGATCGACCACGAGCTGCGCTTCAACCCCAACCGCGTCCGCATCGCCGAGCTGATCCATGCCGGCGAGCTGGGCGAGATACGCCATGTCAACATCGCCAATATCGGTTCCTCCTGGGCCGATCCCGCCGGCCGTCCCAAGGGCGACTGGTGGTCGGACGCCGCGATGGGGGGCGGCCGGCTGGGGGCCAACGGCTCGCACCAGGTCGACCTGCTGCGTTGGTGGCTGGGCGAGCCGGCGGCGGTCGTCGGGCAGGCGCTCACCATGATTCCCGACCGGGTCGACAAGGCGACCGGCGAGCCCTGGACGGCGACCGCCGACGACCTGTCCCATTTCACGATGGAGATGCGGTCGGGCGCCTTGGCGCAGGTCTTCATGTCCGGCGTCGCGGCGGCGAACATCGGCAACGAGACGCAGATCTTCGGCACGAAGGGGACGATCCGGCTGAGCAATTCCGACGAGCGGCTGCACTTCGCGAAGGCGGGGCAGGGCTTCGAGGACATCACCGTCGACGACCCCAACGCGCGGCTTGCGGGCCTGAACAAGGGCATCTGGAACGTCTCGGTGGTCGGCGTGCTGCGGGAGCTGACGGCCGCCATCGCGGAGGCGCGCGAGTTGCGGCGCGGGGCGACCTTCGTGGACGGGCTGCGCAACCAGATGGTGCTCGACGCCGTGGTCGCCTCGACCGCGAGCCGCGGCTGGGAGCCGCTCGACATGGACGGCGCCGCGTGATCCCGCCGCTCGGCGATCAGCGCGTGCTCGTCACCGGCGCGGCCCACGGCCTCGGCGCGGCGCTCGCGCGCGGCTTCGCGGCCGCCGGCGCCGATCTCGTGCTGCTGGACGCCGACGCGGCCGGCCTCGACGCGGTCCGGGAGGCGACCGGCGGGCGCGCGCTCTGCTGGGTAGTCGATCTGGCCGATGCGACCGCGACCGCCGCGGCCCTCGCCGACCTGCCCGGCCCGGTCGACACGCTGATCCACAACGCCGCGATCCTGCAGCCCGAGCCGCTGGAGACGCTCGACCTCGGGCGGTTCTCGGCGACGCTCAATGTCGGCATCCAGGCCGGCTTCCAGCTGTCCCGCGCCGTCTGGGCGGGGATGAAGGCGCGCGGCGGCGGCGCGCTGATCTTCGTCTCGTCGCAATCGGGCATCCGCGGCTTCGCCGACGAAAGCGCCTACTGCGCCGCCAAGCACGCGCTCGAGGGCTTCTCGAAATGCCTCGCCATCGAGGGCGCGCCGCATGGCATCCTGTCCTGCACCGTCACGCCCGGGATGGCGATGCATACGCCGATGTCCGAGCGCAACTACCCGCCTCAACTCAAGGCGCGCTGGGTCGAGCCCGACCGGCTCGCCCCCGCCTTCCTGCGCATCGCCGCGACGCGCGATCCCGCCTTCTCGGGCGCGCGCCTCGACGCATGGGCGCTGTCGCAGGCGGAGACGGCATGAGGGGGGACCGCCCCGGCCGCGCCACGGCAGCGATCCGGGCGACCGCGTCACGCGCGGGCGCATCGGCGCCGTCGCCGCCATGTCCGCACCGCGCGCATCGCACCGCGCCGCCCGGTCGTCGCGGCCCCCTCCTGCCCGGCGCGTCGCGTCGGGCGGACGCTCTCCAGCCGACCACTCCCCGAAAGGACATCGCATGACCGTCGAGATCGCGTTCGACACCTACCACGGCTATGACGCCATGACGGCGCATCTGCACGCGCTGGCCGAAGCCTATCCGCGGCTCTGCACGCTGACCTCGATCGCCAAGACCTTCCGCGGCCGCGACGTCTGGTTCCTGACGATCACCAATCCCGACACCGGCCCCGCCGCGGAGAAACCCGGCTTCTACATCGACGCGCAGATCCATGCCGAGGAGCACGCCACGAGCGCCACCGCGCTCTACGCCTGCTGGTACCTGCTGACGAGATACGGCGAGGACGAGGAGGTGACGCGGCTGCTGGACCGGCAGGTCTTCTACGTCATTCCGCGCATCAATCCCGACGGCGCCGAATACGCCCTCACCGCGCCCTACTACCCGTGGTGCGGCAACGGGCGCTGCCTGCCCGGCGAGGACCGGACCGACGGGCTGATCCCGCAGGACCTGAACGGCGACGGCTACATCGTGCAGATGCGCGTGCCCGATCCCAAGGGCGAGTGGAAGAAGGACCCGGAGGATCCCCGCATCCTCGTGCAGCGCGAGCCGGGCGAGGAGGGGGGCGACTACTACCGCCTCTATCCCGAGGGGATGATCGAGAACTACGACGGCGTCCACGTCCAGATCCATCCGCAGCAGGACGGGAACATGAACCGCAACTTCCCGATCAACTGGAGCCCGCGGGAATACGGCGCCGGCGCCTACCCCTTCAGCGAGCCCGAGGCCTTCGGCATGGGGCAGGTGATCCTGAACCATCCCAACATCGCCGGCATGTGCGCCTATCACACCCATGGCGGCATCATCCTGCGCCCCTCGATGATGAAGACGGACGCCGAGATGAGCCCGCGCGACCTCGCGCTCTACAAGGACCTCGGCGCGGTGGGCGAACGGCTCACGGGATATCCCACGATCTCGACCTACGAGGAGTTCACGCCCGACAAGTCGAAGGCCCGGCATGGCAGCCTCAAGGACTGGGTCTACGAGGAAATGGGGATCATCTGCTTCTCGACCGAGCTGTGGGATCTCGAGCGCACGGCCGGCGTGCCGAAGGTCGGCTACTACAACCTCTACCCGCGCGACGACGAGACGACGCGCAAGGTGTTCCGCTGGGTGGTCGAGAATGTCGGCGAGCACGGCTTCCGAGACTGGGAAGCCTTCGACCACCCGCAGCTCGGCCCCGTCGAGATCGGCGGCATGGTCTACATCTGGTCCTACCGCAACCCGCCCGGGCACATGCTGGAGGCGATCTGCCATGCCAACGTGATGTTCAATCTCAGGCACGCCGCCGCCGCGCCGCGCGTGCGCATCGACACGGTGACGGTCGAGCCGCTGGGGGCCGACCTGCACAGGGTGACGGCGATCGTGTCCAACCACGGCTACCTGCCCACGAACCTGTCGGACGTGGCGGTGCAGAACGGCGTGGCGAAGCCCGTCACGGTGAGCTTGGGCTGCGAGGGGGCGGAGGTGGCGATGAACCCCGCCGTGGTGGATCTCGGCAACCTCGCCGGGCGCAACGAGCGCAAATACGCCTATTCCAACTGGGGCCAGCAATGGTCGCCCGTGTCGCGCAAGGTCGAATGGCTGGTCAGGGCGCAGGGCGCGGGCGCGTCCGTCACCGTGACGGCCGCGTCGGAGAAGGGCGGCACGCATCGGGCGACGGCGCCGCTCTGAGGACCGGTCGCGGGGCAGGCCCCCCGAGAAACGCCGCGGCGCGGGCCGAGGGCTTCGGGTGGCTCGCGGACTGAAACGGGGCGGTCGCGCGATGCGCGCCCGGTACCCTTCATCTTGCTGAAAATATCCCCGCCGGAGGCATGCGCCGGCCCGCCGGCCGGGACGGGGAGGGCGGGCGGACGCCCGACGAGTCACTCCCGTCGAGCGCTGGACTCAGACGCGGATGCGCGGCATCGCCTCGCGCATCCGGTCGAGCGCCTCGCGGATGCGCTCCTCGGTCTGCAGCAGCGAAAAGCGCACGTAGCGGTCGTCGGGGTCGGCGAAGAGCATGCCCGGCTGCACCATGACGCGCGCCTCCTCGAGCAGGCGCTCGCAGAAGCGCGTCGCCGGCATCCCCCAGGACGAGACGTTGACATAGACGTAGAACGCCCCCGCCGGCGTGCCGTAGGTGAACCCGAGCGCGTCGAGCCCCGCGAGCAGCACCTTCCGCCGGGCGACATAGGTGTCGAGGATCTCGTCCACAGCCGATTGCGGCCCGGTCGCGGCGGCGAGGGCGGCGTGCTGCGACGGGGTCGAGGCGCTGATCGAGAGGGTGTGGCGCGGCTCGATGAGCCGGGCGATCACCTGCGCGGGCGCGGCGACGTAGCCGATCCGCCAGCCGGTCATCGCGTGGCTCTTGGAGAAGCCGTTGATCGTGATGGTGCGGTCGCGCATTCCCGGCAGCGTCGCCATCGACAGGTGCTCGGCCCCGTCGAACAGCAGCGCGGCGTAGATCTCGTCGGAGATCGCCACGATGTCGTGGCGCCGGCAGATCTCGGCGATGGCGCGGATCGCGTCGGGCGGCGTCACGGCGCCGGTGGGGTTGTTCGGCGTGACCACGACCACGGCCTTGGTGCGGTCGGTGATCGCCGCCTCCACCGCGTCGGGCCGCAGGGCGAAGCCGTCCTCCTCGCGCGTCTGCACCGGCACGAGCACGCCGTCCAGCATCCGGATCGCGGTGTCGTAGGAGGTGAAGCGCGGCGCGGGCAGGATGATCTCGTCGCCCGGATCGACCAGCGCGAGCATGCACAGCATCACCGCCTCCTGCGTCCCGGCGGTCACGATCACCTCCGAGGCGGCGTAGTCCAGCCCGTAGACCCGGGCGAGATAGTCGGCGATCGCCTGCCGGAGCGGGGGCATCCCGGCGGGATGCGTGTATTTCACGCGGCCTTCCGAGATGGCCGCGGCCACCGCCTCGACCACGTGCCGCGGGGTCGGCGCGTCGGGGTCGCCGAGGCCCATCATGATCACGTCGTCGAGCTGCGCGGCGCGTTCGACGAGCTTCTGGCGGTAGGACGCGTCGCTCGGGCGCACGCGGTTCGAGAGGGCCTGCATCAGGCGGGGCGATTGGGCGTCCATTCGGTCTCCGGCAATGTCGTGTAGGTGCAGCCCCGTCGGTTGTATACAGGCTAACAAGCGGAATCAACGCATCGCATCGCGCATGGTCCGCGGCGGCGCCTTCGCGCCGCTTCGAGGGCCGCGGGCGGCACATGTCCGGCTGCATCCGCCCGGTGACGGCCCGCGAGGGAGGCTGCCCTTGTCGCGCTGCCGACTTTTGCCGCACTTCGGCGCGATAGGCGGCGATACTGGCCGCGGGCGGCGGCAGACCGCGCGGATCGGTCCCCGCATGCGTTGACGCCATTGTATTCTTGTCTAACAATTACCGGACCACCGCGCGGGGGCGCTCGCATGACCTTCATCGCCAGACGGATCCTCGGACTCGTGCCGATCCTCGTCCTCACATGGACGGCCGTGTTCATCGTCTTCGAACTCATCCCCGGAGATCCGGTCAACCTGATGCTGGCCGGCGTGCCCGCCTCAGAGGAGGTGATCGCCAACGAGCGCGCCCGTCTCGGCCTCGACCGCCCGCCGCTCGAGCGATACTTCACCTTCCTCGCCCGCGCCGCGACCGGAGACCTGGGAGAGAGCTTCCGGACCCGGCAGCCGGTGACGAAGATGATTCTCGACCAGCTCGGGCCGACGCTTCAGCTCGCGGCGGCGGGTCTCGTCGTCGGGCTGACGGTCGGGCTCTTCCTCGGGGTGCTGGCGGGACTGCGGCCGGGCAGCTGGCTCGACACCACCTGCACCTTCACCGCGCTCGCGGGCAGCTCGCTGCCGAGCTTCTGGACCGGCATGCTGCTGATCTACGTCTTCGGCTCGATGCTGGGCTGGGTGCCGATCGTCGGCAGCGGCTTCGACGCGCTGATCCTTCCTGCCATCGTCACGGGGCTGTTCATCGCGGGCGACTTCGCGCGCCTCGTGCGCACCTCGATCATCGACGCCAGCCGGCAGGACTACATCCGGACCGCGCGCGCCAAGGGCCTCTCCCCGGTCAAGATCGTCGGCAAGCATGCGCTTAGGAACGCGCTGATCCCGCCGGTGACGATGCTTGGCATCCAGCTGTCGAACCTGATCGGCGGCGCGGTGGTGACGGAGAACGTCTTCGCACGGCCGGGCCTCGGCACGCTGCTGGTCGACGCGGTGCTGAACAAGGACCTGCCGCTCGTGCAGGCGCTCGTGGTCTACACGACCGCGGCCTACCTGGTGATCAACCTGATCATCGACATCCTCTACGGACTGATCGATCCGCGGATCCGGCATTCGCGGCGGGTGCCGACATGACCGGCGCCGTCACCATCTCCGCCCCCGTCGCGCAGGGCCGCCGCAGCGCCCGCGAGACCTTCCAGCTGCTGCTGCGCAAGCCGATCGCCGCCGTCGCCGTGGCCGTGCTGGCGATCCTGATCGCCTTCGCCCTTTTCGCGCCGTGGATCGCGCCCTTCGATCCCTCGCGTGCCGATGTCGGGCCGCGGCTGAGCCCGCCGGGCGCGACGCATCTGCTGGGCACCGACCTGCATGGCCGCGACGTGTTCTCGCGGGTGGTCTGGGGGGCGCGTTACTCCCTGCCCGTGGGCGTCGCGACGCTGCTGCTCGGCCTCGTCGCCGGGGGCACGCTGGGGGTGATCCTCGGCTATATCGGCGGCCGGCTGGACGCCATCGGCGCGCGCGTCGTGGACGTGCTGCTGGGCTTCCCGGCGATCGTCATGGCGATCATGGTCGTTTCCGTGACCGGCGTCGGCCTCGTCAACGTGGTCATCGCCGTCGCGATCGCAGATCTTCCGAAGTTCGCCCGGGTGATCCGCGGCGCGACCCTCGTGGCGCGGGAGAACCTCTACGTGGAAAGCGCGCTGGCGATGGGCGCGCACCCGGTCCGCGTCATGGCGCTGCACGTCCTGCCGGCGATCATGCCGACGGTGATCCTGCTGGGCACGCTCAATCTCGGCAGCGCCATCCTGTCGACGGCGACGCTGTCGTTCCTTGGCCTCGGCACCCAGCCGCCGGCGCCCGAATGGGGCACGATGCTGAACGACGGGCGCGACTACATCCGCTACGCGCCGTGGATGATGATCGCGCCGGGCCTCGCGCTGTTCCTCGCCATCATCTCGGTCAACCTGATCGGCGACCGGCTGAACGAGATCATGGACCCGCGCACGCAGGGGCGGGCATGAGCGCCGGCGCGCTGAAGGCCGAGGCGCAGGAAGCGGCGCCGGTCGTCACGGTCGAGGGGCTGTCGGTCAGCTTCGCGGGCGTGCCGGCGGTGCGCGGCATCGACCTCGCCGTCGCGCCGGGACGGACGCTTGCCGTCGTCGGCGAATCCGGGTCGGGCAAGTCGGTGACGGCCACGGCCATCATGGGCCTGCTGCCCTTCGCCGGCGGGCGCATCGATGCCGGCCGGATCGACCTGCGCCTGCGGTCGGGCGCGACGGTCGATCTCGCGACGCTGCCCGAGGACAGGATGCGCCGCATCCGGGGCGAGGAGGTGGCGATCATCTTCCAGGAGCCGATGACCGCGCTGAACCCTGTCTTCACCATCGGCGACCAGATCATGGAGACGATCCTCGAGCACCGCCCCGTGGGGCGCCGCGCGGCCCGCGCCGAGGCCCGTCGCCTGCTTGAGCGGGTCCGCCTGCCGGATGCCGAGTCGATGCTCGGCCGCTACCCGCACCAGCTGTCGGGGGGCATGCGCCAGCGCGTGGTGATCGCCATGGCGCTGTCCTGCCAGCCCGCGCTGCTGATCGCCGACGAGCCGACCACGGCGCTCGACGTCACCGTGCAGGCGCAGATCATGAACCTGATCCGCGACCTGCAGGAGGAAACCGGCGCGGCGGTGATCTTCATCACCCACGACATGGGCGTCGTGGCCGAGATGGCCGACGACGTGCTGGTCCTGCATGACGGGCGCATGGTGGAGACGGGGCCGGTCGGGCGCATCTTCGCCGCGCCGGGACATCCCTACACGAAGATGCTGCTCTCGGCGGTGCCGCGGCTCGGCAGCTTCCAGGACGATCCGCTGCCGCAGCGGCGTCCCGTCTCGATCATGGAGGGCGGACGGGTGCGCGAGGTCGGCGAGGCGGGCAGCCAGGACACCGTGCAGGCCGACCGCACGCTGCTGCGCCTCGACGGGCTCTGCGCCCGCTTCGACGTGGCGCACAACCTGCTGGGCCGGCCGACGCATCGCGTCCACGCCGTCGAGGGCGTCAGCTTCGACATCCATCCCGGCGAGACGCTGGCGCTGGTGGGCGAGTCGGGCAGCGGCAAGTCGACCGTGGGCAAGGCGATCCAGCAGATCCTGCGGCCGAGCGAGGGCACGATCACCTTCGAGGGGCGCGCCTATGCCGGCATGACCGAGCGCGAGCGGCGCCAGCTCAAGCGCGAGGTGCACACGATCTTCCAGGAGCCGCTGGCCTCGCTGAACCCGCGCCGCACCGTGGGCGCGAGCATCTCCGAACCCATCCGCATCCATGGGCTGATGTCGGGCGAGGACGCCATCGGCGAGCGCGTCGGGTCGCTGCTGGAGAAGGTCGGGCTGAAGCGGAGCCACGCGAACCTCTACCCGCACCAGTTCTCGGGCGGGCAGCGGCAGCGCATCTGCATCGCCCGCGCGCTGGCCTCGCAGGCGCGGCTGGTCGTGGCCGACGAGGCCGTCTCGGCGCTCGACGTCTCGATCCAGGCGCAGATCGTGCAGCTCCTGATGGCGCTGCAGGCCGAGCACGGGCTGAGCTTTCTCTTCATCAGCCACGACATGGCGGTGGTCGAGGAGATGGCCCACCGCGTGGCCGTCATGTATCTCGGCCAGATCGTCGAGATCGGGCCGCGCCAGTCGGTGATCGGCAATCCGCAGCACGCGTATACGAGGAAGCTCCTCGCCTCGGCGCCGGTGCCCGAGCCGGGCCGCCATATCGACCGCCGGCTGAACGCGGAGGACGTGCCGAGCCCGATGCGGCCGGTCGGCGATCCGCCCCGGCGCGTCGCGCTGCGGGAGGTCGCGCCCGGCCACTTCGTCGCCGATGGCTGACAGGGCGGCGGTGCCGCCGGTCAGAGCCGGCGTCGGCCCGCCTGCCGCGCGCGGACCTGCGCGAGGGATCGCGCGTCGAACAGCGGCCCGGGATCGGGCGGGCCCGACATCGCCAACTCCCGCAGCAGCGGCTGCACCGCTGCCGAGCCGTAATAGGCGTCCGTCAGCGCCCCCAGCGCGGCGCGGAAGGCTGGCGGATGCCTCGCCTCGAAGGCGCGCACCGCTTCCCACGCCCCGGCGCCCGGACGGGAGGCGACCCGCCCGGCCAGCGCCGCCAGCCCCGGCTGCGCGAAGGCGCGCAGGATGGCCGCGCGCGGCACCGCCCGCGACGCGGCCGGCCAGCGCCCGTCGCCCGGCAGCAGCAGGTCGGCGAGGAT
This sequence comes from Rhodobacteraceae bacterium HLUCCA09, assembly GCA_001314685.1. Lineage (GTDB taxonomy): Bacteria > Pseudomonadota > Alphaproteobacteria > Rhodobacterales > Rhodobacteraceae > HLUCCA09. Next base: position 12,436 of record LJNT01000146.1, read on the forward strand.
GTCGAGCGGATCGGTCATCTCGGCGGTCCCGATGGCGGCGTCGCCCGGTGCGGTGGCGGCCGGGCATGCGGGGATACTGCGCGGCGCGGAGGGACGGGGCAAGTCCCCGGCCGCGCTCTTCGCGCACGCGCGGCGCCGGCGCGGCGCGCCCGGTCGCGGCGGGCGGGGTGGCATGACCGACCTCGCGGCCGACGTGGCGGTGATCGGGTCCGGCCCCTCGGGCGCGACGCTCGCCTGCCGGCTCGCCGAGGCGGGCATCGACGTGCTCGTGCTGGAGCGGGGCGGCTGGATCGACCACGACGCGCTGGCGCGCGACGCGCCCGACTGGGAGCTGCGCCGCCGCGGCCCGCTCAACGCCAATCCCAACATCCGGCGCGCCCCCGCGGACGATCCCGTGGACGATGCCGACAGCCCGATCAAGCCGATGATCGGCAACGCGGTGGGCGGCGGCTCGGTCTGGTGGTCGGCGCATGTTCCGCGCTTCCGGCCCGAGGATTTCCGGGTGGGCAGCCTCGACGGCGTCGGCGCGGACTGGCCGCTGGACCATGGCGACCTCGCCCCGCACTACGCCGAGGTCGAAGCGATGTGGGGCGTGGCCCGGGTCCCCGGCGACCCGTCCGCCGGGCCCGGGCAGACCGGCCCGCATGCGCCGATGCCGACGATCGGCGCGCATGGCAGGCGCGTCGCCGCCGCCTTCGACCGGCTGGGCTGGCACTGGTGGCCGGTCGACCTCGTCGTCGGCCGTAGTGGCGGCGCGGCGGGAGAAGCCCGCTGCACCCATATCGGGCCCTGCGATCTGGGCTGCCCCGCGCGCATCCGCTCCGGCGCCGACACCGGCATCCTCGGCCGCGCGCTGGCGGCCGGCGCACGGCTCGAGACCGGGATCCGCGTCCTGCGGCTGGAGAGCGCCGGCGACCGCGTTACCGCCGCGCTCTGCCGGCGCGGCGCGGAGCAGGAGGTGCGCGTCGAGGCGAAGACCTACGTGCTGGCCGCGAACGGGCTCGGCACGCCGCGGCTGCTGCTGCTGTCGGCCTCGCCGGACTGGCCCGACGGTCTCGCCAACGGCTCGGGCCTCGTCGGCCGCGGCCTGATGCTGCACCCCTACGGACGGGCCGACGGGCTGTTCGACGCGCCGCTCGGCGGCTGGGCGCCGGGGGAGAGCGCCGGCATCGTCTCCTTCGAGTTCCTGCCCACCTGGCCCGGGCGCGGCTTCGTCCGCGGGCTGAAGCTGCAGCTGACGCCCGGCCCGCCGCCGGCGGCGCTCGCCCGCGGCGCGGTCACCGGGCGGCCGCTGCCCTGGGGACCGGGGCATCACGCCGCCTTCGAGCGGGTCTTCGACCGGATGCTCGGGATGACCGTCTGTGCCGAGGACCTCGCCGAGGACCACAACCGGGTGACGCTCTCCGCCCGGCTGCGCGACCGCGACGGCCTGCCCGCGGCGCGCATGGTCTACCGCCTCTCCGACAACAGCCGCCGCGCGCTCGACTTCGGGCTCGACCGCGCCGCGGAGGTCCTGCGCGAAGCCGGCGCGACGGCCTGCTTCCGGACGCCGCTGCGCGACCAGGCCGGCTTTCACCTGATGGGGACGGCCCGGATGGGCACCGACCCGGCGCGATCGGTCGTCGATTCGCACGGCCGCTGCCACGAGGTCGCGAATCTGGTCGTCGCGGATGCGAGCGCCTTCGTGACGGCCTCCTGCGTAAACCCGACGGCCACGGCGCAGGCACTCGCCCTGAGGGCTGCCGATCGTCTGATCTCCGCACGAAAAACGGGGCCGGCCGGTGATTGCCGATTGTATTACAAATAGTCAATGCTACGCTGGTGCGGTCGGGTTGGACCGGGGGATCTGGATGCGACTGAAGGGCAAGGTGGCCGTCATCACCGGAGGTGCGGGCGGGATGGGACGCGCGACCGCGTGCCTGTTCGCGCGCGAGGGTGCGCGCGTCGTCGTCGGCGACGTCGACGAGGCCGCGGGCGCGGGCCTTGCCGACGAGCCGGGCGAGATCCTGTTCCAGCGCTGCGACGTCAGCCGCGAGGGCGATATTGCGGCGCTGATCGCCACCGCCGAGGACAGCTTCGGCAGGCTCGACACGATCTTCAACAACGCCGGGATCGAGCAGCCCGTCACGCCAACGCAGGACGTCTCCGAGGCGTTGTTCGACCGCGTGACCGGCATCAACCTGAAGGGCACCTTCTTCGGGATGAAGCACGCGCTGCCGGCGCTGCTGCGCGCGGGTGGCGGCACCATCGTCAACAACTCCTCGGTCAGCGCCTTCGCCAATGTGGGCGGCAACGTCTCCTACGCCGCCTCCAAGGGGGCGGTGATGTCGATGACCCGCGTGGTGGCAATCGAGTACGCCCGCCGCAACATCCGCTGCAACGCGATCAATCCCGGCGTGATCGACACGCCGATGAACCAGCGCAACAAGGCCATCGCCGAGGACCCCGAGGCGGTCGAGGCGCGCTGGAGCGAGATCACGCCCATGGGGCGCATGGGCACCGGCGACGAGATCGCCGAGGCGGTCCTGTTCCTCGCCTCCGGGGCGTCGTCCTTCGTCACCGGCGTCGGTCTGCTGGTCGATGGCGGGAGGGTGGCGACATGACCGGGCGCCTCGCGGACCGGGTCTGCGTCGTGACCGGCGCGGCGCGGGGCATCGGCCGGGCCGTGGCGCGCGCCTACGCGGCGGAGGGCGCGGAGGTGCATGCCCTCGACCTGCGCGCGGACGAGATCGAGAGCGGCGGCGGGGTGGCGGCGCACGCGCTCGACCTCGCCGATGCCGCGGCGGTGGCGGAGGTCTTTTTCCGGATCGAGCGCGACGCAGGCCGGATCGACGTGCTGGTGAACAATGCCGGCATCATCTTCTTCAAGCCGATCGAGGAGACGAGCGTCGCGGACTGGGACAGGCTGATGGCCGTCAACCTGCGCGGCGCCTTCCTGTGCGCGCGCGCGGTCGCGCCGGGCATGAAGGCGCGGCGCCGCGGCGCGATCCTCAACCTCTCCTCGAACGCGGGCGTGAAGGGCGGCGACAACGAAAGCGCCTACTGCGCGTCGAAATTCGGCATCGAGGGGCTCTCGCGCGCGCTCGCCGTGGAATTCCGGTCCTATAACGTCTCCGTCAACTCGGTCACGCCGGGCCACCCCGTGCATACCGCGATGAGCGAGACGACCTACGGCGCCGAACAGCGCCGTGTCTGGAAGGACCCGTCGGAACTCGCGCCGGCCTTCGTCCATCTCGCGCTGCAGGACGCGCAGGGGATCAACGACCGGTACGTGCGCGCCTGGGATCTCGCCTGCGAGCTCCGGGAGGGGGCGGAATGAAGGTGATCGCGGCCGACCTCGTGCTCGATGGAACGGGCGGCGCGCTGGAGAAGGGCGCGGTCATCCTCGACGGCGCTCGGATCGCGGGCGTGGGGCGGCAGGCGGATATCGGCCGGCCCGAGGGGGCCGAGGTGATCGAGACGCCCCCCGGCGCGACTCTCCTGCCCGGGCTGATCGACGCCCATGTCCATCTCGCCTATTCGGGCGTGCCGAACCGGCGCCGGATGATCGCCGAGGCGATGGACCAGTCCTACCCGCAGGTGGCGCTGCGCGCCGCGCGGCGGGCGCGCGACAGCCTCCTGCACGGGATGACGGCGCTGCGCGACATGGCGGCCCCCGGCGGCATCGCCATCGACCTCGCCGCCGCGGTGGCGCAGGGCGACGTGGTCGGCCCGCGCATCCTGGCCTGCGGGCGCGGCCTGACCGTCACCGGCGGGCACATGGACAACGCGCCCTTCCCCGATCACACGCAGGCGCGTGGCATGCATCACCCCTGCGACGGCGCCGACGGCTTCCGCAAGGGCGTCCGCGTCGAGGCCAGGCGCGGGGCGGGATTCATCAAGATCAACTCCTGCGTGGGTCTGCACAACCGCCCCGGAACCTGGTGGCGCCCGGAGATGACGGTGGCCGAGATGGAGGCCGCGGCCGAGGAGGCGCATGCGCAGGGGCTCACGGTCGCCGCCCACACCTCGGGCGGGCCGCCGCTGACCGATACCGTGCGCGCCGGCATCGACTGCGTCGAGCACGCCCACTGGATCGACGACGACTGCATCGAGGAGATGGTCGCGCGCGGCACCTTCCTCGTGCCCACGCTGCTGGTGAACGAGCGCAGCTTCGAGGTGCCGCTCGCCGAGCAGGGGCTTGCGCGCGTCTCGCGCTGGTCGGAGGCGGCGCGCGAGGCGAAATGGGTCTCGCTCGCCCGCGCGCGCGCGGCGGGGATTCGGGTCGGCGCGGGCACCGATGCGGGCTTCATGCTGCCCCATGCCACGATGTTCTGGCGCGAACTGGCGCTGCTCGTGGAGGGCGGGTTCACGCCCGGCGAGGCGATCGTCGCCGGGACCTCGGTCAATGCCGACATCCTCGGGATCGAGGCCGGTCGTCTCGCGCCGGGCCGGCTCGCCGACCTGCTGGTCGTCGAGGGCAATCCGCTGGAGGATATCGGGCTGCTGGGACAGGCCGCGCGGCTGCAGGTGTGGAAGGACGGCGCGCAGGTCGCGGCGGGCGGACGGCTGACCACGACCTGGCCGCAGGGGCGGGCGGCATGAAGCTGTTCCGCGCGGACCGGCTGATCGACGGGTGCGGTGGCCCGCCCGTGGAGGGGGCCGCGGTGCTGGTCGAGGGCGACCGGGTCGTCGACGCGGGCCGCGCGGCCGATATCGGCGTGCCGCAGGGCGCCGAGGTGATCGACGCCCCACCCGGCGGCACGCTGATGCCGGGGCTCGTCGACGTGCATGTGCATCTCGCCTATTCCGGCCAGGTCGCCCCGGACGCCTTCCGGGCCGAGGCCGCGACGATCCCCTATCCCGCCATCGCGCTGCGCGCCGCGCGCTTCGCCCGCGAGACGCTCGCGCACGGCTACACCTCGGTGCGCGACATGCACGCGCCGGGCGGCACCATCATCGACCTGCGCGACGCGGTGGCCGAGGGGCTGGTCGAGGGCCCGCGCATCCGCGCCTGCGGGCTCGGGCTGACCGTCACCGGCGGCCACATGGACCAGCCGGGCTTCGCCGACCACATGAGCTTTCGCGACATGAACGGGGTCTGCGAGGGCCCGGTGGGCTTCCGCGCCGGCGTCCGGGCGCAGATCAAGCGGGGCGCGGATTTCATCAAGCTCAATCCCTGCGTGTCGAGCCGCGTCGACGAGCGGCTCTGGCGCTTCGAGATGACGGTGGACGAGATCCGCGCCGCCTGCGACGAGGCGCATGAATGCGGGCTGATGGTGGGCGCGCATACCTCGGGCGGGCCGCCGCTGACGGCCGCCATCGAGGCCGGCTGCGACACCGTCGAGCACGCCCACTGGATCGACGACGCCACGCTGGAACTGATGGTCGAGCGGGGCACCTGGCTGGTGCCGACGCTCGCCGTGAACGAGGCGTCCTCGGCCTACGTGCTGGGGCAACCCGACGCGCCGGCGCTGACGCGCCGCTGGGCCGAACGCTCGGAGAGCGACAAGTGGGAGCGGCTCGAGCGCGCGCGCAAGGCGGGCGTGAAGGTCGCCGCGGGCTCCGACGCGGGCTTCTTCCTGACCCATGGGGCGGCGAACGGGCGCGAGATCGAGCTCTTCGTGCAGGGCGGCTACTCCGAGCTCGAGGCGATCTCGATCGCCACCGCCGCGGGCGCCGACCTGCTGCGGATCGACGCCGGGCGGCTGGTCGCGGGCAAGCTCGCCGACCTGCTGATCGTCGACGGCAATCCGCTCGAAGATGTCCGGATCCTCCGGGATCCCGGACGGCTGCGGGTGTTCAAGGGGGCCGAAGAATGCCCCCGGCGCCCCGGATGAAGGTCGTGGAGGACGACCGTCACCTCAACACAGGGAAAGGACGAACGACATGAAACGACTGCTTTGCTCTGCGGCCCTGCTCGCGGCGCTCGCGACCTCGCCGCTCCATGCGCAGGACGGGCTGACCGTGATCTGGGGAGAGGACGACGCGACGCCCGCGCTGTTCGACCCGCGCATCACCCAGTCCCGCAACGAGATGCAGGTGATCTGGCAGGTCTTCGACACGCTGATCGCGGCCGACGGCAACGGAGACCTCCACCCGGGCCTCGCGACGGAGTGGGACGTGTCCGAGGACTTCGCCTCGATCCGCATGACGCTACGGGAAGGCGTGACCTTCCATGACGGCACGCCGTTCAACGCTGAGGCGGTCAAGTTCACCTTCGACACCATCTCCGACCCGGCCACCGGCTCGCAGGGCGCGATCGACTATCTCGGCCCCTACGACCGGACCGAGGTGATCTCCGACACCGAACTCGTGGTGCACTGGGAGCGGCCCTACCCGCCGATGCTCACCGCGCTCTCGGAGGCCTATCTCGCCCCGGTGAGCCCGACGGCGGTGCAGGAGATGGGCAATTCCGGCTTCGCCCAGATGCCCGTCGGCACCGGGCCGTTCCGTTTCGTGGAGTGGGAAATGGGCGAGCAGGTGATCCTCGAGCGCTTTGAGGACTACGACTGGGCGCCCGAGTTCTACGACAACGAGGGCCCGAGCCGGGTCGAGCGGATCGTGCACCGCTTCATCGAGAATGCCGGCACGCGGGTCGCGGCGCTGGAATCGGGCGAGGTGAACATCATCGAGCGCACGCCTCCGCTCGACATGCGCAGGCTGAGCGGCGACGACGCGTTCGAGACCGTTTCAGCGACTGTCTCCGGCCTTCCGTTCTCGATGATGTTCAACACGTCGCAATGGCCGCTCGACGACGTCAACGTCCGCAAGGCGGTGATCCAGTCGGTGGACCGCGCGCGGCTGACCGAGAACCTGTTCTTCGGCTTCGCCGACCCGGCCTTCGGCGTGCTCTCCAAAGTCACGCCGAACTACTGGGAAGGCGTCGAGGACTACTACCCCTACGACCCCGAGGCCGCGGCGGAACTCCTGCGGAGCTCCGGCTGGGAGATGGGCGACGACGGCGTCTGGGAGAAGGACGGCGAGGATCTGTCGATCCACTACCTCTCGATGCTGGAGCCCGAAACCGGCGTCGCGCTGCAGGCGGCGCTGCGCGACAAGGGCATCCTCCTCGAGGTCGATAACGTCACCAAGGCGCGGCAGGACGAGCTCGTCATGGCCAACGAGTTCGACATGGGGGCGATCCAGTGGGTGTCGAACGACCCGTCGGTCCTCTACATCCCGTTCCACTCCTCGAACATCCCCGGCCCCGGCCAGTTCAAGTTCAACTGGATGCACGTGGATTCCGAGAAGCTCGACGGGCTGCTGGAGGAAGTGACCGCGGCCACCTCTCCCGACGAGCGCGACGCGATCTACGGGGAGATCCAGAAGTTCATCATGGACGAGGCGCTGTTCTGGGCCATCCGCGACCAGATCCAGACGATCGCCCATTCCAGCGAGCTCGACGGACTGTCCTTCGCGCCCGGTCGCTGGCAGGTCCGCTTCTACGACGTGCGGCCCGCCGGGGAGTGACGATGGCTGCGGCCCGGTCCCTTCGCGGGCCGGGCCGCTACCCCTCGACGGCAGGCGCGTCCGCGGCCGCTGCCGGGCGCTTCGCGCGCGACACCTGCAGCAGGTGGGCCTTCAGCGCGGCGGAGATCTCGTCCTCGCCGTGCTCCTGCGCGATCGCGCGCTCGATGTAGTCACGGAACGACTGGTGCTGCGCCACGATCGCGTTCAGGTCATCGTCGCGGTATTCCTCGCGGGCGAAGATGATCATCACATGCCGCGCGATGGCTTCCCACAGCGTCGCGGCGATGTCGTTGCCGGCGGCGCGGGCGATGGCGCGGTGGAATTCCAGATCGGCCGAGAGCGAGGCGAGGCGGTTCTCGATCTTCGCGGCGATCTTCATGCCGCCGATGGCCTCGTCCAGCCCCGACAGGTCGGGCCCGTCGGCGCGCCATCTCGCGATGGCGTCGCGCAAGAGGATCGTCTCCAGCATCAGCCGGACCTCGATCACCTGCCGCACCGTCGTGTCGTCGAAGGTCGCGATACGGTAGCCGCGATGGCTGCCGCCGGAGAGGATGCCCTGGGCATGGAGCACCTTGAGCGCCTCGCGGACCGGAACGCGGCTGACCTTCATCTGCTCGGCAAGGGCCAGCTCGACGACCCGTTCGCCGGGCTTCAGGTGCCCCGTCGCGATCGCCTCGGCGACGGCGCTGGCGATCGAGGAGGCCAGCGAATTGCGCGTCGGCTGTCGAAGGCTCGGGCCCTCTTCCGATTGAATGGACGTGGGAATTGGGTATGCCACGGACGTCTCCCGTAAAACCATGCTCCGGTCCTGACGTGACCGCTCCTATGCGCGGTGCCGTGACTTACAGGCTATCGTGCCTCCTGTATACTGTGCAGCCCCGCACGGCCGGCGCCTCGGGACGGGGCGCGCAGCCGCAGCGCCCGCTCCACCATGTCTGCGCCGTAATCCCGCTCGGCGGTGGCGCGCGTGACCTTGCCCTCGGCGAGATCGCGCGCGAGCGCGGCTGGGTCCCGCTCGCCCGGGTCGCCATACCCCCCGCCCCCGAGCGTCTCGACGCGGATCACCTCGCCCGCGGCCAGCACGAGGCCAGACGCCTTGGAATGCAGCTCTTCCTCGGCATCGGTGCCGGGGTTGCGCCGGATGCGCGTCACGCTGGAGGGCCGGCCCCCGAAGAGACCGGGCGCCGGCACGACATGGGCGTCGGACCGGGCCGAGAAGGTGGTCCCGTCGGCCATGATCCGGATCTGCCGCGCCATGCCGAGCCCGCCGCGGAACCGCCCGGCGCCTCCGGAGTCGGGCACCAGCGCGTATTCCTCCAGCATCAGCGGGTATTCCAGCTCCAGCGCCTCGGCGGGAAGGTTGGTGGAATTCACCGTGTGGACATGGACGGCGTCCATCCCGTCGCGATCGGCGAAGGCGCCCGCGCCGCCGCCCATGCTTTCGGGATAGACATAGGTCGCGCCCCGCGCCGGATGCCAGCCCGAGATCGACACCGCCGAGGTCGAGTCGTTGCACGACGCCATGGCCTCCTCGGGCGGCAGAGCCTGGTAGAGGGCGCCGAACACCGCGCCGCAGAGGCGGTTCGAGGTCACCGCGCGACCCGCCACCGCGGCGGGCGGGCGCGGGTTGACGATCGAACCCTCGGACGCCCGGATGGTGATCGGGTCGATGCTGCCCTGGTTCGGCATCAGGCCGGGATCGAGCACCGCCTTCACGCAGTAGTAGACCGACGCCTTCAGCGCGCTGTCGGGCAGGTTGATCGCGCCGCGCGCCTGCGGGCCCGAGCCCTCGAAATCGAGCGTCAGGCTCTGCCCCTCGACGATGGCCGTGCAGACGATCGGCACCGGCTCGCCCGGGAAGCCGTCATCGTCCATCGCGCGCTCGAAGCGGTAGCGGCCGTCGGCGAGCGCGCCGATGCGGTTCGCCAGGCGGCGCGCGGTGTAGGTCAGGATGTCCTCGATCGCCTGCTCCACGGCCGCCCAGCCCATCCGGTCGACGAGCGCGACCAGCATCTCGCCGCCGCGCATGTTGCAGCCAATCTGGGTGCGCAGATCCAGCAGGCGCTCCTCGGGATCGCGGGTGTTGACCGCGATCAGGGTCAGCAGGTCCTCGTCGATCGCGCCGCCGCGCGCGATGCGGATGACGGGCAGGCGGATGCCTTCCTCGAAGATCGAGCGCGAGGTGCCCGAGGTCGAGCCGGGCGTCTTGCCGCCCACGTCGGCGTGGTGCGCGATGTTGCCGGCGAAGAAGCGGATCTCGCCCTCGTGGAAGACCGGTGTGATGATCGAGATGTCCGGCAGGTGGCTGCCGCCGGCGAGATAGGGGTCGTTCGCGATGAAGGCGTCGCCCTCGGCGATCTCGGAGAAGGGATAGCGGGCGAGGATCGCCTCGACCGCGCCGATCATCGCGCCGAGATGGATCGGGATGTGATCGGCTTGGGTGACGAGGCGCCCCTTCGCGTCGAACAGCGCCGTCGAGCAGTCGCGCCGCTCCTTGATGTTCGACGAGAAGGACGAGCGGATCAGGATCTGCCCGATATCCTCGGCGATCGCGAGCAGCCGGTTGGAGAAGACCTCCATCTGGATCGGATCGGCGAGGCGGCGGTCCGGATCGGGCGCGGTCGCGGCGGCGGGGCTTGCTTGGGTCATGCGCTCTCCATGATCAGGTTGCCCCAGCGGTCGGCGCGGGCGTGCTGGCCCGGCAGTATCAGCGTCGTGGAGCTCATCTCGTTGACGAGCGCGGGCCCGGCGAGGGGGATGTCGAGCGGCAGCAGGGTCCGGTCGTAGATCGTGGCGCTGCGCCATCCGGAGGCGTCGTCGACATAGACCGGCCGGCTGCCGGTGATGGCGTCCTCGACGCTGGCACCGCCGGCGATCTCGGGCGGGTCCGCGCGCGCGATCCGGCCTATGGCCTTGAGCCGGGCCGAGACGAACTGCACCGCGCGGTCGCGGATGTCGTAGCCATGCTCCTTGCGATGGGCGTCGTGGAAGCGCCGCACGACATCCGCAAGGTCGTCCGGGCCGAGCCCCTCGACATCGACCGAGACCTCGAAATTCTGGCCCAGGTAGCGCGCGTCGAGGAGCCGCCGGAAGGCGCGCCGGCCGACCGGCACCGCCTCGCCGTCGAGGAACGCCGCACCTTCCTCCTCCATCTCGGCGAAGAGCCCGAGGATCTCGGCCCAGGAGCCGGGCATGGCGTCGCACATCCGGGTGCGCACGAAGTCGAGGCTGATGTCGGACAAGAGCATCCCCTGCGCGCAGAGCGTGCCGGGCTCGCGCGGAATCAGGATGCGCGCGAAGCCGCATTCGCGGGCCACCTCGGCGGCGTGCAGCGGGCCGGCGCCGCCGAAGGCGCAGAGCGCCAGGTCGGCCATGTCGTGCCCCTTGTCGATCGAGACCGAGCGGATCGCGCGGCCCATGTTGGCCACCGCGATCCGGATCACCCCGAGCGCCGCGCGCTCGACCGTCAGGCCGAGCGGCTCCGCGATCCGCTCGGCCAGGACCCGCCGCGCCGCGTCGGGATCGACCGTCATCCGCCCGCCGAGGAAGCAGTCGGGATCGAGCCGGCCGAGCACGAGATTGGCGTCGGTGATCGTGGGCTCGGTGCCGCCCCGGCCATAGGCCACCGGGCCGGGATCGGCGCCGGCGCTGTCGGGGCCGACCTTGAGCGCGCCGGCGTCGTCCAGCCGCGCGATCGAGCCGCCGCCGGCCCCGATCACCTGGATGTCGACCATGGGCGTCTTGACCGGGTAGCCCGCGACGAGCCGCTGGTTGGTGAACAGCGGCTCGGCCGCCTCGATCAGCGACACGTCGGTCGAGGTGCCGCCCACGTCGAAGGTGACGAGGTTCGGAAATCCGGCGACCCGGCCGATCTCGGCGGCGCCGACGACGCCGGCCGCCGGGCCCGAGACGCAGGTGCGCACCGGCGCGGCGCGCACCGTCTCGATCGGCATCAGCCCGCCATTGGAATGGATCGTGTAGGGCGTCACCGGCACGCCGATCCCGGCGACGCGGGAGCGGAAGCGGTCGAGATAGCCCTCCATCCGCGGCCCGAGCGTGGCGTTGATCGCGGTGGTCGAGACGCGCTCGAACTCGCGGAACTCGGGCAGGATCTCGCAGGACAGCGTCACGAAGGCCTCGGGCAGGGCGGCGCGCACCGCCGCGCCCGCCCGGCGCTCGTGCTCGGGGCGCAGATGACTGTGCAGGAAGCAGATCGCCACCGCCTCCACGCCCGCCGCCGTCAACTCGTCCACCGCGGCGGCGAGGCTGTCCTCGTCCAGCGGCCGCCAGATCTCGCCCGTCGCCGTCACCCGCTCGTCGATCTCGAAGCGGCGGTCGCGCGGGATCAGAACCGGCGGCTTGGCCACGCGGTAGTCGTAGATCGATGGCCGCGCCTGCCGGCCCAGTTCGAGCACGTCGCGGAAGCCGCGCGTCGTCAGCAGCGCGGTGCGCGCGCCCTTGCGCTGGATCACGATGTTCGTGGCGACCGTGGTGCCGTGGGCGAGGAAGCGCACCGCGTCCGGGGCGTAGCCGAAGGCGTCGACCATCTGCGCCAGCCCCGTCTCGATCGCCTCGGACGGGTCCGCGGGCGTCGAGGGCACCTTGAAGAAGGAGGGCGTGCCCCCGCTCCCCGAGCTGTCCTCGGCGAGCAGGGTGAAATCCGTGAAGGTTCCGCCGACGTCGATTCCGATCCGGTACATGGGCGCTCCGGCCACTCCGTGTCGTTAGTTTGTTATACAATCTATAGGGCGCCGGAGAACGGGCCGCAAGCGCGGTCAGCCCGACGTTCCGTCGCGCGCCGGCGCGCCCTGCGCCAGGATCGGCAGAAGCTCCGGCGTCTCGCCCGCGCGCCAGCAGGCGACGGCGTGATCGGGGCCGAAGCGCTCGAGCGGCGGGCGCTCGGCATGGCAGCGCGGGATGGCGACGGGGCAGCGCCCGGCGAAGGGGCAGCCGCTCGGGGGATCGATCGGGCTCGGCGGATCGCCTTTGAGGATGATACGCCGCCGAAGGCGCTCCAGCCGCGGATCGGGGATCGGCGCGGCGCTGATCAGCGCGCGGGTATAGGCGTGCCGCGCCTCGCGGAACAGCGTGCGGCCGGCGCCGCGCTCGACGATCTGGCCGAGATACATCACCGCGATCTCGTCGGAGACCTGGCGCACCACGCCGAGCTCGTGCCCGATGAAGAGGTAGGCGACGCCCAGCTCGTCCTGCAGCCGCTTCAGCAGGCGCATGATCTGGGCCTGGATCGAGACGTCGAGCGCCGAGACCGGCTCGTCGCAGACCACGAGCTCGGGTTCGCAGGCCAGCGCCCGGGCGATGCCGATGCGCTGCCGCTGGCCGCCGGAGAACTCGTGCGGGTAGCGGTCGCGCGCGCCCTCGGGCAGATCGACGAGGCCGAGCAGCTCGCGCACCCGCGCCGCCACGCCCGGCCCCTCGCGCAGCCCGTGCAGGCGGATCGGCTCGGCGAGGGTCTGGCCCACGGTCATCCGCGGATTGAGGCTCGAGAAGGGGTCCTGGAAGATCATCTGCATGCGGCGGCGGTCGGCGTCGCGCTCGGCCCGGGAGCGCGCGGCGAGGTTCCGGCCACCCAGGGTGACGCTGCCCGATGTCGGCGTCTCCAGACCCACGACGGCGCGGCCGAGCGTTGATTTCCCGCAGCCCGACTCGCCCACGAGCCCCAGTGTGCGGCCGGCCTCCAGCCGGAAGTCGACCCCGTCCACCGCCTTGACGGTGCCGCGCCGACCGAAGGCGAACCCGCCCCCGAGCGGGAAATGCAGGCGCAGATCGGCGACCTCCAGAAGCGGCGGCGCGGTCATGTCCTCTCCCTCTCCTCGCCGACGAGGATGCAGGCGGCCTCGTGGGGCGGCGGCCCCGCGGGGCGCAGCGCGGGCGGGGGCGAGGCGGCGCAGGCGGCCCGCGCCTCGGCGCAGCGCGGGCGGAAGGCGCAGCCGGAGGGGCGGGCGAGGGGGTCGGGCGGGGTGCCGGGGATCGAGCGCGGCATGTCCGCGTCGAGATCGTAGCGCGGCACCGAGGCCAGAAGCCCGCTCGTATAGGGCATCCGCGGTGCGTCGAAGACGGCGTCGATCGGCCCGATCTCGACGATGCGGCCGGCATACATCACCGCGATCCGGTCGGCGACGCCCGCGACGACCCCCAGATCGTGGCTGATCATGATCACGCCCATGCCGAGCTCCTCCTGGATCCGGGCGATCAGGTCGAGGATCTGCGCCTGGATTGTCACGTCGAGCGCGGTCGTGGGCTCGTCGGCGATCAGCAGCTTCGGACGGCAGGCGACGGCGATGGCGATCATCGCGCGCTGCCGCATTCCGCCCGAGAGCTGGTGCGGATAGGTCGCCATCCTTTCCTTCGGCGAGGGCATGCCCACCAGCGAGAGCGTCTCGACCGCGGCGGCACGGGCGGCGCCGCGCGACAGGCCCTGGTGCAGCTCGAACATCTCGGTCAGCTGCCGCCCGACGGTCAGAACCGGGTTGAGCGAGGTCATCGGGTCCTGGAACACGATGCCGATCTCGCGCCCGCGAAGGCCGCGCAGCCGCGCCTCGTCCAGCGCGGTGATGTCCTGCCCGTCGAAGACGACCTGCCGCGCCCGCGCGGCGCCGGCCGGCAGGAGCCCGAGCAGCGAGAGCATCGTCACCGACTTGCCCGAGCCCGACTCGCCCACGATGGCCAGCGTCTCGCCGGGTGCCACGTCGAGCGAGACGCCCTGCACGGCGGGCAGCGGCCCGGCCTCGGTCGCGAAGGTGACCTCGAGGTCGCGGATCGACAGCAGCGCGCTCATGCCGGCCGCGTCCTGGGATCGACGGCGTCGCGCAGCCCGTCGCCCACCAGGTTGAAGGCGACGACGACGCTCAGTATGGCGAGGCCGGGAAAGGTCGAGATCCACCAGGCCCGGGCCAGCACGTCGCGCCCCTCGGCCGACATCAGCCCCCATTCGGCGGTGGGCGGCTGCGCGCCGAGGCCGAGGAAGGACAGCCCCGCGCCCACGAGGATGGCGTTGCCCACCTGCAGCGTGGCGAAGACGATCAGCGGGCCGTTGGCGTTGGGAAAGATGTGCCGGCCCATGATCCGTGCCGGGTCGTTGCCCACCAGCCACGCCGCCTCGACATAGGGCTGCGTCCGCGCCGCCAGCACCTGCCCGCGCATCAGGCGTGCGTATTCCGGCACCGAGGCGACGCCGACCGCGATCATGACGTTCAGGATGCCGGGCCCGAGCGTGGCGATGATGATCAGCGCGAGGATGATCGACGGGAAGGCGAGCATGGCGTCGATCAGCCGCGAGATCACCGCGTCCACCCGCCCGCCGGCATAGCCCGCCACGAGGCCGAGCGTGGCGCCGGGGACGAGGCCGAAGATCACGCTGACGAAGCCGAGCACGAGCGAGATGCGGGCGCCGTGGATGACCCGGCTGAGCAGGTCGCGCCCGAGGTGATCGGTGCCGAGCCAGTGATCGGCCGAGGGCGCCTGCCGGGCGCGCGAGACCAGCTCGTTCGGTTCGTAGGGCGCGATCCAGGGCGCGAAGACCGCCAGCACCACCCAGGCGGTCAGCAGGACCAGCCCGACCTGCGCGCTGCGATGCCGCAGGAAGCGGCGCAGGGCGATCCGTCCGGGGCTGCGGCGCGCGACGGCCGGCCCCGCGGGCAGCTCGGCGGTCTCAGTCGCCATAGCGGATCCGCGGGTCGAGCCAGGCATAGGCGATGTCGACGAGCAGGTTGGCGGTGACGTAGATGATCGACAGGAACAGCACCGCCCCCTGGATCAGCGGATAGTCCTTGGCCAGGATCGCGGTGACGATCATCCGCCCGATGCCTGGCCGGCTGAACACGGTCTCGGTGACCACGGTGCCCGCCAGCATGTTGCCGAATTGCAGCCCGAGGATCGTGACCACCGGGATCAGGGCGTTCTTGATGCCGTGGCGGCGGAGCAGGAGCCCCGGCGGCACGCCCTTGGCGCGGCCGGTGCGCATGTAGTCCTCGCCCAGCACCTCGAGCATGGAGGAGCGCATCAGCCGCGCGATCAGCCCGGCATTGATGAGCCCGAGCGTCACCCCGGGCAGGACCAGCGAGCGCCAGCCCGTTCCGCCGGCCGAGGGAAAGAGCCCCATGCCGAAGGCGAAGACGTAGATCAGGATCAGCCCGAGGAAGAAGACGGGCATCGAGGCGCCGAGATAGGAGAAGGTCATGGTGAAGGCGTCGATCCAGCCGCCGCGGCGCATGGCGGCGATCATTCCGAGCGGCACGCCGACGAGGACCGAGATCACCAGCCCCGCGAGCGCGAGTTCGATCGTCGAGCCGAGCCGGTCGAGGACCATGTCGAGCACCGGCTCGCGGAAGCGGACGGATTCGCCCAGATCGCCGGTCAGCGCCCCGGTGAGGAAGGTCCAGTACTGCACCACCACCGGGTCGTTCAGGCCCATGCGCTCCCGCAGCGCCTCGAGACGCTCGGGCGTCGTCACGCCGCCCTCCGCCCCCTGCAGCATCAGCAGCGCGGGATCGCCCGGAAGGACCCGCATGATCCCGAAGACGATGAGCGAGACGAGGAGGAGGACCGGAATCATCTGGAGAATCCGGCCGAGGATGTAGCGTCCCATGGGCGCTCCCGAATGGGGCCGGGGCGACGCGTGCCGCCCCGGCCGGGTCCCGCGTCAGGTCACTCGACGAAGCGCACGTCGTGCAGGAAGAAATGCGTGCCCTGGGCGCCCAGCTTGAAGCCCTCCACCTTGTTCGAGACGGCGAAGTAGCTCGGCTGCGACAGCGTGGGGACCATCAATGCCTCTTCCATGATGATCTTCTGCGCGTCCTTGGCCGCCTGGCAGCGCGTGTCCCAGTCGGGGTTCTGGGCCACGACCTCGAGCAGCGCGGTCAGCTCGGGGTTGTCGTAGCCCGTCCAGGCCCAGCCGCCCGGCTGATCGTAGGCGGGGTTCCACATGTCGTCGAGGATCTTCGGGTCGGCGCTGCGCAGCCGCTCGAACATGATGTCGAAGTCGCGCGCGTTCACCCGTTCGAGCTGGATCGGGCCCGGCACCTGCTCGACGCTGATCCCGATGCCGATCTCCAGCAGCTGCGCCTGCACGACCTCGCCGATCTCGGCATGGTGCAGGACCGACCAGCCGAGTTCCAGCCGGGTGCCGTCCTCGACGCCTTCGACGCCCTGCGCGACACGGAGCGCGCCCGGCCCCTCGACCCAGCCGGCTTCCTCCAGCAGAGCCACCGCCTTGTCGAGATCCTGCTGGTACATCTCGCTCGCACCCTCCCAGAAGCAGGGATGGATGTTGTTGAGCGGTCCGTCGGCCTCGCCGTAGAGGCCGTTGTAGAGGATCTGGTTGGCCAGATCCATGTTCCGGGAATACAGGATCGCCTGGCGCAGCCGCTTGTCGCTGAGCGGCGGGTTGCGGACGTTGAAGATCATCTGCAGTCCCACCCCGGCCTGCCCGATCGACAGGAGCTCGGCGTCGTCGGACTCGAGGTACTGCTCCACGGCCAGCGCCGGCAGCTGGTAGGCGATGTCGGATTCGCCGGACGCCACGACCGAGCCGAGCACCGCGTCCTCGGCGATGAACTGCAGCCGCACGCCGTCGACCTGCGCCGGGCCTCCGGTCTCGGAGACCGAGTTCCAGCCGCCATAGCCGTCCCATGTCTCCATCAGGATGTAGTCGTTCTGCACCCATTCCACGAGCTTGAAGGGCCCGGTGCCGATCAGCTCCTTGTCGAAGTCCTGCGGCGTCGACGCGTTGAACGCGGTGGGGGACCACATCGGCGCCTTGGACGCCATGTCGAGGAACGTGACCCAGGCCTCGTCATAGACGAACTTGACCGTAAGATCGTCCACGGCTTCCATGGAGGCGAGCGGGCCGACTTCCTGCGCGAGCAGCGCCGAGCCCGTCTCGGGCGCGAGGATGCGCTCGAAATTGGCGAGGACCGCCTCGGCGTTGAAGGGCGTTCCGTCCTGGAAGGTCACGCCCTCCTTCAGCGCCATGGTGACTTCGGTGGCGTCGTCCGAGATCTCCCAGCTCGCAGCCAGACCCGGCACGAAGGAGCCGTCAGGCGCGCGCACCACGAGCGGGTCGGTCATGAACGAGTTCATCAGCATCGTCGGCGTGTACGGATCGACGTGGTAGTCGAGGTTCGCCGGCTCGCTGCTGGCCGGGAAGGCGACGCGCAGTTCCTGGGCCAGGGCGGATGACGCCAGCCCCAGCGCCAGCGCGCTCACCGTGGTCAGGGCGGCGCCGCGGCGCCAAGCGAGGATCTTGTTCTGCATCAGTCGTTACTCCCTGTCTTTCCTCATCGTCGGCTGTCGTTCGGCCGCGGTGCTCGCCGCGACTCCGGAACACCGGTTTCCCTGGTGATGTATCACTGTATTACAATCTCACTCTTGCCTGCCTGGCAATCCAATCCTGCCTCCGCGCCGCCCTTGAAGGCGCGAAGCTTTTCAGACTGCCCAAGAATCGACAGGTCGGCGAGGGGATCGCCCGCAACGAGGACGAGATCGGCAAGCCGGCCGGGCACGAGCCGGCCGGCCTCGATGCCGAGCAGGTCGGCGCCGTTCGCGGTGGCGGCCGTAATCGCCTCCATCGGCGTGTAGCCGCCCCGCACCAGCAGGATGAGTTCGTGGGCGTTCCAGAGCCCGTGCTCGATCTGGAAGCCGGCATCGGTTCCGGTGCAGACGCGGATGCCCGCGGCGCGGACCCTTTCCAGCGTCTCCCACTTGTCCTCCGACGAGCGGCGATGCCAGCGCTTGTACTTCTCGGGCAGGTCGGGGTCCTGCAGCGCGTGCCGGGCATGG
Source organism: Rhodobacteraceae bacterium HLUCCA09 (assembly GCA_001314685.1). Lineage (GTDB taxonomy): Bacteria > Pseudomonadota > Alphaproteobacteria > Rhodobacterales > Rhodobacteraceae > HLUCCA09. Next base: position 30,685 of record LJNT01000146.1, read on the forward strand.
ACCTCGTTCACCGTCAGCGTCGGCACGAAGGTCGTTCCGCGCTCGGCCATCAGCTCCACCGTCGGGGCGTCGATCCAGTGCCCGTGCTCGATCGTGTCGACGCCATTGCGGACCGAGGCCGCGACTCCCTCGGGGCCGTAGACATGCGCGGCGACATGGACCCCATGCGCGTGCGCCTCGTCGCAGGCGGCGGCGATCTCGGCATCGGTCATCTCGCGTCGCCAGAAGCGGTCGGGGCTGTCGTGGAAGGAGACCCAGGTGTTGAGCTTGATGAAGTCGGCGCCGCGGCGGAGCTGTGCGCGGACGCCTTCGCGGAAGCCGTCGGCGCCGAGGCAGGGCGCGGCAAGGCCGTCGACCCGGACGTGGTCGGAGAAGAGCGGCCTGTCCATGTGCCCGCCGGTGACCGTCAGCCCCTGCCCGCACGCCTTGATGCGCGGGCCGTCCACGTAGCCGGTCTCGATCGCGTTGCGCAAATCGATCACGACGCCGCCCGGTGCCGCGCAGTCGCGCACCGCCGTGAAGCCGGCGCGCAGCGTGTCGCGCGCGTGTTTCGAGGCGCGCAGCGCCGTCTCGGCGTAGGAGATCCGCGCGAGGTCGACCGCCTCGGCCAGGCCTTCGCCCGGCCTTCCGGGCGCGCGCAGATGCACGTGGACGTCGATCATGCCCGGCATCGCCGTGCCCGAATGGTCGATCACCCGCGCCCCGTCCGGCGTGCCGATGTCGGCGGCGCGGCCGACGGCGCGGATGCGCTCGCCCTCGACGAGGAGCGCGGCCTCCTCGATCCGCCCGCCGGTGCCGTCGAGCATCTGGCGCGCCCGGATCAGGAGGGGCCTCGCCGCGGCGGTCACTGCGCGCGTCCGAACGTCTGGCCTGCCATGCGCGAGGTTCCTTTGCGGAGAGGACTGTCAGCTGTATACCGTTAGCCATTGTCGCGAGCATCGGTCAAGCGTCCTGCGCGCCGGATCGGCGCGCGCCGGCGGTGCCGCAGGCGTCGGCACCCGTGCCGCTTCGGCGATTGTCGCAGGTTTGGGCAGGGCGCGCCCCGGGGCGACCCCGGGCGACACGCCGCTTGACACAAGAAAGGGCACCGTATTGCCTAACAATATACCAAGACGCTGCGGGAGCGCACCGCTTCCCCGGTCGTTACCCGCAAGGAGAGACGGACATGGTGCACGACCCCTACTGGGACCTGGTCGCCGAGCCGGAAGAGCCCGCGGTAGACCCCGCGCGCACGGCCCTGCTGATCGTCGACATGCACAAGGGATGCGCCCATCCCGAGGGCTGGATGGGGCGGCTCGCCCGCGACCAGGGCCGGCCCGATCACCTCAAGGAGCGGTTCGACTTCATCGACGAGGTCACGCCGCGCATGCGCCGGCTGCTGCTGCATTGCCGGACCCACGGAATCGAGCCCTTCCACATCCGCGTGAACTTCCGCAAGAAGACCACCAGGGACGGCGGTGCCGACCTCGCCGCGCGGCGCAGCGGCGACACGCCGCTCATGCCCCTCGACGCCGACTTCCTCGATGCCGTGGCGCCCGAGGGCGACGAGATCGTCATCGACAAGACCAGCGTCAGCACCTTCAATTCCACCCCGATCGACCAGATCCTGCGCAACATGGGCCGCGACCGGCTCTGGGTCTGCGGCGTCGTCACCGAGGGCTGCGTCGAGCTCACCGCGCGCGATGCGCGCGACCGCAGCTACCACGTCACCCTCGTGACCGACGCCTGCGCCTCGTCGCGCCGGCCCGCGCATGACGACGCGGTGCAGCGGATGACCGACGGCGGCGTCATCCGGGGGCGCACCGTCGACGAGCTGATCGCCATGACGCCGCAGATCGCCGGCGAGGCAGCTGAGTAATGCGGAAGTCAAGCGGCCTTTCTGTGTGGATCGAAGGTTTCCCGGCGTTGGAGCATTGTCCAAAGGACGGTGACGCGGCGGCGCGCGAGGGCGATGAGGGCCTCGGTGTGGTGTTTTCCCGCGCCGCGCTTGCGGGTGTAGATCGGAATCGACCGGCCCGATGTCGCCTTCGTCAGCTGTCTCACGCTCCGGGGGCAGCCACATCCTGTCGAAGGACCATGCCGAGGAGGTCGGGCCCGGGGGGCTCGCCTCTGCGACCCTGGGCTCGGGCGCGTTCTGCCTCGAGCGCCGGGACACGGGGCAGGTGGCGGTGCTGACGCCCAATCCCGGCGAGTGGGATCCCGAGCGGCCTGACGTCGACCGGGTGGAGATGCGCATCGTGCAGGACGACAACGCCCGCGTGCCGCAGCTGCGCACCGGCGAGATCGAGGTGGCGCTCCGGATTCCGTTCGGCCGGGCCGCGTCGCTGGAGAACGCGCGAGGCGTCGATGGCGAGATGGTCACGATCTGCCGCACTGCCGCTATCGGTCCCAACATGCGCAAGGTGCCGGAGCTGGCCGACATGCAGATGCGGCAGGCGATCTCCCACGCGGTCGACCGCGAGGCGATGATCGACGCGATCCTGCGGGGCAACGGCGAGCCCGCCCGGTCGCCCTTCTACCGCCCCGGCATCCTGTTCCACACCGACGCGTTCGCCGCCGGCCACGACCTCGAGAAGGCGCGGGCGCTGATGGCCGGAAGCGCCGCCCCGGACGGCTTCGAGGTCGATCTGCTGATCGCCGCGGGCGACGGGCTGGCCCAGCAGACGGCCGTCATCCTGACCGACCAGCTTGCCGATATCGGCATCACGGTGAACGTGGTTCCGGTCGAGGCCGGCACCTGGTGGCAGATGTGGTCGGGCGCGAGTTCGAGATGGTCTGCAAGCTCGGCACCGACGACGTGATCGACCCGGCGATGAACATCCCCTTCGACTTCCGGCCGAGGGACATCGGCGGATCGGACCCGGACTTCTCGGGCCATGTCGACGAGCGGATCATCGACGTCAGCGTGCAGGCCGAGGGGGCGCAGGGTCCGACGCTGCGCGAGGACCTCCAGACCGAGTTGCAGAAGATCGCGATCGAGGAGGTGCCCCATCTCTACCTCCTCCACCCCACGATCATCTACGGCACGCGGGACAACGTGCAAGACTTCGCGGTCTTCCCGACCCGGCTCGACCGCTTCCGGGAAGCCTGGACGACCGGGTGAGGCCCGGCCGTGGCGCTGCTCGCGTTCCTGCGGCGGAGGCTCCGCCAGCTCCTGCCGGTGCTGTTCGGCATCCTGCTGGCGGTGTTCACGGTCGTCCGGCTTGTGCCGGGCGACCCCGCACGCATGATGCTGGGCGTCTGCGCAACCGACGAGCGCCCGGCCGCGCCGCGCCCAGCTCGGGCTCGACCAGCCGCTCCGGGTGCAGGTCCTGACCTTCCTGCGCGACGTGGCGCGGGGCGATCGGGGCGTCTCGCTCGTCTGTCGCCGGCCGGTGGTCGAGGTGATCGGCGGGCGCCTGCTGCCCACGGTCTCGCCGACCGCCTACGCGGTGGTCCTGTCCGTGCGCGTCTGCGAGCCGCTGGCGACGCTCGCGGCCGCGCGCCGCGGCCGGCGCAGCGACCAGGCGATCCGCGCCGGCGCCACGCTGACGCTCGCCATGCCGGGCTTCTGGCCGGGTCTGACTCTGCTGATCGTCTTCGCCGTGCTCTTGCCCGTCTTTCCGGTCGCGGGCTTCGTCGAGGCGCCGGTGACGCTCGAGATCCGCGAGGGGCGGGGAGTCCCGATCGCGGGCGTCCTCGACGCGGCGCTGATCCGTTCCGAACTGGACAGCGCCGGTGACGACGGCGCCTTCCGCGCCGGGCCCATGGGCTGGGGCGTCGACCGCCGGGCGCGCTGGACGCAGGCCGTCACGCAGACGCCCGACGCGGGCGGCGGCGGCGCCGACAGCAAGAGCGCTTGCGGCGTGATCCAGATTCAGCTCGGCAGCAACGACGACATCGCCTTCGGCGGCCGGAACCGCAGCCGCGCCCCTCCGGGCCTGTGCCGGCGCGGCGCGACACTGCACATCGACGACGACGCGATCGTCAGCGAGGGCGCCTTCGTGCCCGAGGCGCTGCGCCAGGTCGCGGGCGTCGAGCCGGCGCTCGACGAGGCCCGCTCATCGAGCGTCTGCCAGCCCTCGCCGCCTTCCGACCGGGCGACATCGGTCCCCCGGCCGATCGGTATCGCCAGGGGCCGGGCGGAGAGGCAGACCGGTGAGCGGGATCGAGCCCCGGCATCACAGCGCGGCCCGAACCGCGTGCGCCACCTCGTCGATCTGGTCGAGCTCCAGGTGCGGCCCGAGGGGCAGCCCCAGGAGCCGCGCGCAGGACCGTTCGGCGACGGGAAAGCTGCCCGGCCCGAAGCCGAGAGCCGCGTGGACCGGCTGCAGGTGCATCGGCGGCGCGTAGGGCGTGTTCGTGGGGATGCCGGCCTCCGCCAGCCGCGTTCGCAGGCCGTCCCGGTCGTCGCATTCGATCACGTAGTTGCGCCAGGCATGGCGGACCGGCCCGACCTCGCGCGGCAGGTCGAGCCCGGTCTCCGCGAGGCCCGCTGCGTAGCGCTCCGCCTGCGTCCGACGCCGGGCGAGCGTCGCGTCGAGATCCGCGAGCTTGACCCGCAGGATCGCCGCCTGCAGCTCGTCCAGCCGCTCGTTCAGCCCGTCGGTCTCGTGGTTCAGCATGCTGCCATTGCCGCCGAAGGTGCTCAGGTGATGCTCGCGCGACTGCCCATAGGCCGCGATCCGGCGCATGCGCCCGGCAAGCGCGGCGTCGCCGGTGGTGCAGGCCCCGCCCGAGCCGTAAGCGCCCAGGTGCTTCGTCGGCGCGAAGCTGAAGCAGGTCACGTCGGCGATGCTGCCGATGCGCCGTCCCTCGAACTCGGCCCCGAGCGCGAGGCAGGCGTCCTCGACCAGCGCGATGCCGTGGCGGTCGGCGAGCGCGCGCAGGGCCCCCAGATCGGCCGGCTGGCCGTAGAGGTCGACGGCGAGGATGGCGCGCGTGCGGGGCGTGACGGCGGCCGCGGCGGCCTCGGGGCACATGCAGCGCGAGGCCGGGTCGATATCCGCCCAGACCACGGAGGCACCGGTGAAGCGGATCGCCGAGCTGCAGGCGATATCGGTGTTCGGCACCGTTATCACCTCGTCGCCCGGCCCGATCCCGAGGCCGAGCAGCGCGACCTTCAGCGCCGCGGTCCCGGAGCCGCAGGTCACGACCTGCGGCGCGCCGACCCACGCCCCGAACTCCGCCTCGAAGGCGGGCACCTCCGGCCCCCAGTCGAGCCGCCCGGAGGTCAGCACCCGCGCGATGGCCCCGTCGATGCGGTCCTTCGCGGCAAGGTAGAGGCCGGCGTGATCGTAGAAGGGAACGCTCACGGGCGCGCCCGGGGAAGGTAGGCGATCACCTCGACCTCGACGCGCACCTCGGGCGAGCCGAGACCGGCGATGATCATGCCCGAATGCGGCGGGCGATGGTCGCCGAAGAAGTCGAGCCGCGCCGCCGTCACCGCGTCGCGGTCGGCCCTGTCCACCATCATCGTGGTGATCTTCACCACGTCCTGCGGCGTCGCCCCCACATGCGCGAGGATGCGTCCGATGTTGCGGTAGACCTGCGCGGCCTGCGCCCCGGCATCGCCGAGCCCGACCCATGCGCCGTTCTCGTCCCGCGCGACCTGCCCGGCAACGAAGACGAAGTCGCCGCAGCGCGCGGCGTGCTCGTAGCTCGATGCCGGAGCCACGCCGTCGGGGCTCGTCAGAACGATCTCGTTTGCGCTCATCCCTGTCCCGTCGCCCCTCTGCTCCTGTCACTCCGTCGCGCGGAGCCCGCGGTGAGAATAGCAGGCGTAACCCGGAGCGCGAGGGGGGTCGCAGCCCGGCGACGCGGAGGATCGCCCACAGCAGGATGCCGCAAGGTCGGCATCAGGAGGCCCGGGGCGTCCCGGCGATGAAGGTCCCGTTTGGCCGCTCGATCCGCCTGTCGGGAGCACGCCGCGCCTCCCGTCCCCGGCATCCCGGGGACATCGACGGTGACGTGCCGGTTCAAGATCTCGTCCACACGCGCCTTGCCGCCTCCGCGGCCGCCGGACGGGCGCGGGTGCGGCGACGACCGGGCACCCCTGAACGCTGCCGCGGAGGGCAGGGGGCTGGCAGACGCTCGACGCCCGTTTCTCGTGGGGCGCGGGGCCACCAATCAAAGCGGCCCGGTGCGCGCCCCGGCCATGGCGGCGCCAGGCATCCGCCGACGGCCTGCGTCCCCGCTGGCTCTCGGGGCGCCGGGGCCCTCAGGCGAGCCTCTCCGGAGAGGGCGCCCATCGCGCTGTCCGCACCTGACACCTGTTGCCAATGACGTCATTCGGCGTCGTTGGCTGTCCGGAGGTCTCGGTGACCGTTCACCCGTCCCGCTCCACCCCTGTCGCACACCACGTCTCGACGGCGCCGAGCGCGCGGCACCGTCTCGTGACGACGTTCCGCGCGCGGCACGGCGCGGATCCGGGATCCAGAGGATCTCGCCGCCGCCACCGGGAGCAGGGCAGCGCGCGCCGCGCTGTCGCGCCTCGCCGGCTCGCTCGGGCACTTGGCGGCCGATCGCCGGGACCGCGCCGAGACGCTCAAGACGCTGGCGATCTCCTGCTCGCGTCGGATATCGCGCAGACGGGCCGCACGTCGCGCATCCGCGACACCGACCTCGACGCGCCGGTCCTGTGATACGCGGCGCGGCTCCACGATCTCGCGACGCTCGTCCGACAGGTGTGAGCAGACCCGGTCCCTGGTTCGCGCGAAGCCCGCGGTCCCGGACACCATCTTCCTGCGCCGCGGTCTCGATCTCGCACTCCCGGAGCCCGATCGAGCCCGTCTCGCCCTGGCAGCGCTCGCGGAGACGCCGAGCGGGGCCGAGGCGGCCCTCGGCCCGCTTCTCTCCGACACCAACCCGGTCACGCGGTATGCGGCGGCCGTCCAGCTCGCGCTCGCGGCAAGTCGCGCGGATGCGCTGAGCGCGCCAGCCGGAGCGCGCGCCCGGGAGGTCTTTGCAGGGATCGACTCCCTGCCCTTTCCGCGGAGCGACGCGCTCTTCTTCGAGGCCCTTTGGCATCTCGATGCCGGCGATCCGGACGCTGCGATGTCGGCGGCGCGCGAGGCCGGCGCGCTCGAGCCGCGCTTCTTCAACGCCCATGCGCTGGTGCTGCGCATCCGGATGCGCGCGGGCGCCGCGGTGCCGGGATACGGCGCTGATCGCGCCACCTGCCAAACGGAATTCGCCCGCCTTATCGAAGCTCTCGCTGCAATCGCTGATCTCGAGCCCTGCCCGCGCATCGCCGCGCATCTGGAGCAGTTTCTCGCGCGACAGTTGCGTGCCCCAGGAGAGGCGCCCGGTTTTGCGGCGGCCCAAGTTTACCTTGCCGTCCTTGGCCGCCAGCCGGACCTTGCCCGGCGCGCGCTGGACCGCGTCGCCGGACAGGGCAGCCTGTCCTGTCGCAACGACATCCTGCCCCAGCTCGAGTCCTTTCTCGCGATCGGAAGGTCGCGGCCATGACGGCTCGGGCTGCGCGCATCGCGGGGTGGACCTGTCTGGGGCTGTCTTTGGGGGCGGGGGCCGGTGCGGCAGGCTTGGGCTTGTTTGCCGCCGGGCTCTGGACCACGACGATCGCCCTCGCCCTGTCGCTCCTCGGCCTCCTCTGGCCGACGCTCCTGGCGACGGCCCTGGCTGCGGCGGGACTTGGGCTGGCGGTGACCACGGCGATTTTCTCCCTTGCGCCCGTTGCCATCCCCGCAGCGGCTCTGACGCCACTGGCAAGTCTCGCTGCGGCCGGTATCGCGCTTGGTCTGGTGACCCCGACCGGGATCGGCCCGGGACGGATTGTCGGGCTCGTGCTTCTTGCAGGGCTGGCTCACCTCGTGGCGATGCACGCCCTCGCCGTGGCACTCCATGGCCCCGGCGCCTCCTACTTCTCGTCCCGCCCTGCCCTCGCACTGGCTGTTCCTGGAGCCTGGATGGTTGCCGGAGGGGCCATCGCGGCGCGCTGTGTCCGAAACAGAAAGACCGGCGTGAGCGAGAGGGACCCGAGCGAGAAGAGCGGGAGCGGGTAAGACCAGGGCGGGCAGGCCCGGATGAAGCGGTCACGCGGCACGGTGCTTCCGCAGGCGATCCGTTTACCCGATCTTTCCTCAGAGTCACCGATAACACGGCGCGCCCGACCCCGACGAGCCGGGCTGTTGCCAGAAGGTGACCTCATGCCCCGTCCCAGTCCGTCCCGCGTACTGCGCGCCCTGCGTCGCCTCGCCGCCGGCGCAGTATTTCCTGCAACCCTTGCCTTCCCGGTCCTCGCGGTCGCCCAGAGCGGAATGCTGGCCAATCACGGGCAGCTCGTCTGTGGGGCCACTTAAGTCGGCGATCGTCAGGTCCTCACGGCGGCACATTGCCTTTTCGACCAGGAAACGGGCGCGCGCCTGGTCCTCTCGGGGCTCGCGGTCGTTCTGCCGGAGAGTGAGGGACGACAGGCCTTCGAGGTGGTGGCGGCCAGCATTGCGCCCGACTTCAGGATGCGCACGCGCCTGCCTCGCGCGGCCATCGCCCGGGATCGCGCGATTCTGCGTCTTGCTCGTGTGCCGGATCTCCCGGCCGCAGACATACGGCCGCCAGAACGGCTCCGCAGGCCGCTCTTTTTGCGCATCGGCGGCCCGGGGGGCCCGGCCTGTCCCGTTGACGTCGACCACGGCGACATAGTTGCCCTTGATTGCCCCCTTCAACGCGGCGCCTCCGGATCCGGGGTGTTTCTGGTCGAGGACGGATCCGCGCGCCTCGTGGCGGTCATCAGCGCGGCGATAGCGGGCGGACAGAAGACCGCGGCCGCTACCCTGCGACCGCTCCCCGAGGAAGATGCGCGCCGTCTCTGGCGCGCTGGTGGACCGGGATGAGCGCGCGCGTTCAATTTTCCCGCCGCCAGCGCCAGGGTTTGTCGAATTCGTAGGCCCAGATCCCGTTGCCGCGTGTGCGGGCCGCACGTTCATGCGGGATGTAGGCATCCGAGTAGCGCTGATAGGCGAGCGCGTGCCCCTCGAGCACCATCCACGCGTTCAGATCTTCTCCGTCCTGTGCGCAGACGGCCACGGACCGGCCGTACCGATCGACATCGACCACCTCGCAGATGACGGGGCGGCTGCCGACGCGGTCGGCGAGCGCGAAGGCCGCATCCCGGCCGCATCGAACACTGGCTCCGGACCCGGTGCGGCAGGTCTGCCCGCTTTCCGGGGCATCGATTCCGTGCAGGCGAATTCTCTGCCCGGCGATCTCGATTGTATCGCCGTCGATCACGCTGGCCCGACCCGCGATCTCGCCCGCCGAAACGGGCACGCCCCATGATAAGCCCGCAGTATTCACCGAATACGTCTGAGCGGCGGGCTTTGGGGGTCGTGGGCCGGTCGTGAGGACCGGTTGAGGGTTGTGCAGGCCCTCACGAGC
>LJNT01000040.1 GCA_001314685.1 Rhodobacteraceae bacterium HLUCCA09
CTCTCGGTGGCCGCGATCAGGTCGCCCGCGCCCGCGAGCCGCGCCGAGCCCGAGACCGTCGCGCTGGCCCGCCGCTATCCGCACCAGCTGTCGGGCGGGCAGCGTCAGCGCGTGGTGATCGCGCTCGCTCTCGCGCGCGCTCCGGACCTGCTGATCGCGGACGAGCCGACCACCGCGCTCGACGTCACCGTGCAGGCGCGCATCCTGCGGCTGCTCGGCCGGCTCCGGCAGGAGCGGGGGATGGCGATGCTGTTCATCACCCACGATCTTGGCACGGTCTCGCGCATCGCCGACCGGGTGGCGGTCATGTATGCCGGCCAGATCGTGGAACTGGCCCCGCGCGAGACGCTCTTCGCGGCGCCGGGCCACCCCTACACGCGGGGCCTTCTGGCCAGCCGGCCGGGGCGACGGCGGCCGGGCGAGAGGCTGACCGGCACGGCGCCCGACCCGCGCGAGGTCGGGCCGGGCTGCGCCTTCGCCACGCGCTGTCTGCTGGCCGAAGCCGCTTGCTCGGCGCATCAGCCGCTCCGACAAGTCGGCCCGGCGTTCGTTCGCTGCTGGAAGGTTCCGGCATGAGCGCGGTCGTCCTCGACGGCGTGACCGTCCGCTTCGGCGGCTCGCTCCTGCGCCGTACCGCTCCCTTCACCGCCCTCGACCGGGTGGATCTGACCGTGGCGCCGGGCGAGATCTGCGGCATCGTGGGCGAGAGCGGCTCGGGCAAGACGACGCTCGGCCGCGTCGTCCTCGGCCTGCTGCCGCCCTCCGACGGGCGGGTGGCCGTGGCCGGGGCGGTGCCGGCAGCCTTGCGCGGGGCCCACCGCCGGCGCTTCCGCGCGCGAGTGCAATGCGTGTTCCAGGACAGCGCCGCCGCGCTGAACCCGCGCATGTCGATCGGCGCCGCGATCCAGGAGGGACTCGACATCCACCGCGTCGGCGACGGTCCGGCGCGTGCCCGCGCGGTGCACGACATGCTCGAGTGCGTCGGCCTGCCCCGGCGCACTGCCGAACGCTACCCGCACGAACTGTCGGGCGGCCAGCGCCAGCGCGTGACAATCGCCCGGGCGCTGATCCTGCGGCCCGAGGTCCTCGTTGCAGACGAGCCGGTCTCTGCGCTCGACGTGTCGGTGCAGGCACAGATCCTCGACCTTCTCGCCACCCTCCACGCCGAGATGGCTCTCACGATCCTGCTGATCTCCCACGACCTCCACGTGGTGCGGGAGCTCTGTCACACGGTGGCGATCCTGCAGGCAGGCCGCGTCGTCGAGGCCGGCGATGTCGAGACCGTCATGACCGGGCCGCGCCATCCCTATGCTCGCCGGCTGCTCGCCGATGCCTGAGCCTTCCGCGGCCCATGACGGCCGCGTCACGCCTCCCCAGACCGGCGCCCGGTCAGCGGCTGCCCGCCCGCTTCCGCTCCATGGCAACTCGCGCGGTGGCGGGCGCATGGCTTCCGGGCATTTTCGTTCCGATCCCGGCATCTGGCAGTCTGAAAGGTCATTGGCGGCAGCCGCCGGGCCCGACCACCGCGAGCGCCCCCGCCGAGCCCCGGAGCAGCGGACAAACACGCTCGTTGCCATCAAAGAAGCGCTGAGCCCCGTGCGATCAGGTCCCGGCAGCGCCCTCAGCCGGCCGACGGGATGCGGTAGTGCCCGTCCTGCGGCGTCCGGTCGGCACCGTTGATCGGCGTGATGTCCTGCGGACAGGCCGACATCGCCACAACGCAGTCGCACAGCGCTCGAAGCCGCACGTATTCGCCCGGATGGCCGACCGGCGCGCCCTGCTCGAGCGAGCGGTCGGGGTGGACGGGGATGTTCATGAACAGGTTGAGCGGCTGGGGGCACTCGCGCGCGGGCAGCCCCAGCTCTGCGAGAGCCTCATTCATGTTCGCGGCGCAGTTGCGGTGATAGCCGGCGCAGCCCAGCCGTTGGTAGCGGGCCGCATCGCAGGCGGCCATGATCGTGTCGTGGATGCCGGAAGAGGTGTCCTCTTCCATGCGCAGGATTTCTTTCCGGAGGTTGGTGAGAAAGGACTCGCCCGGGCGCGGCACCATGCGGCCAGTCTCGACGCGGGTATGGGGCAGCGACATGTACTCGCCTCCCTCGCCCTCGACGAAGGCCCATGTGTCGATCACCTGCGTGCCGGTGACGTTGACGATCTCGATCGCCTCGCCCGCCCGCAGGCGGACGGCGCGGCCGTACCCTGCCGGGATCGTCTCGAGAGGGGTCTCGTTCATTCGATCTTCCTTCCATCGACTCGGGGCAGCGCGACCCTATCCGGCGCGGAGCGCAGTGCCAGCCCGCCGGACTGCCCCGGCGGCACCGCCAGAGACGCGCCCGCAAATCGGGCGGGTCGCCCGCCCTTGGCCCATAAAGCGGGCAGAAACGCCGGCCCTTCGCCCGCACGGCGCCGGGGTGCTTGAAGGCGAAGCTCGTTCGGCGCGCGGTTCGGCACGATGGACCTGCGCTTCTTTGAAATCTATCGCAATCCCGAATACCTCGCGCTGCTGGCCGAGGGTGCGGCGATGAGCGCGGCGCTGACCATCACCGCGGGCCTGATGGGCCTTGCGCTCGCCACCCTGCTGGCGACGGCGCGGTTCCATGCGGTGCCCGTGCTTGGCCATCTCGCGGCGGCCTATGTCGAGTTCATCCGCAACACGCCGCTGATCGTGCAGCTGTTCTTCGTGGCCTTCGGGCTGCCGCAGCTGCTGGGCTATTCCTGGCCGTTCTGGGGCCATGCCCTGCTGGCGCTGACCCTCAACTTTTCGGCCTATTTCTCCGAGATCCTGCGCGCGGGCTTCACCACCGTCGCACAGGGGCAATATGAGGCGGCGCGCGCGCTCGGCCTTCGGCCCTTCACCATTTTCCGCAAGATCGTGCTGCCGCAATCGGTGCAGCGGATGTTCCCCTCGCTGTCGAGCCAGTTCATCTTCCTGTTCCTGACGACCGGCATCATCGCCGAGATCGGCGTGCGCGACCTGACGCAAGCCGGCATGTTCATCGACAGCCGCACCTTCCGGTCCTTCGAGGTCTTCCTGACGCTGACGGCGATCTACGTGGTCATGTCGCTGGCCTTCAAGACGGCGCTGGCGCTCGCGCATCGCCGCCTCTTCCCGGCGGTGGCGGCGCGATGAGGGAGGCGTTCATCGCCGTGTTCGGCCGGCCCGAGGGGATCATGCTGTTCCAGCTGGTCGAGGCGGCGCAGTTCACCGTCTATCTCTCTCTCATCGCCTTCCTCCTCGGCGGCAGCGTGGCGGCGTGCATCACGCTCCTGCGCATCCTGCCGAACCGCTGGGCGCCCCGTGTCGCCACCGGCTACATCTGGGCGTTCCAGTCGGCGCCGCTGCTGATGCTGCTGTTCCTCTTCGGCCTCGGCGTGCCGCGGCTCCTGAGCACCGATATCGACCCGTGGGTCGCCGCCTCGGTGGCGCTGATGCTCTACACCTCGGCCTATCTGGCGGATGTCTGGCGCGGCGCGGTCGAGACAATCCCGCCGGGCCAGTGGGAGGGCGCCCGCGCCCTCGGCATGCGCTTCCTTCCCACGCTGCGGCTGGTGGTGCTGCCGCAGGTGGTGCGCGTGGCGCTGGCGCCCACGGTCGGCTTCATGGTGCAGATCATCAAGGGCACGTCGCTGGCCTACATCATCGGCTTCCACGACATCATGGCCATCGGCAAGCGCTGGGCCAACGCGCCGGTCGAAGGGACGGAGCCCTTCGTCGTCTACCCGATAATGGCGCTCATCTACTTCGCGTTGTGCTTTCCCCTGTCGCGTCTTGCGCTGCGCCTCGAGGCGCGCCTCGGCAGCGTGGGCGGCCCGCCCAGGGCCGCAGTCGCCTGACCCCCAATTCCCTAAGCAACCAGAGAGAGGAGTTTGCCATGAAGAGAATCGCCAGCCTGCTGGCCGCTGCGGTGATCGGCTTCGGCGCGCCCGCCAAGGCCGAGCTGTCCGACATCCTCGAGGAGGGCGTCATCCAGATCGCCGTGCCCGAGAACTTTCCGCCCTTCGGCTCGCTGGGGCCCGAGGGCGAGTATGTGGGCTACGACGTGGCCGTGGCCGAGATGATCGCCGAGGATCTGGGTGTGGAGCTGGAGCTCGTCCCCGTCACCTCCAGCCAGCGCATCCCCTATCTGGAGACCGACCGGGTGGATCTCGTGATTTCGTCGATGGGCGCCAACCCCGAGCGCGCCAAGTCGATCATGTTCTCGTCGGCCTACGCGCCGTTCTACTCCGGCGCCTTCGCCGCCCCCGACATGGAGATCGCGGGCGTCGAGGATCTCGCCGGCATGTCGGTGGGGCTGACCGGCGGCACGCTGGAAGACCTGGAGCTGACAGAGATCGCCCCCGAGGGCACCGAGATCATCCGCTTCGGCGACAACGCGGCGACGCTGTCGGCCTACCTGTCGGGACAGGTCGACGTGCTCGTGACCGGCAACACGGTTGCCGCGCAACTCTCCGAGGACAACCCGGATCTCGGACTGCAGACCAAGTTCATCCTCAACGACTCGCCCTGCTTCATCGGGGTCAAGATGGGCAACAGCGACCTGCTCCAGTGGGTCAACGTCTTTATCCTTCACAAGAAGCTCGGCAGTCAGCTCAACGACCTGTCGCTCGAATATTTCGGCCAGGAACTGCCCGAGCTGCCCACGCTCTGACCGCGTCACGTCGTCGGATCTTGCCGATCGACGCGCTCTGGCGGCGCCACGGTGCCGCCAGAGGCACAATCGTGCAAACGGGGGCCGGAAAGGCATCTCGCGACTTCGGCAGGGGAGCCTTGGCACACGGTCAGATCCGGCCCACCGGCCGCAGGATATGGAACCGGCCGGCCCACGACGACGCGCCGAGGCCGCGCGGTTCGACGACGACCTGGTTCGATCCCGAGATTTTCCGGACGCCGCTACCGACCGGCGCGCGCGGCAGGCAGCCCGCGACCGAAGGCCCGTCCTTGGGCGCCTTGCAGGGCGTGCCGCATCCTGCGCACCGGGTCGGAAGACCCTCTCACCGGCGGAGGACGGAACACAGGGCCGTGGCCGTTCGCGGGATTGCGAGGGTGCGGTTGATCGCTCCTCCTCCGGCCGACATGCCCGAGGGGCAGGAGGCGCCGATCCATCTGCAGCCGGGCGGAGCCACCACGCTCGAAGGAGGTGCCGAATGATCGCCGAGGCCGATTGGTACGAGACGATACCCTTCGCCGACGGCATCACGCTGATCCACGAGCCGTGGATGCCGTTCTTCTTCCGCTGCAACATGTAGCTGGTCCGCGGCTCGGAACGGGACATGCTGGTGGATACCGGCCTCGGCGCCGCCCCGCTGCGCCGCAATGTCCCCGCCCTGCGCGACCGGCCGGTGGTCTGCGTGACCAGCCACACGCATTTCGACCACATCGGCATGGCCGTCGAGTTCGCGGACAAGCTGGTGCACCCGCTCGAGGCGCCGATCCTGGCCGATCCGGCCAACGATGCGACGCTCTTCGACCATTATGCCGAGGGTGGCCGCGATGCAGAGCTCTTCCTGCAGCCGCCCGCGGGCTGGGACGCCACGGCCTATCGTATCGCGCCGGCCCCGGCCACGCAGACTGTGGAGCATGCCGACACCGTCGACCCGGGCGACCGGCGGTTCACCGTGCTGCACACGCCCGGCCATTCGCCCGGCCACATCGCCTTGTGGGAAGAAGTCACGGGCACTCTCATCGCGCAGGACGTGATCTACGACGGCCCTCTCGTCACCGACTGCGCCGGGGCAGACATGGCGGCCTACCGGGCCTCCATGCGGCTGTTGTCCGAGATCGAGCCGCGCATCGTCCACGCTGGGCACTTCCCAAGTTTCGGCCCCACGCGGTTTCGTCAGATCATCGCGGATTTTCTCGACGGCGGGTCCTGACTCGGTGGCCGCGCGTGTCTTGAGCGTGAACGTCGGCGCGGCCCGCACCGTGACATGGGATGGCACGCCGGTGCGCACCGGCATCCTGAAGGCCCTGGTCGATGGGCGCGTCGCGGTGAACCGTCTCGGCATTGCCGGCGATGAACAGGCCGACCTGCGGTACATGGTGCGAGCGGCTCGGCCCATGCTTGAGCCGGACCAGTTCGGCGAGAACACGTCACCGATGCGCACCGTGGTTTCGTCAAGGCCGTCCGGTTCTCGATCCGACGGACCCTGCGGCAGCTCTGGGACGACTGACGGCACCGCGACGCCCGCCGTCAGACCGGGCGGACACCGGATGCATCGCTGCAACGCCCGACCCCGGGCCAGTCGGCAATTCTTGCCGGTGCCGGATTCCACCGGCGCATCGCAGTCGGCCCTCCTTGTGGCAGACGCGACTGCCGTCGCTCCGGATGACGGTTCGGGCGCCACCGCTCACGATGGACGCGACGCCCGATCGTGGCGGCAGGCGGCTCGCAGGGTGCCAAGGTCACAAATCGCGATCGTCGGCCGGAAACAGCGGGGGGATGGGGTCGACCCGGTTCATTTCCTCTCCCAGCTCGACCTCGATCTGGTCGAGGGCGGTAAGCCATGTCGACATCCGGGTGGCGATATCGTCGAGTTCATCCTCCGGCACGCTCAATCCCTGGACCTCGCAGAGCACACGCACCTGCTCCTTGCTGATCTCCATTGCATCTTCCTCCGTGGCCGTCGCGTCTCTCGGTTATGCAGGCCGGCCTCAGGCGACCAGCCTGAGTGTCCGGTCGAGATCGGGGTGCAGCGAGCTCCACCGCGCTGCCGCCTCGTAGGCTTGCCCGATCTGCAACAGCGTCGCCTCGTCGAAAGGCTTGCCGGCGATCTGCAATGCGAGCGGCAGGCCGGCCCGCGAGAACCCCATGGGCACACTCAGGGCCGGCACGTTCGCGAGGCTGAAGGGATAATGGCAGATGCGCCGCTCGATCAGGCGGGTGACGAGTTCGTCCTTCCGGTCCACCCGCTCCTGGGTCGCCTCGATGGGCTTCGGCGGCGTGACGTTGGTCGGCGACAGGAGCGCGTCGTACCGTCCGACAGCCTCCAGCACCTGACGGCGGACGAGCACACGCGCCCGCATCGCACGGTTGTAGGCCGAGGCCGGGATCAGGCTGGAGGCGGCGAGCCGGGTCCGCGTGCCGCGATCGAACCGCATGTAGCGCTCGCGCAGGTAGTTCTTGAGGAAATACGACGCGACATCGGCGTCGGCGCTGAGCAGTTGCAGCGGCACCGCCCACTTGGCCAAGGGCAGCGATACCTCCTCGATCCGCGCGCCCGCGCGCTCCAGCGTCTCGACTGCCGCCTGAAGGGCGGCGCGCACTTCCGGGTCGGTCGAGTCGCCCCAGGCCATTTCGCGGACGATTGCAAGGCGCATCCCCGACACGCCCTCGCCCAGGCGCGCGGAGAAATCCGGAACCGGCCGTTGCGCGCTGAGGGGGTCCTTCGGGTCGTGGCCGCAGATCGCCTCGAGCACGGCCGCCAGATCGGGCACCGTGCGCGCCAGCGGCCCGAGCGTATCGCTCGTGTAGGCGTGCATCGCGCAGCCACGCCGGCTGATGCGGCCATGGGTGGGGCGCATGCCCACGATGCCATTGCACGATGCCGGGCCGCGGACCGATCCGCCCGTGTCCTGCCCGATGGCGAAGCTGCACATGCCCGCCGCGGGCGCGATGCCCGAGCCGCTCGAAGAACTCGATGCGGTATAGTCCGGGTTCCACGGGTTCCGCGGCTGTCCGAACGGGAAGTCGATCGTCCCGCCCTTGCCGAACTCGTGCAGATTCTGCTTGCCGATCAGGATCGCGCCCGCCTCCTTCAACCGCGCGATACACACGGCATCCTCCGGCGCGACGGTTTCGGGCTCGTCGAGCACCTTCGTGCCGAGCGTCGTGGGAAATCCCACCGCGTGCATCTGGTCCTTCACGCCGTAGGGCAGCCCATGGAGCGGCCCGCGATAGGTGCCCGACGCGATCTCGGCCTCCGCCTTCCGGGCCTCTTCGAGCGCAAGCTCGGGCTTCACCGTGATCCAGGCGCGCAGGGTGTCGTCGTATCGCTCGATCCGGTCGAGCGAGGCAGCCACCAGATCAACAGGGGAGATCTCTCGCGTCCGGATCAGCTCCGCCTGCTCCAGGGCGGTGAGATAGTGAAGATCGCTGGTGCTCATTGCGCTTGGCTCTTTTCTTGGCGGAGGGTCAGGGTTCGGCACGGGAAAGGCGGCGCTGCTTCAGGCGCCGCTTGATCAACGGCTGCATGAGCGACAGGACGAGCAGCACCGCAAACGTGATCGCCACGGGACGCTCGGCGAAATAGGCCAGCTCCATCCCGCCGCTCACCTGCCACGTGCGGATCAGTTCGCTCTCCACCATCCGGCCGAGCAGCAGCCCGATCACGGTGGCGGCCACGGGATAGTCGTATCGCTTCATGACCCAGCCCAGCGCGGCGAACACGAACAGCGTGATCGGCCCGGCCTTATCACCGGTGATCGCGAAGGAGCCGAGCACGGCGAGCACGAGCACCGCGGGGATCAGGATCGTGACCGGGATCCGCACGATATTGCCCGCCACGGCGAGAAAACCGAGGCCGAGGACAAGCAGCAGCGCCGCCTGCACGAAATTGCCGAAGATGATCGTGTAGACGATGTCCATGTTGTCGTTGATGAACTGCGGGCCGCCGGTGACGTTGTGCATGGTAAAGGCCGCCAGAAGCATGGCCGTGCCGCCGCCACCGGGGATGCCGAGCGCCAGCATGGTCACCATCGAGCCGCCCTCCGAGCTCGAATTGGCCGATTCGGCGGCCATCACGCCCTTGGGGTTGCCCTTGCCGTAGCTGTCGGGATCGTCGTCATTGCGCTTCATCTCGGCGTAGGACACGAGGTTGCCCACCGACGAGCCGACGCCGGGGATCGCGCCGATGAACACGCCCAGCATGCTGCCCTTGAAATGGGCGACGGGCCGGCGCAGCACTTCCATGCAGCCCGCCATGATCTTGCGGTAATCGGCGCGGCGGTTCTCTTCCTCCGTCACCAGAAAGCGGGTGCCGACGAGGGCGAGAAGCTGGCTTGCCGCGAACATCCCCATCATCGCGGGCACCAGAGGGATCCCGTCGAGCAGGAACGGGATGTCCATTGTGCCGCGGATGTAGCCGCTGGTATTCATGCCGATGGTGCCGAGCAGCAGGCCGAACCCGCCGGCGAGCAGCCCCTTGATCGCGTTGTTTCCCCCCAGGACGGCGATCATCGACAGCCCCCAGAGCGCCACGAGCAGCATTTCGGCGGCCGCCAGCCGGATCACCCATGCGCCGAGCGGCCCGACCAGCAGGAAGAGCACGACGTAGCCGTAGAGCGTGGCGATCGTCGAGCTCAGGAGGGCGACGCCCAGCGCCTCGTTGTGCCGGCCCGCCCGGGCCATGGGATAGCCGTCGAACGTGGTGGCCACGGCAGAGGTGGTGCCGGGAATGCCCATGAGGATCGAGGTGATCGCGCCTCCGAAGCCGCTGCCGGTGAAGATCGCGGTGAGGAACATCACCGCCGGCAGGAAATCCATGTAGAGGGTCAGCGGCAGGCAGATCGCCATGGCCATCGAATTGGACAGCCCCGCGATGGCGCCCGCGGTGAGGCCGATGAGAAGCCCCGGAACGATCATCAGCCAGATGTCGATGTCGCTCGACAGCATGGCTGTCGCGCCGAGAACCGCCTGACCGTCGATCATCGTGGCGCCTCCCCGCGCCGCATCACGGAAGGATGACCGTGAACATCGGGTAGTGCAGCAGCAGGTCTGCCCCGCCCACGACGATCACCGTGAAGATCGTCGAGAAGACCGGAACGAACACCCGGCCCCGAATGCCCAGCAGAAGCATGCCACCGGCCACGAAGATGAAGGTCGCCACGTCGAGGCCGATGACGTCGTAGAGCCATACATACGCGCCCAGCCCCGCAAGCAGGACCAGGGCCCGCCTGATGTCGTCGCCGGATTGCGTGGCGATCTCGGCCCCTGTGGCCGTCTCTGACGGGTCGGTCGCCTCGGGCGGCGCCTCCTGCGGCGACTGCGCCCCGGCCCGGCGGCTGCGCGCAATGACGCTCGAGACGAGCAGCGCAGCCGCCAGCACGAGCAGGAGGATCGCGAGGGGCACGACGAGGATGATGTTGTTGATGTGCGTCGAGACGCTCACGACGTCCCAGAGATACGCGCCCGTGACGAGGGCGATCACGGCGACGAAGGCGATGTGCCCCAGATCGTCCGGCTCCTTTTCGTCGCGCTCGGCCATCTCTTCCCCATCCTGCGGTTCGCCGGTGCGAGGCGGGCGGCCTTGAAGGCCGCGCCGCCCCGCGGCCCGTCACTCGGGCTTGAGCACGTTGAGATATTCCGGATTCGTCAGGTTCTCGTGCTCGCGCAGCATGATCTCCGTCGACTCTTCCGGGCCGTACCAGTCGATCGTGATCTGCTGCTCGTTATGGGCGGCGATCGCTTCCTCGCTCTCGGAAACGGCCTTGAACGCATCGACAAGGCGCTGATACCGCTCGGGATATTCTTCCTCGAGATTGCCGTGCACGAAGTAGCCGCGCACCGAGCCGGAGAGGATGTTGGGGTAGTCGGCCACACCCTCGGCCTCGGTCACCTCGCGCACGGCTGGTGCGTCCCAGACGTCGAGCGGCTCGGCGGCGAAGACCATCAGGGTGTTCACCTGCTCGGCCATCGGGCGCAGGCCGCGCTCGCCGATGACGCCGGCGTCGAATTGCGCACCGGCAATGCCGTTCCGGACAGGGCCACCGGAGTCGAAGGTCACGACGCGCACGTCATCCTCGGACAGGCCGAGAGCCTCGAGAAAGATCAGGAAGTTGATCATGTCGGCCGAGGTTGGCTGCACGCCGATGCTGACGGTGCCGGGGTTCTCGCGGATTTCGGCCAGAAGGTCGTCGATGGTGGCGAACTCGCTGTCTTCCGCAACGGCGATGACCGATGTGTCGATGTCGCCCAGATTGATCGGCTTGAAGTCGGTGATGTCGAACTCGGCACCCTGCACCAGCATGTTCACCGTCATGTAGGGAATCGCCGTGGTCCGCAGGATGGTGTAGCCGTCGGCCGGCTGCTGCTGAAAGTAGAGATGGCCGAGAAGGTTGCCGCCCCCGGGGCGGTTGATCACCGAGATCGGCTGCCCGAGCTCTTCGGAAAGGAAGCCCGAGATCAGGCGCGCGGCCCGGTCGTTGCTGCCGCCGGTTCCTGCCGGCACGACCATCGTGATCGGCTGATCCGGAAACTCCTGTGCAAGCGCCGGCGCTCCGAGCAGAGCGGCACAGCCGAGCGCCACGGCCGTCAGGCCCGTCATCTTGTGTCGAATAGCGAGGATCATTGCTGTTCGCCTTCCCTGTTGTTGATGTCGGTTGTGTCGCACGCACACGCACCGGCGAGCGGGCCGTCGCGCGCAGGCAAGGACAGGCACGAAGCCGCTCAAAGTTATACAACGCTGAGCGCCCCCCCCCCTCTGTCAAGGACCGAGCGGAAGGCCCCCTGCAAAGGCAGTGATTCAAGCGAGACGGACCAAGGAAAGCGGCCGGATGCCCGCTTTTGAAGCGCTGGATGAACAGGAGGACGCGGCGGCAGCGCCGAATCGCACCAGGCGCCAGTCGATGCCGACCCATCGATTAGTCCTTTTCGCACGCTCTAAAACTATATAGTTTCTACCGCGTGGAGCCGTGCGGCGCAGTGTGCATCGGCCGCCTGCACATTCCTGGCAACGAGGCGCGCATGCTCGCACATCTCGCCAAGCTCGCTGCGGCGCTGCTCACCGCGACGGCGGCGGGATACGTGTTGGAACGGTCCGGGGTGCCCGCCGGGTGGCTTCTGGGCGCTCTCGTGGGGGCTGCGGGGTTCCGCGCCGCGCTTGGGCCGCTGCAGTTCACCGGCAAGTTACGGCGCTTCGGCCAGTTGGTCGTGGGCACGGCCGTGGCAGGCCTGCTGACGCCCGAGGTCGTCGGAGCCGCGGGCGGCCTGCTGCCCCTCCTCATCGGCGCGGCGGTGGCCGTCAATGTCTTCTGTTTCCTCCTGTCGGTGCCCGCAGCGCGCCTCGCCGGGGTCGATCGGCGAACCGCCGCCCTCTGCTGCCTGCCCGGAGGGCTCTCCGAGATGGGATCGCTCGCGCGCGATGTCGGCGCCGACGAGCAGGCCGTCGCCGTGTTTCACACCATTCGCGTCACCCTGATCGTGACGTCCGTGCCGCTGTTGCTCGCGGCAGCCGGCTTCCAGGAGACAGAGACGCTCATCCCCGGCGCCGAGGCGCGCGGCACGCTCTGGCTGCTCGCGCTCGTGGTGGTTGCGAGCGCTCCTCTCGCGGTCCTCGGATCGCGGCTGGGGATCGTGAACCCCTGGGTGGTGACGCCGATCCTCCTGGGCATCGCGCTGGTGCTGGCGGGCGTGCAGCCCGGGGCGATGCCGGCACCGGTGTCGATCATGGCGCAGATCCTCATCGGCGTGGCGCTCGGGGCCCGGTTGGACCACCGGCGACTGATCGCGCTGCCGCGGGTATTTGCGGCCGGATTGTTCATCGCGACGGTCCTGCTCGCCTCCACCCTGCTCGCCGGGGCGCTCCTGCTGCCGCAATTGGCGCCGGTCCCGCCCGGCGTCGGAGCAATCAGCCTGGCGCCCGGCGGCCTCGCAGAGCTGATCGCCGTGTCGAAGGCGATGGAGCTGATGCCGACAACCGTGGCCGCCTTCGGCATCGTCCGCTCGGTGCTGACGAACACCGTGTCGACGCAGATCGTCATACGCATCCCGCCGGACTAGCGCTCGACACCGTCGGGTCAGGAGCGTCGATAATAGAACTCGCTCGTCTCGCAGACCATCGTGCGCCATTCCACGGGATGCCCGCCGAGGCTCAGGGCGGTGCGTTCGATCTCGAGAACGGGCGATTGCGGGGCGATTTCCAGCAGCGCGGCCTCGTCGTCTGTCACGAGCCGCGCGCGCACCCGCTCGTCCACGTCGGTGATCAGGATGTTGTAGGCCTGTTCGAGCAGCGCGTAGAGCGATTGGGGCCGCTCCCGCCTGACGAGCGCATAGGCGTCCGGGCAGAGCTCCTCAGGCAGATACATCGTCTCGACCACGGCGGTACGGCTGCCCGAGCGCCGCAGGCGCAGGATCTGGCTGACGCCGGCGCCAACGGCAATCTTGAGCCCGGCCGCGACGCGCTCCTTCGCCGCGATCCGCTCGCACCGGACATAGAGCGAGGCGTCTTCGACGACCCGCGCGCCGCCATTGTCGTAGATCGGGTGGAACGAGGCAGGCTTGTACTGGCCGGCGTGGGAGGCGACGAAGGTGCCACGGCCGGAGCGGCGAATGACGAGGCCCTCGTCGAACAACTGCATGAGGGCTTTGCGCACGGTGCCCTGGCTGTGGCCGTAGTCCTGCGCCAATTGCTTCTCGCTGGGCAGCATCGCGCCCGGCCCCCACTCGCCCTTCAGGACCCGCCGGATGAGGTCTTCGCGCACCTGCCGGTACAGCGGCGCCGAGGGCACGCTCGGGGGCGCATCGGGGACGATCCGGTTGGTCGAGGAGGGGTGAGATCGCTTCATGGGAGCAGTGTCCGCCGAAAGGTCGGGAGTGTCCATCGCACCGGGTGCGCTCGGACACCCGCCGATGGGAACGCTGGGGATGGGCCCGCGCAGGGCTGGGCAAATCCGAGGTTGCCGCGCGCCGAAAATTATACAAGTTTGCGAGCCGTGTGCCGGGTAGGCGGCCTCCTCCTGCGCCGACCCGATCACACTCTTCGAGCGCGGCGCTTGGCACGCGCCAGGCAGGGAGCCCCGAATGACCGCTGACCCCACCGCACTCGATCTGTCCAACCGGATCGCCGACTTCGCCATCGCGACGCGCGCGCAGCCGCTGCCCGACGACGTCGCTGCGATGAGCAGTCGCCTCCTGCTCGACATCGCGGGCCTGTGCATCGCGGCCCGCAACGAACCCTACGTCGCGGCCGTGGCGGCGACGACCGAGACCGGGGGCGCCTGCACCGCGCTCGGCCACGCAGGCGGGCGCGACATGTACGGCGCGGCGCTGATCAACGGCACGGCGGCCCATGGCGAGGATTTCGACGACACGTTTGAAGGCGGGCCGATCCATTCCAGCGCCGTCGTGTGGCCGGCGCTGCTGGCGGTCGGCGAGCGGTACGACCTCTCCGGGGCGCAGGTCATGGCCGGCATGGCGGTGGGCACCGAACTGATATGCCGCCTCGCGATGGTCACGCCCAAGGCGATCCACAAGGCGGGGTTCCACCCCACCGCCGTGATCGGCGCGATCGGGGCAACCGCCGGCGTGGCGACGGCCCTCGGCCTCGATCGGCGACAATGCGTCGATGCGCTGGGCATCGCCGGATCGCTCTCGTCGGGCATCATCGAGTATCTCGCGGACGGCAGCTGGACGAAGCGGATGCATGCCGGGTGGGCGGCCCAGTCGGGGATCCGCGCCGCGCTCATGGCCCGCCACGGCTTCGTCGGGCCGGCGACGGTGCTGGAGGGAACCCACGGGGTCTTCTCGGCGTTCGCCCCGAGCTGCACCCCGGACTTCGACAAGCTGACGAGCGGATTGGGCGACCGCTGGTTCATGCCGACGATCACCTTCAAGCCCTATGCCTGCGGGACGATGACCCAGCCCTACGTCGACTGCGCCATCGAATTGGCCGAGCGGGGCGTGCGGGCCGACGAGATCGAGTCGATCGTCTGCAAGGTCGGCGAGGGAACGGTGCATCGGCTGTGGGAGCCGCTGGCGAGCAAACACGCCCCGAAGACGGGATATGCCGGAAAGTTCTCTACGGCCTACTGCATCGCGGTGAGCTTCTTCGACCGCGCCGCCGGTCTCACGCAATTCACCGAGGCGCGCGTGTCCGACGCCGAGGTGACCGGGCTGGCGAAACGGATCTCCTACGAGGTCGACCCGGACAATCCCTATCCGGATCGTTTCACGGGGCACATTCGCGTCACGACGACGGGTGGCGAGGTGCTGGAAATCACACGGGACAACATGCGGGGCGGCGCACATGCGCCGCTGAGCGACGACGAGATCAGGCGGAAATACGACGAGAACGCGCAGTTCGGAGGCTGGACGAAGGAGAGCGCCGACGCCCTGGCCGAGTTCTGCAACGGCGTCCTGGGCGCGCAGGATCTCCGCGCGCTCTCGGGCTTTCGAGCATGACATGATCGTGCCCGCACGAAAAGGGCGGGCACAACCGGCTTCTCACGGGAGCGGAACCGTCGCCGAGGCGTGACGGCAGGTAGATGCACGTGTTGCCTCATGAACCGATGTTCCCTCAGGTTCAGGTGGTTGCCTCAGCCGCGCGCGGCGCGGCCCGTGTCGCAAACGGCACCGCATGCGGCGCTGCAGCGAAGGCACCGGGCACGCCCCCGTGTGAGGCGGAACGGGCACATGGCGATCTCACGGCACGAAGGGCCCGCGCGATGATCCAAGTCCTCTCCGGGGTCTGGGCCCTGCTGCTCGGCATCGTGCTGATCATGCTTGGCAACGGCATGCACTTTACCCTGATCGGTCTGCGCGGCGGCATCGAGGGCTTCTCGGCCGCCGAACTCGCCGTCGTCACCTCTGGCTACTTCCTCGGCTTCCTGTCGGGCGCGCGCCTCACGCCCAACCTGATCCGGCGGGTGGGTCACGTGCGGGTCTTCGCCGCGCTCGGCAGCTTCATGTCGGCGGGGCTGATCGCCTTTCCGCTGCTGACCGAGCCCTGGGCGTGGACCATCCTGCGCGTGCTCGTGGGGTTCTGCATATCGGGCATCTACGTTGCAGCGGAAAGCTGGCTCAACAATGCTTCGACCAACGAGACGCGCGGCAAGGTGCTTTCGGCCTACATGCTTGCGCAGACGCTCGGCATCATCGGCGCGCAGGGCCTGCTGACGCTGGGCGACGCGGGGACTTCGGCGCTGTTCATCGGCGCCTCGATCCTTGTCTCGGTCTCCTTCGCGCCGATCCTGCTGTCGGTCTCGCCCGTCCCTGCGGTGGAGACGGCGCGGCCGATGACGCTGCGCGGGCTGTTCGCAAGCTCGCCGCTGGGCACTGTGGGCATCTTCCTGTTGGGGGGCGTCTACGCCACCCAGTCGGGCATGGGCGCGGTCTTCGGCACCGAGATCGGCATGACGGCCGCGCAGGTGGCGCTCTTCGTGGCCATGCTGTTCGCCGGCGCGCTCGCCCTGCAATACCCGGTCGGCTGGCTGTCCGACCGGCTCGACCGGCGTGGGGTGATCCTCGGCTGCGCCGTGATCGGCGCCGCCTCCTGCGGCCTTGGGTGGGTCGCCACCGGCCTGGCCGGGGAAGGCACGGGCCTCTGGCCGCTGATGGGCGCCGCCTTCCTCGCCGGCGGCGTGACGACGCCCCTCTACGCTCTGCTGCTGGCCTATACGAACGACAATCTTCCGGCCGAGGACATGCCCGCGGCCTCGGGCGGCCTCGTCTTCACCTTCGGTCTCGGCGCGATTTTCGGGCCGCTCGCGACGGGCTGGGCGATGGAGCGGCTCTCGCCATCGGCGTTCTGGCTCGTTCTCGCGGCAACCTTCACGGGCCTCGCGCTCTACGCGCTCTACCGGATGACGCAGCGCGCCGCCGCTCCGGCCGCGGAAACGGAGAGCTATCTCGGCGTCGTGCCAACCTCGTCGGCCGTGGCCGTCGAGGCCGCCGGTGCCTGGGCCGCCGAGCAGGCCGAGACGGGGGAAGAGACGGGGGAAGAGACGGGGGCAAAGACGCAATCCGAGCCCGACCGACCTGCCTGACCGGCTGCGCGGCGGTGCCCACCGCGCCCTGGCCCGGGGCTGCCATCAAGCGAACCTTTACTTCCGTCCCGTAATCGACGTTGGGTCAAGGTTTTCCGGCTGGGGGCGCCTTGCGACTCTCTACGTTGTTTCTCTGCGCCTTCGCGTTCATCGGGGCGGTCATGGCGGTGCTCGGCGGCATCCTCGCCACCCAGTCCCTGCGCGAGCTGCGCGACATCCGGGCGACGGCCGTGCTGGGCACGGCCGACAGCACGGCGATGGCCGCGACCGTGGCCATGTCGCTGGAGCGCAGCGTGATCCAGGTCGGCCTCGCCTACCCCGATCCCTTGCCCCAGCCCTTCCGCGACCTCGTGACCGAGCAGCGTGCGACCGCCGATTCGGGCCTCGCCGACGCGCTGGCGCAGATCGAGGGCATCGGCTGGCTCGAAACGCGCGACGCCTACCTCGCCCAGACGCGCGCGGCGCTGGCCCGGGTCGCGGAGTTGCGATCCGAGATCGACGCGCTCCTGTCCGTCCCGATCGGGGAGCGCGACCCCGGCCGCGCCTACGCGCTGCCCTATGAGCTGAAGGAAGAGGTCGTCGCCCTCAAGAACGCGACCGAGCTCCTGCGCAACCGCACGCGCGTCTCGAGCCAGCTCGCGGGCGCGCTCGGCACGGTCCAGCTCAAGTCGTGGGAGGTCCGCGAGTTCGGCGGCCGCGCGCGCACCTATTTCGCCATCGCGACCCTCAATGGCGAGGTAATCGACACATCCGACCTCGAGGTGCTGACGCTCGACAATTCGCGCGCGCGCGAGGCCTGGACGGCACTTGCCAACGCCGTCGCCTCGGTGCCGGGCCTGCCGGAGGATCTGCGGGCCGAAATCGACGCCGGCGACGCGCTCTACTTCGGCGAATACGTGCCGGCGATCGAACGCATCCTCGACGTGTCACGCGCGACAGCACCGGGCGAGACGCCCGATTACGGAATGGAATTCTTGGATTTCTTCCAGTTCTCCAACGCCGCGCTCGGCGCGATGGAGGCGCTGTCGCAGAACGGGGGCGCCGCGCTGGCGACCTACTGGGAGGAGCGTGAACGCCGTGCCATCCTGAACGCCGTCGTGATCTGCGCCTTCGCGGCAGCGGCGGTGCTCTCGCTCGTGGCGGTTTTCCTCGTGCTGCGGGTCCGCGTCGTGGGTCTGCTCGGCGCCGCCACGCGCCTGCTCACCAGTCTCGCCAAGGGCGACATCGACGTGCGAATCCGCGAGAACCGGTCCGAACTCATGGAGATCAGGCAGCTCTTCTCGACCGTCGAGACCTTCCGCGATGCGTTGCGGAACGCGCAGAGGCAGGAGAACGAGACGCGCGAGGCCGCCGAGCGCCAGAAGCAGACCGAGGCGCGGGCCGCCGAAAGGGAGCGCGAGGACATGGCCGCGCGGGCCCGCCGGGCCGAAGCCGACCGCGCCGAGGCGCAGGCGCGGCAGGAGCGGGAGCGGCAGACCGCGGCCGAGATCGCGCGCGTGGTCGATGCCTGCGCTGCGGGCGATTTCTCCCGCCGCATGGACCTCGCCGGCAAGGAGGGCCTGTTCCGCGAGATCTGCGAGGGGGTCAACCGCATCGGCGAGGTCACCGATACCGGGCTGGGCGCCGTCAGGCTGGCCCTCGAGCGGATGGCCGGGGGGGATCTCACCTACCGGATGCCGCTGGAGTTCGACGGGGTCTTCGCCGAGATCGCGCACTCGATGAACGAGACCGCCGAGAGCCTGCAGGACACGCTGCTGTCGATCTCGGGCTCGGCCGCCGCCGTCGAATCCGCCTCCGTCATGGTCGCCGATTCCACCGGCAACCTGTCGGGCAGATACGAGGCGAGCGCGGGCCAGATCGAGGCGACGGCGACGCAGCTCGCGCAGATGACCGATCACGTGCGCGCCGCCGCCGCCTCGGCCGAGGAGGCGCGCGCGGCGGTCGACGACATATCGCGCAAGGCCGCGGAGGGCAGCGAGGTGATCGAGCAGGCGGTCGGGGCGATGGATGGCATCAAGTCGTCGTCTGACGAGATCCGCAAGGTGCTCAAGCTGATCGACGACATCGCCTTCCAGACCAACCTGCTCGCGCTCAACGCGGGCGTCGAGGCGGCGCGCGCCGGCGATGCCGGGCGCGGCTTCGCGGTGGTCGCCTCCGAGGTGCGGGGGCTTGCGCAGCGCTCCTCGGAAGCGGCCAAGGAGATCGCCGGCCTCGTCGAGACATCGGCGACGACGGTCGAGGGCGGGGTCGACCTCGTCAACCGCTCCGGCGCCGCCCTGCACGAGATCGCCGCCGGCGTGGCCGATGCCGCGACCCGCATCCGCGACATCGCCTCGGCCACCGTCGAGACGTCGTCCGGGGTTTCCGAGATCTCGCGCACCACAACGGAGCTCGACAGCGCGACGCGCAACAACGTTGCCGTAATCGAGGGCGCCACCGATGCGGCCAGGCAGCTGAAGGCCGAGGCGTCGCGCCTCAAGCAGGCGGTCGAGGCCTTCCGGCTCGACACGCTCGACCATGGGTCCGCCGTGGCCGCGGCGATCGCCCCGCACGGGGCGGACATGCGACAGGTGTCCTGACAGAGGGTCGCCCGCGGGGGTACGCAGCGCCGCTCGCGCGCGCTCGGCGAGTCACTCTCCCCTGACCACGAACACCGACTGGCGCGCGTGGCGCACCACGCGGGCGGCGTTGGGGCCGAGCAGGTAATCCTTCAACTCGGGCCGGTGCGAGCCCATCACGATGGCGTCGCAGCCCAGCCGGTCGGCCGCGCCGATGATCTGGTCGTAGACGGTGCCGTGCAGGACATGGGGGTGCACCTCCACCCCGTCCGGCACGTGCTCGGCGACCCAGGCCGAGAGCTCCTCGCCGATCTTGTGCAGCGCCTTCTGCTCGAAATCGGCCTCGAAATAGCTGCCAACGACCGACATTCCGTAATCGGGCATCACGGTGGCCACGTGCAGCGCCGCGCCGTCGTCGCGGGCCATCTTGATCGCCACCGGCGCCGCCTTGCGCCAGCTTTCCGGGGCCGAGAGATCGACAGGCAGGAGAATGGAGGTGAACATGGGCGAGCCCCCTCAGAAGGCCGGTTTCGTCTGGCGCCGGCGCTGCAGCAGGATCACGAGCCCCAGCAGCAGCAGCGCCGGCAGGTAGAAGACCTGCGCCGGCAGCCGCTCGGCCGGGGCCTGCACCTCGGCCAGCGTCACCGGCGTCTCGGCGTAGAAGTCGAAGTTCGACAGCTTCTCGGCGGTGTCCGTGCCGAACATCGGCTCGTCCATGCGCACCGCGTCGCCCTCGGGGAAGAGCAGCAGCCCCGAATTCTGGATGCGCTCCTGCGCCGTTGCCCCTTCGATATCCATCACCAGCGTCGTCTCCGTCATCTCGCCGGTGTTGAAATCGGGCCCGCGCACAAGCAGTCGCAGCCGGGCGTCCTGGGGCGCCTGCGCCACCGCCTCCTCGAACTGGGCGGGCGGGATCTCGCGGAAGGGCGGCTGCACCATGTCGAGCCAGAAGTTCGGCACGAACAGCGTGAAGGCCACCGCCAGCAGCGCGAGCGATTCGTGGAGGCGCGAGCGGGCGAGGAAATACCCTTGCGTCGCGGCAGCGAACAGCAGCATCGCGAAGGTCGCCACCACGAAGACGAAGATCGCCTGCAAGATGCCCGCCGCCGTGCCCAGATCGACCCCGTAGAGGATCAGCGTCGGATTGTAGATGAACAGAAAGGGCAGGGCGACCGTGCGCAGCGAATAGAAGAACGCGGTGAAGCCCGTCTTGATCGGGTCGCCCCCCGAGACCGCGGCGGCGGCGAAGCTCGCCAGACCCACCGGCGGCGTCACGTCGGCCATGATCCCGAAATAGAAGACGAAGAGGTGCGCCGCGATCAGCGGGACGATCAGCCCCTCCTGGGCACCGAGCGACACCACGACCGAGGCCATGAGCGAGGACACGACGATGTAGTTGGCCGTCGTCGGCAGCCCCATCCCGAGGATCAGCGAGAACAGCCCGACGAAGACCAGCATCAGGAACAGGCTGCCGCCCGAGAGTTGCTCCACGAGCCCCGCAAGCTCCGTCCCGATGGGCGTCTTGGTGACGGTCGCCACGATGATGCCGGCGGTGGCCGTGGCCACGCCGATGCCGATCATGTTGCGCGCCCCCGCGATCAGCCCGTCACGGAGGTCGCCGAAGCCGGCGAGGAACTCCGACACCATCGCGCCGCCCTGTCCGCGGAACAGCGCCTTCAGCGGGCGCTGGGTGACGATGATGAACAGCATCAGCGAGGTGGCGTAGAAGGCCGATTTCGCCGGGCTCTGCCGCTCGACCATCAGGAACCAGATCAGCACGAAGATCGGCAGGATGAAATGCAGCCCCGTGGCGTAGACATCCGCCACGCGCGGCAGCTTGATTTCGGGGTCGTTGGGGTCGTCGACCTCCAGATCGGGGCGGCCTGCGGCGACGGCGACCAGCAGGAGGTAGACGCCGAGCAGAAGCGCCATCGAGATCGGCCCGCTCAGCCCCGGCGCGACGGCCTGCAGCGCGTTCGCGGCATAGATCAGCGCGGTGAAGCCGGCACCGGTCACCGCGAAGCCCACGAAGAACTTCGCGATCATCCCCGCGAAGGATTTCGCCTCGCCCAGCGCCGGCATGTCCTTCTTCAGCGCCTCTAGGTGCACAATGTAGACGAGCGCGATGTAGGAGATCACCGCCGGAATCACGGCGTGCTTGATGACTTCTAGGTAAGGTATCCCGATGTACTCGACCATCAGGAAGGCCGCCGCGCCCATGACGGGGGGCATGATCTGCCCGTTGACCGAACTCGCCACCTCGACCGAGCCGGCCTGTTCGGCGGTGAAGCCTACCCGCTTCATCAGGGGGATGGTGAAGGTGCCGGTCGTGACGACGTTGGCGATGGACGAGCCCGAGATCACGCCGGTCATGGCCGAGCCGACGACGGCCGCCTTGGCCGGCCCGCCTCGCAGGTGGCCGAGACCCGCGAAGGCCAGCTTGATGAAATAGTTGCCCGCACCCGCCTTGTCGAGAAGCGCGCCGAACAGCACGAAGAGAAAAACAAACTTGGTTGAAACGCCTAATGGGATTCCGAACACGCCCTCGGTATTGAGCCATTGCGCGTTGATCAGGGCGCTCAATGATAGCCCTTCATGGGCGATAAGATCTGGGATCAGCCAACCCTCACCAAAGAATGCATAAATAAGAAAAAGTGAAGCAACAACGGTAAGTGCTGGGCCGAGAGCACGCCGCGAAGCTTCCAAGAGAACGATAAGGCCCACTGCTCCCAGTATGACCTGGAAATCGGTCGGTAAACCCGAGCGCGCGGTCATCGCTAGCGTGTCCGACCAAGCAAAAATATAAAGGCAGCAAACCGCACCGACCAGTGCGAGCACCCAATCCAGAATTGGCACTCTGTCGCGCGGTGACGACTTGAGCGCCGGGTAGGCAAGGAAGGCAAGGAAGATTGCAAACATTAGGTGCAAGGGGCGGGTCTGAGAGTCATTCAGAACTGGCAGATACTGTGCAAACCAGAATTGAGGCTGCGCGATCCAGAGCTGGTAGAGCGACCACACCAGCGCCGTGCCCGAGATCAGGAGCGCCACCGCCCGGTTGCCCGGATCGCGCGCGCCCGAGTCGGTGCTGGCGACGAGATCCTGCAGCTCCTCGTCGGAAAACTGGCGCGCCTTGCGTCCGCCCGAAGGCTCTTGTCCAGACGGGTCGGACATCTGCACCCCTCGCTGTCCCAAGGCCCTTCGGGGCCGACAAGGCAGGGCGCGCGGTGGCGCCCCGCCGATGGCTCAGGCTCCGCTCATTCGAGCAGGCCGGCCTCGCGGAAGTAGCGCTCGGCGCCCGCGTGCAGCGGCGCCGACAGGCCGTCGCTCACCATCTGCTCCTTCTCGAGCTCGGCAAAGGCGGGGTGCAGGCCCGTGAACTGGTCGAAGTTCTCGAACACCGCCTTGACCATCTCGTAGACCGCGTCCTCCGACACCGCGGTCGAGGCCACGAAGGTCGCGCCGACGCCGAAGGTCGTCGTGTCCTCGTCGTTGCCGCGATACATGCCGCCCGGGATCGTGGCCACGCGGTAGAAGGGGTTGGCCTCGATCAGCGCCTCGGTCGCCTCGTTGTCGACGTCGACCAGCACGCTGTCGCAGGCCGTGGTGGCTTCCTGGATCGAGCCGGCGGGGTGACCGACCGTGTAGACCATGGCGTCGATGTTGTTGTCGCACAGGGCCTGGCTCTGCTCGGCGGCCTGCAGCTCGGAGGCGACGGCGAAGTCGTCCATCGTCCAGCCCATCTCCTCCATCAGCACTTCCATCGTGCCGCGCTGCCCGGAGCCGGGGTTGCCGACGTTCACGCGCTTGCCCTGCAGATCGTCGAAGGTCTCGATGCCGGCATCGGCGCGGGCGACCACTGTGAAGGGCTCGGGATGGAGCGAGAACACCGCGCGCAGCTCTTCGAACGGCCCCTGCTCCTCGAAACGGGAAGAGCCGTTGTAGGCGTGATACTGCCAGTCCGACTGGGCCACGCCGAATTCCAGCTCGCCGCCACGGATGGCGTTGAGGTTGAACACCGAACCGCCGGTCGACTCGACGCCGCAGCGGATGCCGTGCTCGGCGCGGTCGCGATTGACCAGACGACAGATCGCGCCGCCCGCGGGGTAGTAGACGCCGGTCACGCCGCCGGTGCCGATGGTGACGAAGGTTTCCTCCTGCGCCGAGACGGGCGCCGCTGCCACGACGGCAGACATTGCCGCCGCGGCGGCGGTGATACGCATGTTCATGATCGTTCTCCCTATCGGTGGTCGCCGCGTTGGATCGCGACGGACACGCAAGGGTGCGCGCGGTTCGCGCAGATGGTCAACCCTGTGCCGACGCCGCGCCGGACACTGGACAATCGCCGCGCCGCCGCGGATGCTTTCGCGCGATCGACAGGGTTGGAGACGACCATGAAGCTTCTGACGACGACCACGGCCGCGGTTGCGCTGCTTGCCATGACCGGCGCGGCCCTCGCGCAGAACGCGTGCGCCACGGGCAAGACGATCGAAGAGGGTACCCTCACCATCGCCACCGGCAACCCCGCCTATTACCCTTGGGTGCTCAACGACGCCCCCGAGAGCGGCGAGGGCTTCGAGGCCGCCGTGGCCTATGCCGTGGCCGAAGAGATGGGCTTCGCCGCCGACCAGGTGGCGTGGGTGCGCACCTCGTTCGATCAGGCGATCCAGCCCGGCGCCAAGAACTTCGACTTCAACCTGCAGCAATACTCGATCACCGAGGATCGCGAGCGGATGGTCGACTTCTCCCAGCCCTACTACACCTCGGCCATGGCCGTGCTGACCACGCAGTCGGTGGTCGACGCCGGGGCAGAGCCGACCGTCGAGTCGCTGCGCACCCTGCGCTGGGGCGCCGACGCCAACACCACGGCCGTGCCGATGCTGACCCAGCTCATCGAGCCCGAGCGCGACCCGCTGCTCTACGGCGACAACACCGACGTGACGGCAGCCATGCAGGCGGGCCAGATCGACGCCGCGCTGTTCGATCTGCCGACCGCGCTCTACCTTTCGGCGGTGGTGGTGGCGGATGGCGTGATCCTCGGCCAGTTCCCGCCCGAACGCTCCGACAACCCCGACAATTTCGGCCTCCTGATGGAGGAGGGGAACCCGCTCAGGGAATGCGTCGACGCCGCGTTGACATCGCTGAATGAGTCGGGCCGACTCGCCGAGATCGAGGCCGAGTGGCTGCAGGAGACGACCGGGGTGCCGGTCATCGAGTGAGCCCCTCGCCCCGCCTTCGCGCCCGGCGCGCGGGGCGGGGCGCCGCCGCGCCTCCCCTCCGACCCGAAGGCCGAGCCATGCCCGTGACCAAGGCCGAAGCCGCGGCGGCAGAGCCGCCCCAGGCCCCGCATCCCGCGCCCTCCCGCACCCGCCGCCAGCTCTACGAAGCGCGGCAGCGGCGGCGCTCGCTCGGCATCGCGGCGCTTTCTACCGGCGCGGTCATCCTCTTCCTCGTCGTGCTGATCCCCATGGCGCCAGGGTGGGGGGCGGTGAAGCGCAGCTTCTTCGACGGCGAGGTCTTCGCGCAGACCTTCCCGGGCCTGTTGCAGGCCTTCCTGCTCGACGTCGCGATCTTCGCCTGGTGCGCGCCGGCCATCGCGCTGCTGGGCCTCGCCATCGCGCTCTGCCGCGACGTGCGCGCGCCCGCACTCTACCCGCTGCGCCTCTTCGGCATCGTCTTCACCGACATCTTCCGCGGCCTGCCGGTGATCCTCGTGATCTACCTGATCGGATTCGGCGTCCCCGGCCTCGGCCTGCCGCGGCCGTGGAATTCGCCCTACATCTGGGGCTCGCTCGCGCTGATGCTCGTCTATTCCGCCTACGTGGCCGAGGTGATCCGCTCAGGCATAGAGGGGGTCCATGCCAGCCAGCGCGCCGCCGCGGCCTCGCTCGGCCTGTCCGACGCCGACACGATGCGCTTCGTCGTGCTGCCCCAGGCGCTCCGCCGCGTCGTTCCCGCCAACATGAACCTGTTCATCGCTCTCCAGAAGGACGTGGCGCTTCTGTCTTTCATCGGCCCGGTGGAGATCTTCCGGCAGGCGGGCGTGTACAAGTCGCTGCTGGCGAATTTCACGCCCTATGTCGGCGCGGCGCTGATCTTTCTCGCCATCACCATCCCCGCAACCCGCTATGCCGACTACCTGATGACCCGGCAGGCACGAGCGCGGACCTGAGCGCCATGGCGCGGCTGGAGCTGAAGCGCGTCACCAAGGCGTTCGGCGACAACGTCGTGCTCGACGGCATCGACCTCGACGTGGGCGAGGGAGAGATGGTCTGCCTGATCGGCGCGTCGGGCTCGGGCAAGTCGACGCTCCTGCGCTGCATCAACCTGCTCGAGCCGATCGACGACGGCGCCATCCTGCTCGACGGCGACGACATCTCCGAGCCGGGGCGCGACCCGCGGCCGGTGCGCGAGCGCATCGGCATCGTCTTCCAGGCCTACAACCTTTTCCCCCACATGACGGCCGCCGAGAACGTGATGCTCGCCCCCCGCCGGGTGAAGGGGCTTGACCGCGAGGCGCTCGAGGGGCCCGTGACCGCGCTCTTCGAGCGCTTCGGGCTGTCCGACCGGATGGGCCATTACCCCGACCAGCTGTCCGGCGGCCAGCAGCAGCGCGTCGCCATTGTGCGCGCGCTGGCGATGGAGCCCGAAATCATGCTGTTCGACGAGATCACCTCGGCGCTCGACCCCGAGCTGGTGGGCGAGGTGCTCGACGTACTGCGCGACCTGCGGGGGCAGGGCATGACGATGGTGCTGGCCACCCACGAGATGGGCTTCGCAAGGGAACTCGCGAGCAAGGTGTGCTTCCTGCACGGAGGCCGCATCCTGGAGCAGGGGCCGCCCCGGGAGATTTTCGCCGCCCCCGCCCACGAGCGCACCCGCGCCTTCCTGCGCCGCGTTCTGTGAGGCGACGCCATTCTTCGCACGAAGAATGGCCACGAATTTTCGTACGAAAATTCGGGCGCGGCGCCTCAGCCGGGCGACATGCCGCGCAGGCGCTCCGAGCGGCGGCGCAGCAACTCGACCGTCATCAGCAGCAGGATCGAGATTGCCACCAGGATCGTCGCCACCGCGAGGATCGTCGGCGAGATCTGCTCGCGCAGGCCGGTGAACATCTGCCAGGGCAGCGTCTGCTGGTTGGCGGAGCCGACGAAGATCACCACCACCACCTCGTCGAACGAGGTGATGAAGGCGAAGAGCCCGCCCGAGATGACGCCGGGCAGGATCAGCGGCATCTGCACCTTGAAGAAGGTCGTCACCGGGTCGGCACCGAGCGAGGCCGCGGCCCGCGTCAGCGATCTGTCGAAGCCCACGAGAGTCGCCGTGACCGTGATGATCACGAATGGGATGCCGAGCGCGGCATGGGCCAGCACCACGCCCAGATAGGTTCCCTGCAGGCCGATGCGCGAGTAGAAGAAATACATCCCCGCCGCCGAGATGATGAGCGGCACGATCATCGGCGAGATCAGGATCGCCATGATCGCCCGCCGATAGGGCACGTGCGGCTGGCTCAGGCCGATGGCCGCCAGCGTGCCGAGCGTCACCGCCAGCAACGTCGCCGCCGGCGCGATCCGAACCGAGTTCCACAGCGCCTGCTGCCAGTCGGGATTGGTGAAGAAGTCGCGGTAGTGCTTCAGCGAGTATCCGTCGGGATCGAGGCGCAGCATCTCGGGCGTGAAGGTGAAGAAGTTCTGCGCATTGAAGCTGAGCGGGATGATGATCAGGATCGGCGCGATGAGGAAGAAGAAGATCAGCCCGCACAGCACCCGGAATCCGTAATACCAGATGCGCTGCGGCGTGGTGGCGTAGATCGGCGGTCCGGCCATTGCTTTGCTCCCTGACGCCTTACCCGAGGCTCACGTTGTCGATGCCCACGATCCGGTCGTAGAGCCAGTAGAGCACCAGCACGACCACGAGCAGGATCGTCCCCAGAGCGGCCGCGAGGCCCCAGTTGAGCGATGACGAGATGTGGAAGGCGATGCGGTTGGAGATGAACGTCCCCGTCGTGCCGCCGACGAGTTCCGGCGTGATGTAGTAGCCGATGGACAGGATGAAGACGAGGATGCAGCCCGCCCCGATCCCCGGCACCGATTGCGGGAAATAGACGCGCCAGAACGCCGTCCAGTTGGTCGCGCCGAGCGACTTGGCGGCGCGCACGTAGGAGGGCGGGATCGTCTTCATCACCGAATAGAGCGGCAGGATCATGAACGGCAGCAGGATGTGCGTCATCGCCACGATCGTGCCGAACTGGTTGTTGATCATCGTCAGCCGCGCGTCGTCGGCCACCAGCCCGATCCAGACGAGCGTGTCGTTGATCACCCCCTGCTGCTGCAGGAGCACCTTCCACGCGGAGGTGCGCACCAGCAGCGACGTCCAGAACGGCAGGAGCACGAGGATGAGCAGCAGGTTGGCCGTGCGCATCGGCATGTTGGAGATCAGGTAGGCGATGGGGTAGCCGAGCAGGATCGTGCAGCCCATGATGACCAGCGACATGAACAGCGTGCGCTGGAACAGCAGCACGTGGATGCGCTGGTAGTCGTCCTGCGCGACGATGGCGCCTTCGGGCGAGAGCTTCAGGTCGACCGAGGTCAGGAAGTAGCCGGGCGTGTAGGGGGGCGAAAAGGTCTTGATCGTCGCCCACACGTCATGCTCGAGCCAGGCGTCGTCCACGTCGGCGATGAGGTCCCGGACGGGCACCGACTCGAAGCCGCCGACTGCCGCGTGGGCCGCCTCCAGCTGCTCGGCTCCGGGGCCGGTCCATGCCGAGACGTCGCCGGCATCGGCGGCCGAGAGATCGCGCTGCAGGGCGAGGTAGACGGGCGCCCACGGCTCTTCCGCGGCCGGGTCGTCGTCGTTGCGGATCTGCATCGCGCGCGCGAACGCGGTGTAGGCGGCCGCCGTTTCGGGAAGCAGGCCCTGCGCTTGTGCGGACGGCGCGAACGGGGCCGGATGCGCCCACCCCTCCGCGCCGATCATGCGTGCCCAGAAGCCGGAATCCTCCCAGACGGGATCGAGCGCCACGAACTGGTCGAGGTAGATCTCGCCCACGTCGTCGATGCCCCGCCCGGACCGCCGGAACGCCGACGAGATGCCGGTCGTCTCGTAATTGAGCCGAGAGCCGAGGCGCGTGTGGGCGCGCTGTTCGACCGCCGCCGCGAGATCGTAGGAAAGCGCGGCGAAGGCCGCGTCGTCCGGCAGGTCTTCGCCCGAGGCGTCCCACCCCACGAGGGCCGCGGTGGTGTTCGGCAGCGTCTCGGAGACGATCTGGTTCTCGACCGAGCGGAACAGCATGTCCGCGATCGGCGCGATGAAGGTGACGAGCACGAAGAGGAGCAGCGGCGCGACGAGGCCGAAGGCGCGCAGCTTCTGCCGGCGCAGCGAGCGTTGCAGCGATTTCTTGAGCGGCCTTCCGTCGGCGGCGACGAGGGGCTCCTGCCGTTCGGGGCGGGCCCGGTCGCCCGCGTCGGGCTTGGGGATCGGCGCGTCGGCGGCGGCATCGGTCATCTGGATCGTCTCCCGCTGCGCTGGGGGGCGGTGCCGTGCGGCCGGCCGCCATGCGGTCGCCTCCGCGCAGGAGGCGGCGATCCGGGCGCGCGACCTGGGCCGCGCGCCCGGACGTCAGATCACTGGGCGAGCCAGGACTGGAACCGCGAGTCGAGGTCGTCGCGGTAATCCGCCCACCACTCGTAGTTGTAGAGCAGCGTGTTCGAGGCGTTGTCCGGGTCGGTCGGCATGTGCGGCCCCATCTCGATGCCGAGGTCGGCGTGGGTCGAGACGAGCGGCGCCGAGCTTTCGCGGGCCGGTCCGTAGCTGATCCACTTGGCCTGGTCGGCCAGGCGCTGGGTGTCGGTGGCGAAGTAGACGAAGTCCTTCACGCGGGCCAGGCGCTCCTCGGAAAGACCCTCGGGGATGATCCATCCGTCAAGGTCGAAGACCTGCATGTCCCAGAGCATGGAGATCGGCTGATCCTGTTCCTCGATCGCCGAGAACCAGCGGCCGTTGTAGGACGAGCCGAGCACGGCCTCGCCGTCGGCCAGCAGCTGCGGCGGCTCGGCGGCGGCCGACCACCAGATCGTCTGGTCCTTGATCGTGTCGAGCTTGGCGAAGGCCCGGTCCTGCCCCTCCGGGGTCTCGAGCACGTCGTAGATGTCTTCCTTGGCCACGCCGTCGCAGTAAAGCGCCCATTCGAGATTGTTGATCGGGCGGCGCTCCAGCGTGCGCGTGCCGGGGAAGTTCTCGGTGTCGAACAGCGCGCAGACCGTCTCCGGCGTGCCGTTCCAGTCCTCGACGTTGTTGCGGTACGCGAGCGTCGTCGAATAGACGATCTGCGGGATGTAGCAATCCGACACGATCAGGTCGCCGAAATCCTCCGAGGCGGGGGTGCCGTCGGGCGCCGGGGCGAGGAGCTCGTCGTGGTCGACCTCCATCGCGAGACCCTCGTCGCACAGGCGGATGGCGTCGGCCGCGACCACGTCGACGAGATCCCACGCGATGTTGCCGGCCTCGTTCTGGGCGCGCAGCTTGGCCACGGCCTCGGGCGAGGACTCGTCCCAGGTCATCGAGATATCGGGGTGCATCTCCTGGTAGGGCGTCGCGTAGGCGTTGACCTGGCTCGCCTGATAGGCGCCGCCCCACGAGACGAGCGTCATCGAATCGGCCATGTCCTGAGCGATCGCCGCCGGCGCGAGGGCCATCGCGGCACCGGTCGAAAGCAGCACTGTCTTCAGTTTCATGGATTACCTTCCTGTTTTTCGTGGTGCCCTGTGGCGATTTCCGCGCCCCCGGGCGTGGCGCGCGGATGTGCGGGGGGCCGAAGTGTCAGGCGTCGAGCGCCCGGCAATCCTCAGGCAGCCACCCGATCTCGATCGTCTCGCCCCGCTGCAGGCGCCGCTGGTCGGGCGCGTTGCGGGTCTTGATGACGAAATCCTCGTTGCCCGCCACGCGCAGGCGCGTGCGGAATATGTCGCCCATGTAGATGAACTCGAGCACCTCGGCGTGGATCGTATGGGCATCGGGCGACAGCCGGTCGCGGTTGTATTCCACCCGTTCGGGGCGGATCGAGACCTGGGTGCGCTCGCCGGGCCGGCTCACGTTGACCGGCGTGCAGTCGATGATCTCGCCGTCGTCGAGGCGCACGGTGGCGACGGTGCCGTTGATCTCCTGCACCGTGCCGGTGAGCGTGTTGTTCTCGCCGATGAACTGCGCGACGAAGCTGTTCTCGGGCTTTTCATAGAGCACGTCAGGCTCGGCGAGCTGCTGGATCTTCCCGTCGTTGAACACGGCCACCCTGTCGGACATGGTCAGCGCCTCGGTCTGGTCGTGGGTGACGTAGACCACCGTGATGCCGATCTGGTGCGCGAGCCGCGTGATCTCGAACTGCATCCGCTCGCGCAGCTGCTTGTCGAGCGCGCCGAGCGGCTCGTCCATCAGCACGAGCTCGGGCTCGAACACCAGTGCACGGGCGAGCGCGATGCGCTGCTGCTGCCCGCCAGAGAGCTGCGCGGGCCGGCGCACGCCGAAATCCTGCATCTGCACCATCTCGAGCGCGCGCCTGACCTTGGCTTCGCGCTCGTCCTTGCCGATCTTGCGCACCTCGAGCGGGAAGGCGAGATTCTCCTGCACCGTCATGTGCGGGAACAGCGCGTAGTTCTGGAACACCATCCCGATCCCGCGCTTGTGCGGCGGGATGTTGTTGATCGGCTTGCCGTCGAGGCGGATGTCGCCGTGGGTCGCCGTCTCGAACCCCGCGAGCATCATCAGGCAGGTCGTCTTGCCCGATCCCGATGGCCCCAGCATCGTCAGGAACTCGCCCTGCGCGATGTCGAGGTTGAGATCCTTCACGACCAGCGTCTCGCCGTCGTAGCTTTTCTGGACCCGGTCGAAAACGACAAAGTCCGTCTTGCGGTTGCCTGCGTCGAGCGCCACGCATGTCTCCCTGTTGGAGCGGGGCACTGCCGGGGTCGGCGCACCCTCCTTTGTTTGCAAGTGACCGTATCAGGCTCGATCAGGGTTTCAAGCCCGCTGACCGGATGTCGAGCCAACTGATTGATCGGGCGACCAAATTCTGGGCAAACCGCCGCTTTGAGCCGCGCCCGCGCAACCACCGTGGCGGGAGCGAGACCGCCCGAATGCAGCCTATGCGATAGCCCGTCGCCGTGCGGACGAGCGCCGGCGACAGCGCCCGTCCGCTGCGCGGCGGCCCTCAGCCGCCGAGCACCTCGCGCACCGCGCCGGCGGTCGCCTCGACCACGGTGTCGGCCTCCTCGCGCGTCAGGCAGAGCGGCGGCGCGAAGCCGAGGATGTCGCCCTGCGGCATGGCCCGCGCGATCACGCCGCGCCGGCCCATCGCCGCCACCACCTCGCCGGCCGCAGCGCCGACCTTGTCGAAGAAGACCGGGCCGTCGCGATCCTGCACCAGCTCGACCGCCGTCAGCATGCCGATGCCCCGCACCTCGCCGACATGCGGATGGCCGGCCAGCGCCTCCTGCATCCGAGCGGTCAGGTAGGGGCCGACCTCGCCGGCGTTCTGCACGAGCCCAAGCTCGTCGACGAGCCTCAGGTTGGCCACGCCCGCGGCCGCGCCGATGGGGTGGGCCGAGTAGGTCCAGCCGTGGCCGAGGGGGCCGTTCTCGTCATTGCCCTGCACCAGGACGTCCCACACCCGCTGCGAGACGATCGAGCCCGACAGCGGCGCGTAGGCCGAAGTCAGGCCCTTGGCGATGGTGATGAAATCGGGCTCGAGTCCGAACATGGGCGAGGCGAACATCTCTCCCAGCCGGCCGAAGCCCGTCACCACCTCGTCGGAGATCAGCGCGATGTCGTGGCGCTTCAGGATAGGCGCGATCGCCTCCCAGTAGCCCGCGGGAGGCGGCACGATGCCCCCCGTCCCCAGCACCGGCTCGGCGATGAAGGCGGCGATGGTCTCGGCTCCCTCGCGCGCGATCAACGCCTCGAGCTCGGCCGCGCAATGGGCTGTGAACTCCGCCTCGGTCATGTCGCGGTCGGCGCGGCGGTAGTAATACGGCGCCTCGGTGCGCAGCACGCGGTCGAGCGGCAGGTCGAACATGGCGTGGAACGCCTTGAGCCCCGTCAGCGAGCCCGACATCAGGCCGGAGCCGTGATAGGCCCGCTCGCGCGTGATGATCTTCTTCTTCTCGGGCAGGCCGCGAATGTTGTTGTAATACCACAGCAACTTGACGTTGGTGTCGTTCGCGTCCGAGCCGCCGAGCCCGAAATAGACCCGCGCCATGCGGTCGGGCGCGCGCTCCATCACCATGTGCGCCAGCGTGATCGAGGCCTCGGTGCCGTGGCCGACATAGGCGTGATAGTAGGCCAGCTCGCGCGCCTGCTCGGCGATGGCCTCGGCGATCTGCGTGCGCCCGTAGCCGACATTGACGCAGTAGAGGCCGGCAAAGGCGTCGAGCAGGCGGGTGCCGTCGCGGTCGGTCACGAACGCGCCGTCGCCACCTACCATGATCCGTCCCGTGGCCTCGCCGCGGGCATGCTTGCCGAGATGCGTCGAGGGGTGGAGGAAGCTTTCGCGGTCCCAGGCGTCGAGAATGTCGTTGTCGAGCATGGCGGGGTTCCTGTCCGGATGTGTGGATGCGCTGGCCCTGCCCTAACCGCCCCCGCGCAGCGCTGCGATGCGACACGTTCGAGGGGCGGGCCGGCCGCAGGCCGGGCACAAGGCGTTTGCAAACGCCTTGAACGTGCGGTGCCGCACGTTCAAGGCGTTGCTCCGTCTTGCCGGCACCGGCGCGCGCCGCTACCGCTCGGCATGTCACCCCCGCGAAAGGCCCTGCATGCAGATTCCGCCCTTCTCGTCCGCCGAGTACGACCGCCGCCTCGCGGCCGCCCGCGCCGCCATGCACGAGCGCGACCTCGAGGCCATGATCGTCACCGACCCCTCCAACCAGGCCTGGCTGACCGGCTACGACGGCTGGTCTTTCTACGTGCACCAGGCGGTGATCCTGCCGGCCGAGGGTCAACCCGTCTGGTGGGGCCGGATGCAGGATACCGGCGGCGCCCGCCGCACCGTCGACATCGAGCGCACCGGCATCGTGGGCTATGCCGACCACTACGTCCAGTCGACCGAGCGCCACCCGATGCAGCACCTCGCCGGCACGTTGGCGGATCTGGGCCTCGGCGGCGGGCGCATCGGGGTGGAGATGGACAATTACTACTTTTCCGCCAAGGCCCATCTCGTCCTGACCGAGACACTGCCCGCCGCCACCCTCGTCGATGCCACGGGCCTCGTGAACTGGTGCCGCGCCGTGAAATCCCACGAGGAACTCGACTTCATGCGCCGCGCCGCGCGTATCGCCGAGCGGGTCTGCCAGGTCGCCATCGACATGGCCGCCCCCGGAATCGGCAAGAACGAAGTCGCCGCCGAGGTGACGCGCGCCGGCCTCCTCGGCGTCGGCGAGGACTGGGGCGACTACCCTGCCATCGTGCCGCTGATGCCGTCCGGCTCGGACGCCGCCGCGCCGCACCTCACGTGGACCGGCGACCCGATGCGCGAGGGCGAGGCGACGTTCTTCGAGCTCGCCGGCTGCTATCGCCGCTACCACGTGCCCATCGCGCGCACCGTCTTTCTGGGCGACCCGCCCGACCATTTCCGCCGCGCCGAGGAGGCGCTGCTCTCGGGCATGGAGGCCGGGATCGACGCCGCCCGCGCCGGCAACCGCGCCTACGACGTGGCCAACGCGCTGGGCGCCGAACTGGAGCGCGCCGGCATCGAGCGCGCCGCGCGCTGCGGCTATCCCATCGGGCTGTCCTATCCGCCCGACTGGGGCGAGCGCACCATCTCGCTGCGCCCCGAGGACGAGACGGTGCTGGAAGCGGGCATGACCTTCCATTTCATGCCCGGCCTCTGGGTCGAGGATTGGGGGCTCGAGATCACCGAGAGCATCCTGATCCGCGAGGAAGGGCCGGCCGAGACCTTCTGCTCGATGCCCCGCCAGCTCTTCGTCAAGGGCTCGGCATGAGCTGGCCCCATCCGCGCGAGGGCGCCGCGCCGCTCGAGGTCTGCATCGCCACGCTCGAGCGGCTCGTGGCCTATCCCACCGTGTCGGCCGACTCGAACTACGCGCTCATCGCCTATCTCGCCGAGCTGTTGCAGGAGGCCGGCGCGCGCGTCGAGATCCTGTCCGACGCCGCCGCCGCCAAGGCCAATCTCTGGGCCACGCTCGGCCCCGACGAGCCCGGCGGCCTCGTGCTCTCGGGCCATACCGACGTGGTGCCGGTCGACGATCAGGACTGGTCGTCGGACCCGTTCATCCTGCGCGAGGAGGGCGGGCGCCTCTATGGGCGCGGCACCTGTGACATGAAAGGCTTCATCGCCGCCTGCATCGCCGCGCTGCCCGCCTTCGCCGCGGGCGAGCGGCGCAGCCCGATCCACTTCGCCTTCACCTACGACGAGGAGGTCGGCTGCGTCGGCGCGCGGCACCTTGTCGAGCATCTCAGGGCGGTCGGCGCGAAACCCGCCATGGCGCTGATCGGCGAGCCGACGCGTCTGCACATCGTCGACGGGCACAAGGGCTGCT
Organism: Rhodobacteraceae bacterium HLUCCA09; assembly: GCA_001314685.1. GTDB lineage: Bacteria > Pseudomonadota > Alphaproteobacteria > Rhodobacterales > Rhodobacteraceae > HLUCCA09. Next base: position 34,800 of record LJNT01000040.1, read on the forward strand.
GCGAATACACCACGCGCTTTCACGGCGCCGAGGGGCACGGCTCGCGCCCCGAGCTGGGCGTCAACGCGGTGGAATATGCCGCCCGCTACGTCGCCCGCCTCATGGCCCTGAGGGCCGAGCTGGCGGCGAGCCCACCCGCCGGCTCGGCCTTCCTGCCGCCGCACACCACGATCAGCGTGGGCGCGCTGACGGGGGGCGTCGCGCACAACGTCATCCCCGGCCTCGCGCAGGTCGACTGGGAGATGCGCCCGGTGGCCTGGGATGACGCGATCCGCGTCAAGGCGGTGCTGGAGCGCTACTGCGCCGAGGAGCTTCTGCCGGAGATGCAGGCCGTCACGCGCGCGGCCGGCATCGAGACCGACGTGATCGGCGAGGTCGTGGCGCTGGAGCCGCGCGAGACGAACGGCGCGCGCGACCTCGTGGCGAGCGTGCTGGGCGCGAACGGAACCGAACTCGTCTCCTTCGGCACCGAGGCGGGCCTGTTCCAGGAGATCGGGCTCGACGCGGTGGTCTGCGGGCCGGGCTCGATCGAGCAGGCCCACAAGCCCGACGAATGGATCGCGGTGAGCGAGCTGGAGCGGGCGCTGAGCCTTCTGCACGGCATCGCGGCGAAGGTGTGACGACCAGCTAGCTGCGCCGGGACAGTCGCCAAAAGGGGTATGACAGCGGGCGGGCGGGCCGCTAGGCTGTGGCCATGTTCACGATAGAGCACGAATTCGACGCGACCGTGATAACGCTGGTCGACGAGGGGCACGCGCCGCTGGGCGAGGACGTGACGATTCACGCCTTCGAGGAATGCGTGACGGTCGAGCAGCTCGATCCGCGCACCGACCGGGTGCAGAAGGTCACGCTGTCGATGCGCCAGCTGCAGGACCTGCGCGCTGCCATGAACCTGCCCGAGGGCGTCTACCGCCTGCGCCCCGCGCGCCGCTGAGCGGCAGCGTGAGCGGCGGGACAGCGGGACAGGGCCTGTCGTATCCCACCGGGATCGACCGGCGCCCCGGGCCACGCCTTGCGGTGCGAGCCGTGATAGTGTCGCGCGGGCGGCTTCTGATCGTCAACGCGTGGCCCGGCGGCCAGAGCGACCTGTGGTGCGCGCCGGGCGGGGGTGTCGAGGCGGGCGCGGCGCTGCCCGACAATCTCGCCCGCGAGGTGCACGAGGAAACGGGGCTCGAGATCGTGGTCGACACGCCCTGCCTCGTGAACGAGTTCCACGATCCCCGCAGCGGCTTCCACCAGGTCGAGATCTTCTTCCGCTGCCGCCTTGCGGGCGGCGAGACGCCCCCCTCAGGCTGGCGCGACCCCGAGGGCGTGGTCGACCGCGTTCGCTGGGCGAGCCGCGCCGAGCTGGCGAGCCTTCGCCACAAGCCCGACAGCCTTGCCGAGATCGCCTTCGGCGCCGGGGTCGGCTACGACCCGCTCGAACTGCTGCAAAAATGACCCGCGCGCCAGCGTGCCCGCCTGGGTAGAGCGCGCCTGGTCCGGGTCCGGCTCTCTGGCCTGCCCGGGCTCATCGCGCTTGGCCCCACAGCCCCTTGGACCCTTCAGACCGGCGGGACAACCGGCGCGAACCGGTCAAGCGGCATGTCACGCACCTTGCGCAGCAACTCGACGAACCCCGCCACCTGGTGGGCGCAGGTCGCCGCGCCCTTCTCGGCGGTCGCCAGATGCGCGTCGCCCACCGTGCCCTCGGGGTTGAGGTCGCGCGCCATCCAGCCGTGCGAGACCGGGCCGATGGGCGAGATCGCCGCCCCCTCTGCCGCCGAGCGGAAATCCGCAGCCGCCGACATGTCCACGAGGTGGGGCCGGAAATGGAGCATCAGCGACGTCTCGACGTCGCCGCCATGGATGCCATAGGTATTCTCGCGCTCCGAATACATCCCCTCCGGGTGTCCGAACGCCCCCCACTGGCACTTCACCGCCAGCATCCCCGCCCGCACCCGCAACTCGCGCGAGAGGATCGACACGAGATCGAGGTTCCCCCCGTGCGAGTTGACGATGACGATCTTCCGCACCCCGGCCCGCGCCACCGACAGCCCGATCTGCGTCCACGCCGCCAGCGCAGTGGGCGCATCGAGCGTCAGCGTGCCGGGCGCGTCGAGATGCTCGTTCGACTTGCCCACCGCCTGCACCGGCAGGATGCGCACGTCGAGATCCTCGGGGCAGACCCGCCGAAACTCGCCCAGCATGCCTTGCGCGATCATCGCGTCGACGCCCACCGGCAGGTGCGGCCCGTGCTGCTCGACCGCCGCCGTGGGCAGCACCGCGATCACCCGCTCGGGGTCGAGCCCCGCAAACTCCGTCCGGCGATACTCGGCCCAGTCCAGCCGCCTCACCCCTGCCCCTCCGCGTAGGTCGCCTCGAGCCGCGCGCGCAGGTAGTCGGCCCCGGTGACCGCCTGGTATCTCGGCGTCCCCGTGCCCGGCAGGGCCGCGATCAGCGCGTCCGGGTTGGGGTCGAGGAAGAACGCGACCGAGCGGCGCCGGCGCGCGGGCGGCAGCACCCGGTGCGGCGTCGAGACGTAGGTGTCGTTCGACCAGCGCATCAGGCAGTCGCCGATATTGACCACGTAGGCGTCCTCGACATGCGGCACGTCCACCCAGTCGCCACCCCTCGGGCGCACCTGAAGCCCCGGCTCTCCGTCTGTCAGAAGCAGCGTGACAGACCCGTAATCGGTATGCGCCCCCGCCCCGATCTCGCCCGCCTCGCCCCGCGCGGGCGGGTAGTGCAGCAGGCGCAGCGTCGCCATCGGCGCGGTGAACTTGTCGTCGAAGAACGTCTCCTCGAGTCCGAGGTCGATCGCCAGCGCCTTGTGCAGCGCCACGCCGAGGTTCTGCACCGACTGGTAATAGCGCAGCATCACGTCGCGAAACCCGGGTATGGGAGGCCAGAGATTCACGCCACGGAAGGGTTCGCCCGCCAGCACCCGAGGGTCGCGCGGCGCGAGGTCGTAGCCGATGTTGAACGCCTCCTTGCGGTCGACCTGCCCGCTTGTCTCGTCGAGCCGCTCCGAGCCCATGGCAGCCCAGCCCCGGTTGTGCGGGTTCGTGGCGATCGACAGCTTCGCCTTTTCCGCCTCGGCCATGCCGAAGAAGTCGTCGCCATGGGCAAAGACGTCGGCGATCAGGCCGTGGTCGATCCCGTGGTGGCGCAAGAGGAAAAAGCCCGTCCCGCGGCAGGCGACCGAGAGGTCGGCGACGAAGCCCCATGGGTCGTCGCCCCCGGCGAAGCGGCGCCAGTCCAGCACAGGGATCGGTCCGCACTCCGCCCCGCCGCCGCTCATGCCGCCACCTCCTGCCGCCGCGCACCCGCGCGTCGCCCGCCGCCCGCCAGCCGGTCGACAGCGCGGCCCACCCGCGCAAGGTGCCGCGCCCGGCTCTCGGGCGTCGAGCTGTCCATCGAGTAATGTGCGGCGAAGGCCGTGCGCAGCGGTTTCGCGCAGAGCAGGCCCACCCCGCGCAAGAGCGTCCGCCGCCCCGGCGCGCCCACCCAGCGCGTCAGCCACCAGCTCGCCCCGCAGGTCGTGAAGACGCCGAGACGGCGGATGTGGGTGAGCGCAGGCCGGATGTCGCGATGGCTCTCGTCGGGCATCAGGAAGGCCACGTCGGGCAGGAGCACCCGGTCGAGCCAGCCCTTGAGCGCCGCGGGCAGACCGTACCACCAGGTCGGGTACACGAACACCAGCGTGTCGCACCAGCGCAGGTCGGCCACGTCGCGCGCCACGGCCTCGGCGTTGGCGGGGCTGTCGAGATACCCCTCCCACTCCGCGCCCGTCAGGACGGGCGCGAAGCCGCGCGCGTAGAGATCGTTCACACGCACCTCGGCGCCCGCCGCCTCGAGCCGCGCCACGACGGTGTCGCGCACGGCAGCGGTGAAGCTGCCCTCCCGCGGGTGACAATGGACGACCAGCGCGCGCATGCCTCAGAATACCTCCATCTCCCGCCCGACACGCTCGAGGAAGGCGGCCCGCCGCGCTGCGCTCGCCCGGTTCATGTCGTAGAGAGCGAGATATCGCATCTTGCGCGGGCGGCAAACATGCCAGACCGCCCGGGTGACGCAATGCCGGGGCGGGTCGCCCGCCAGCAATGCCCGGACCCGCGTGCCGCCATAGGTCGTGACCGCGGCAAGCCGGCGGATCTGCGTCAGGTTCGGCCGCACCCTGCCGTCCTCCAGCCGGAACGAGACGCCCGGCAGGAACACCCGGTCGAGAAACCCTTTCAGGATCGCAGGGTAGCCGAAGTTCCAGACCGGGAAGACCATCACCAGCGCCTCGGCCGCCCGCAGCCGATCGACGTAGGGCCCCACCGGCGCAACGTTCGCCCCGACCGCGTGGTAGCCCCGTCGCTCGGCCTCGGTCAGCACCGGCTGGAAGCCCTCTGCGTTGAGATCGCAATCGTCGACCTCCCAGCCCCGGGCCAGCAACGTTTCCACCACCCGTCTGTGCAATGCCGCAGAGAAGCTTTCCGGGCAGGGATGGGCGAAGAGAACGAGCGCCCGCGTCACGCCCCGCCCCCGACCGCCGCGCGTGCCGAGCGGACGGACGCCTCCGGCGGGAGTATTTGGGCCAAGATGATGGAGCGGGCGCAAGGCTTCCTTAACCATGTGCCGCCATCCTCGGCCTCGCGGTACAGGCTGGAGAGCCGATGACCGCCCAAGGTGATGGACCGGCGCAGGGCAGCCCCCGGCCGGACATGCCGCGCTCCGGTCCCCTCGGGCAGCGCCGAGCGACCACCCCCTCGGGGCCGGGGCGCACCTCTCCCATCATCTTGGCCGAAATACTCTCGGGGGGGCTCGGCGGAGCCGAGCGGGGGGCAGACGGCCCCCCTCCGCCGGCTGCCGCTCATTCCGCCGCCCGCATCCTGGGGTAGGAATACATCCGGTCGTAGGCCCAGTCAGGATCGTCCCAGGCGATCATCTTGCCCGGGTTGAGGAGGCCCTTGGGATCGGCCTCGCGCTTGAAGGCGAGCTGGCGGTCGTCGACCGTCTGCCGCCCGCCCTCTTCCAGCGTGTAGCGGTGCGGGTTGAAGATCATCGCACCCGCCTCCTCGTGGGCGTGCACGATCTCGTCGAGCCGTTCCTCGGTGGTGAACCTGACCAGCGTGAGGCCCGCGAACATGCACTTGCCGTTCTCGCGAATCACCTCGAGGTGCTGAAGCAGCTCGGGCGAGAAGCGGCGGCGGATCTCCTCCACCTTCTCCAT
>LJNT01000159.1 GCA_001314685.1 Rhodobacteraceae bacterium HLUCCA09
GGCGCAGGTCGGGCGGGCTCATCGGCCGATCTGCTCCGCGATCTCGTCGATCAGCTGCACCCACAGCTGGGTCGGCTGGGCGCCCGGCACGACGTGGCTCTGCGCGACGATGTGGGTCGGCACGCCGGTGACGCCCCGCTCGCGGGCATGGGTGTCGCGCGCGGAGACGTCAGCGACGTCGGCGTCGCCGGCCAGCAGCCGGCGGATCATCGCGGCGTCGAGCCCCGCCCCGTCGGCGATGTCGGCCAGCACGTCGCGGTCGCCGATGTCGCGGCCCTCGAGGAAGTAGGCGCGAAAGAGGGCCGAGACGACGGCGATCTGCCGGCCCTCGACCCCGGCCCAGTGGATCAGGCGGTGCGCGTCGAGCGTGTCGGGCGTGCGCTCGATCCGCCCCCAGTCGATCTCGAGCCCCGCCTCGGCCGCCGCCGCGTCGATGCGGGCATGGACCTCGGCCGCCTGCGCCCTGCCGCCGAACCTCGCCTCGAGATAGGCGCGCCGGTCCATCCCCTCGCGGGGCATGTCGGGGTTCAGCTGGAACGGGTGGTATTCGATCGTGAACGGGTGGTCGGGCCGCTCGGCGAGCGCGGCATCGAGCCGGGCCTTGCCGACGAGGCACCACGGGCACACGGGGTCGGAGAAGATGTCGAGCTTGATCACCTGCCTCACCTATCAGGCCCGGCGGCGATGCCAAGGGGGCGGGAGCGCACAGGCCCCCCGCCGGCGGCGCAGGGAGGCGAGGCCGGGACGGGGGGGCGCTGCCCCCCGGCCGCCCGTGCCGGGCGGCTCCCCCCTGAGTATTTCGGCCAAGATGATGGGGCGGGGCGGGAGCCTCAGCCCCCCATCATGGCGGCGAAGGCGCCGCGCCAGAGCGCCGAGAGTTCGTCGAGCGGGGCGTGCGCGGCGCCCAGGCGCACCTGGTCGCCACCGAAGCGGCCGACGGTGACGAGGGGGACGCCCGCCCGCGAGGCCGCCACCATCAGCGCCTCGGCCTTGTCGAAGGAACAGGCGATGAGGTAGCGCGCCTGGTCCTCGCCGAAGAGGGTGGCGCAGTCGGCGGCATCGAGCGTGACACCCACGCCCGCCGCCTCGGCCATCTCGAAGGCGGCGAGGGCGAGGCCGCCATCGGACAGATCGGTGCAGGCGTCGATCCAGTCGCGGTTGGCGCGGATGAAGTCGGCGTGCTTCGCTTCGGCCGCGAGGTCGACCGGGGGCGCGTCGCCGTCGGCGCGGCTGAAGACTTCCCACAAGAGCGCCGAGCGGCCGAGATGGCCCTGCGTCTCGCCCAGCACCAGCGCCACGTGGCCGTTGCGGGGCACGCGGTCGATCATCTCGCCCACGTCGTCGATCAGCCCCACCGCGCCGATCGTGGGTGTGGGCAGGATCGGGCGGCCCTCGGTCTCGTTGTAGAGCGAGACGTTGCCGGAGACGACGGGGCAGCCGAGCGCGCCGCAGGCCGCGCCGATGCCGCGGATGGCGCCCACCAGCTGGCCCATGATCTCGGGCTTTTCGGGGTTGCCGAAGTTGAGGTTGTCGGTGACGGCGAGCGGGCGCGCGCCGAGCGCGGCGAGGTTGCGACAGGCCTCGGCCACGGCCTGCTTGCCCCCCTCGAAGGGGTTGGCCTCGACGTAGCGGGGGGTGACGTCGGCGGTGAAGGCGAGCGCGCGGGTCGTGCCGTGGATGCGCACGACGCCCGCGCCGAGGCCGGGGCCGCGCAGGGTGTCGGCCATCACCTGGCTGTCGTATTGCTCCCAGATCCAGGCCTTGTGCGCGTAGGAGGGCGCGCAGAGCAGCGCCTTGAGCGCGTCGATGGTGTCGAGCTCGGGCACCGGGTCGAGCGGGGGCGCCCGCGGCGTCTCCTCCCAGGGGCGGTCGTATTCGGGGGCATTGCCGGAAAGGGCCGCGAGCGGCAGGTCGGCCCGCACGGCACCGCCATGCTCGACCACGAAGCGGTCTTCGGCGAGCGTCTCGCCGATCACGGCGAAGTCGAGATCCCACCTGTCGAAGATCGCGCGCGCCTCGGCCTCCTTCTCGGGGCGCAGCACCATGAGCATCCGCTCCTGGCTCTCCGAGAGCATCATCTCGTAAGCGGTCATGCCGGCCTCGCGGCAGGGCACGCGGTCGAGGTCGAGCCGGATGCCGAGGCCCCCCTTGTCGCCCATCTCGACGGCCGAGCAGGTCAGGCCCGCCGCGCCCATGTCCTGGATCGAGATGACGGCGCCCGTCTGCATCAGCTCGAGGCACGCCTCCATCAGGCGCTTCTCGGTGAAGGGATCGCCCACCTGCACGGTGGGGCGCTTCTCGGCCACCTCCTCGCCGAACTCGGCCGAGGCCATCGTGGCGCCGCCCACCCCGTCGCGCCCCGTCCTGGCGCCGAGATAGACGACGGGCATGCCGACGCCGCTCGCCGCCGAATAGAAGATGCGGTCGGCCCGGACGATGCCGGCGGCGAAGGCGTTGACGAGGCAGTTGCCGTCGTAGGCGGGGTGAAAGCGGGTCTCGCCGCCCACTGTGGGCACGCCGAAGGCGTTGCCGTAGCCGCCGATGCCGGCGACCACGCCCGAGACGAGGGCGCGCGTGCGCGGGTGGTCGGGCGCGCCGAAGGACAGCGCGTTCATCGCCGCGACGGGCCGCGCGCCCATGGTGAAGACGTCGCGCAGGATGCCGCCCACGCCCGTCGCCGCGCCTTGGGTGGGCTCGATGTAGGAGGGGTGGTTGTGGCTCTCCATCTTGAAGACGCAGGCGAGCTCCACGCCCTCGGCGTCGGGGCCGATGGCCACGACCCCCGCGTTCTCCCCGGGGCCGCAGATGACGTGCGTGCCGGTGGTGGGCAGCGTGCGCAGCCACTTCTTCGACGACTTGTAGGAACAGTGCTCGTTCCACATCGCCGAGAAGATGCCGAGTTCGGTCAGGTTTGGCGGCCGGTTCAGCAGGCGGAGGATGTCTGCGTATTCGTTCTCGGCGATGCCGTGCTCGGCCACGAGTTCCGGCGTGATCTCGGGCTCCGGCGTGATTTCGGGCGCGCGCATTCCATCCCCCCTCGGCTGGAGCCTTTCTTAGGGGAGAGGCCGGGCGAGGGAAAGGGCAGGCCGCCCGGAGCCGATCGGCCAAAAAAAAGGCCGAGAACAAGTCTCGGCCCAAGTCCAACAGGGAGGTAAAGAACGGCCGCGCCAAGGCTACCGTTCCTCTCCGATATAGATGGCGCGAAAGCGCGCGGGCAAGATCAAAACCGTCTCGGTCGTGGCATGGCCGCCCTGCCTGTGGCGCATGGGTGACTCAACTGCTGCGAGAATCATTGCCCCTGCGTCGGGCCGCGCCTCAGGCGGCCGGCCCCAGCTTGCGCCTGTGCGCCTGAATTTCCGCGATGACGAAGTCGCGGAACGCCCCGATCCGGCGCGACTGGCGCAGCTCTTCGGGGTAGGCCAGGAAGACGGGCACCTCGTTGCTTTCCAACTGGGGCAGCACACGCGTCAGGTGAGGGGCGTTCTCCACGATGTAGTCGGGCAACACACCGATGCCGAGGCCGTTGATCGTGCCCTGCAGGACGCCGAAATAGTTGTTCACCGTCAGCCGCGACGGGATGTCGTGGGTCAGCAGCCACTGCACCAGTTGCGCCCCGGCACTCACCTGCACGCCCCCCGGCGCCTGGCAGATCAGGCGATGGCTGCGCATGTCGTCGACGTTCTCCGGGGTGCCGGCGCGCTCGAGATAGTCGGGCGCCGCGTAGAGGCGCATCCGCACCCCCATCAGGCGCTTGCGGATCAGGTCGGCCTGCGAGGGCTCCTTCATCCGGATCGCCACGTCGGCCTCGCGCATCGGCAGGTCAAGGACCCGCTCCTCGAGCATCAGGTCGATGTTGAGCTGCGGATACTGCTCGTAAAGGCGCGTCAGCCGGGGCGCGAGCCACATCGAGCCGAAGCCGATCGTGGTCGTCACGCGCAACTCTCCGAACACCTCCTCCTCGCTGTCGCGAATGCGGGCGGCGGCGGCGTCGAGCCGTTTGCGCATGGCCTTGGTCGCGTCGAACAGCAATTCGCCCTGCTCGGTCAGGATCAGCCCGCGGGCGTGCCGGTGGAAGAGGGTGGTGTTGAGCATCTCTTCCAGCGCGCGGATCTGGCGCGACACGGCCGACTGCGACAGGTGAAGCTGCTCGCCCGCGTGGGTGAGAGAGCCGGCATCGGCGACGGCGTGGAAGATTCTCAACTTGTCCCAGTCCATGATCCATCCGTCGGCGCCGCTTGCGTCGTCCGTTAGCGCCCACCCGTCACCTTGCTCTGACACGGGCGCCGGGGCCTTGGCAATGACGCCGCCGTCGCAGGGCAGGCTGGCGCGGCCGCGCGCGATCGTGTTTTGTGAGCTGGCAGCGCCACCCTTATGGAGTGTCTGGGAGATCGCGCATGACACGACAGGATGTCCGGCTGACCGACCGCTTCGACCTCGCCCGGAGCCCGGTACTGCTTTCGGGCACGCAGGCGCTGGTGCGGCTGATGCTGATGCAGGCCGCGCGCGACCGGGCGGCGGGCTGGCACACCGGCGGCTACGTCACGGGCTACCGCGGCTCGCCGCTCGGCGGGCTCGACATGGCGATGCAGGGGGCCTCCGGGGCGTTGGCCGATGCCGGCGTGGTGTTCCAGCCCGGGCTCAACGAGGATCTCGCGGCGACGGCGCTCTGGGGGGCGCAGCAGGCGGCGCTGCGGGGCGAGGGGCGCGTCGAAGGCGTGTTCGGCCTGTGGTATGGCAAGGGTCCGGGGGTCGACCGGTCGGGCGACGCGCTGCGCCATGCCAACCTGGCAGGGACCGCCCGGAAGGGCGGCGTGCTGGCGGTGGCAGGCGATGACCACACCGGCGAGAGCTCGACCACCTGCCACCAGTCCGATCTCGCACTGATCGACGCGGGCATCCCCGTGCTCTACCCGGCCGGCGTGCAGGACATTCTCGACTTCGGCCTCTACGGCATTGCGATGTCGCGGTTTTCCGGGCTCTGGGCGGGCATGAAGGCGGTCAAGGACACGGTCGAGAGCTCGTCGGTCGTCGATGGCCGGCCGGTCCGCATGTCGTTCGGATTGCCCGACTTTTCGCTGCCCGAAGGCGGGCTGTCGATCCGGCTCGGCGATCACTGGGTCACCCAGGAAGAGCGGCTCGTGGCGTGGAAATGGCCCGCCGCCCGCGCCTTCGCCCGTGCCAACGGGATCGACCGGCGCGGCCACGGGCGGGCCGGGGCGAGGATCGGGCTGGTCGCCGCCGGCAAGTCGTGGCTCGACCTCGTGGCGGCGCTGGACCTGCTCGGTCTCGACGACGCGGCCTGTGCGGAGGCGGGCATAACCACCTGGAAGGTAGGGCAGACCTGGCCGCTCGAGGAGGAGGGCCTGCGCGACTGGGCCGAGGGGCTGGGCCTGGTGATCTGCGTCGAGGAAAAGCGCAAGGTGATCGAGCCGCAGGTGGCGCGCGCCCTGTTCGGGCGTCCCTTGCGTCTTTGGGGCGCGCACGGGGGCGGCGGCGCGCTCTTTCCCGAGCACGGCGCTCTCGATCCGACCTCCATCGCCCTGCGACTGGGAGATATCCTTCTCGCCGAGGGGATCGGCGGGTCGCAGCTTTCCGGGCGTCTCGACGCCTTGCGCGCCGCGCCCGTCGAGGGGGGCGACCTCGCCCAGCGTCGCCCGTTCTTCTGCGCCGGCTGCCCGCACAACACTTCGACGCGGGTGCCCGAGGGTGCGCGCGCGGGCGGCGGCATCGGCTGCCACACGATGGCGCTCTGGATGGACCGGGGCAACGAGGGCTTCACCCACATGGGTGCCGAGGGGGCGAACTGGATCGGCGAGGCGCCGTTTTCGGAAAGGCCGCATGTTTTCCAGAACCTTGGCGATGGAACCTACAACCATTCCGGCATCCAGGCGATCCGCGCGGCCGTCGGCGCCGGCGTGAACATCACCTACAAGATCCTCTACAACGACGCCGTCGCCATGACCGGCGGGCAGGCGAACGACGGCGGCCTCGGCCCCGAACGCATCGCCGCCGAACTGGCCGCGATCGGCGTGGCGCGGGTCGCGGTCGTCCATGACGGGGCCGAAGGGGTGGAGGGGCTGACCTTTCCCTCCGGCGTGCAGCTGCATCACCGCGACAAACTCGACAATGTTCAGAAGGAACTGAGCGGGATCAAGGGCGTGACGGCCCTTCTTTACGTTCAGACCTGCGCCGCCGAGAAACGGCGGCGGCGGCGCAAGGGCACGTTTCCGAAGATCGAGCGCCGCGTCTTCATCGACCCGGACGTGTGCGAGGGCTGCGGCGATTGCGGCGTGCAGTCGAACTGCGTGGCGATCCTGCCGCTCGAGACATCCTTCGGCCGAAAGCGGCAGATCGACCAGTCGGGCTGCAATGCCGACCTGTCGTGCCTCAAGGGCTTCTGCCCCTCCTTCGTCACGGTCGAGGGCGGCACGCCGCGCAAGCCCGCCGCGCAAGACCTTGCATTCCCTGACATTCCCGAGCCCGAGATGCCCTCGATCGCAGGCACATGGAACATCGTCGTCACCGGCATCGGCGGCACCGGCGCGGTGACGATCGGCGCGGTGCTCGCCATGGCCGCCCACCTGCAGGGAAAGGGTGCGGGCGTGATCGAGATGGCCGGTCTCGCGCAGAAGGGCGGGGCGGTGCACATCCATTGCCGCATCGCCGATAAACCCTCCGACATCAGCGCGATACGCATCTCGACGGGGCAGGCCCACGCGGTGATCGGCGGCGATCTCGTGACGACGGCCACCGCGCAGACGCGCGCTCTGATGCGCCCCGGCGCCACGCGCGCCGCGGTCAACGCGCATCTCACGCCCACCGGCTCGTTCACGCAGGACCCCGACTTCGCCCTGCCGGGCGAGGCGCTGGAGGAGCGTCTGCGCGCGCGCATTGGCGACGGGCTGACGCTGCTCGACGCGACCGCGCTGGCGCAGCGGCTGCTCGGAGACGCGATCTACGCCAACATGCTTCTCACCGGGGCGGCGTGGCAGAAGGGCCTGATCCCACTCGACAAATCCGAAATTCACGAGGCCATCCGCCTGAACGGCGCGGCGGTCGACGCCAATATCCGCGCCTTCGAGCTCGGCCGCTGGGCGGTCCACGACCCGCAGGCGGTCGCCGCGCCAAGGGTCGTGGCGATGCCGCAGACGACCGACGCGCTGATCGCCGAGCGGGAGCGCCACCTGACCGCCTACCAGGGCCCGCGCCTCGCCCGCCGCTATCGCGCGCTGGTCGACGCCGCGCCGGCGGAGCTGCGCGCTCCGGTGGCGAAGGGCTATCACAAGCTCTTGGCCTACAAGGACGAATACGAGGTCGCCCGCCTCCTGCTCGACACAAGCGTCAAGGCGGAGGGAGCGTTCGAGGGCGATCTGCGGCTCACCTACCACCTCGCGCCGCCACTCCTGTCGCGCCCCGGTGCCGACGGGCGGCCGCGCAAGCGCGCCTTCGGACCGTGGCTGCCCGCGCTGCTCAAGCCGCTGGCAATGCTGAAGTTTCTGCGCGGCACGCCGCTCGACCCGTTCGGCTACGGCGCCGATCGCAGGCTCGAGCGCGCGCTGCTGCGCCAATACGAGGCCGATCTTGCCGAAGCGCTTTCCCGCATCACGCCCCAGACCCGCGACGCGGTGCGCGAACTCGCCGAATTGCCGTTGCGCATCAGGGGGTTCGGCCCGGTCAAGGAGGCCGCCGCCGAGGCGGCAGAGCAGCGCCGCCGGCATCTCGTGGCCGCGATCCGCGACGGACGCAAGGCACCGTCGCTCGCGGCGGAGTGATGCGGAAAACGTCGCGCGCCCGTCATAAACGCTCGCCAGACTTGCCCGACCCGGTTATCCGACGCCTCAGGGTCAACCACGCGCCGCGCCATGCCTGACAATCGTCTCGAACAAGTCGCCCGCCATATCGCCCGCGATATCAGCTATGCCTCGTCGGCCCGGTCGCGCTCGGGGCGCGCGGTCATCCGCGTGCTCGAGAACGCCACCGGGCGTCTCGGGCTGATCCGGCGGGCCGACGGCTACGAGCGGCAGGTCGCGGCGGGCGAGGACTTCTGGGAGGTGATGGTGCGCCGCTACGGGCTGAGCCTCGACGTGATCGGCGGCGCGCTCGACAACATCCCCCGCGAGGGGCCGCTCATCCTGATCGCCAACCATCCCTACGGCATCCTCGACGGGCTGATGATGGGTCACATCCTCAGCCGGACGCGGGGCGACTTCCGCATTCTCGCAAATCGTGTCTTCCGCCGTGCCGAAGAGCTCAACCGCGTGATCCTGCCGGTCGACTTCGACGAGACGAAGGAGGCGATGCGCCAGAACATCGAGACGCGCAAGGAGTGCCTGCGCTATCTCGCCGCCGGCGGCGCCATCGGGATCTTCCCGGGCGGCACGGTGGCGACGGCGGCGCGGCCCTTCGGCCGGCCGATGGATCCGGGCTGGCGCGGCTTCACCGCGCGGATGATCACCAAGAGCGGGGCGGTGGTGGTGCCGATCTATTTCGAGGGGCACAACAGCCGCCTCTTCCAGATCGCGAGCCACCTGCACTACACGCTGCGAATGGCGCTGCTGATCAAGGAGTTCCGCGCGCGCATCGACGAGCCCGTGCGCATGGTGATCGGCGAGCCGATCCCGCCCGAGCGGCTGGCGCCCCATGCCCGCGACACGAAGGCGATGATGGAGTTCCTGCGCGCGCAGACCTACGCGCTGTCGCCCGAGCCGCTCAACGCGGCGCAGCTCGGCTTCGAGTTCGAGGCGCGGCATCGCGCGGAGGGCGCCCGCGAGGGGGGCCGCGTCTACTGATGGCGGTGGGTGTGTTCGATTCGGGGCTGGGCGGGTTGACGGTGCTCTCTGCCCTCGAACGGCGGCTGCCCGAGGTGCCCTTCGTCTATTACGGCGACAACCTGCATGCGCCCTACGGCGTGCGCGACGCCGACACGGTCTACGAGCTGACCTGCCGGGGCGTGGAGCGGCTGTGGGAGGCGGGCTGCGACCTCGTGATCCTTGCCTGCAACACCGCGTCGGCGGCGGCGCTGCGGCGGATGCAGGAGGCCTGGGTGCCGCGCGACAAGCGGGTGCTCGGCGTCTTCGTGCCGCTGATCGAGGCGCTGACCGAGCGGCAATGGGGCGACAATTCTCCACCCCGCGAGGTGGCGGTGAAGCATGTGGCGCTCTTCGCCACGCCCGCGACGGTGGCCAGCCGCGCCTTCCAGCGCGAGCTCGCCTTCCGCGCCATCGGGGTCGACGTCGAGGCGCAGGCCTGCGGCGGGGTGGTGGACGCGATCGAGGAGGGCGACATGATCCTCGCCGAAGCGCTCGTGCGCTCCCATGTCGACGCGCTGAAGCGCAAGATGCCCCAGCCCGAGGCCGCGGTTCTGGGCTGCACGCATTACCCCCTGATGGACGAGGTTTTTCAGGACGCACTGGGAGAAGGGGTGCGGGTCTATTCGCAGGCCAGCATCGTGGCCGAGAGTCTCGCCGACTATCTCGGCCGGCGCCCCGAGATGCGGGGGCCGGGCGAGGCGCGCGCCTTTCTCACCACGGGCGATCCCCGGCGCGTGTCGAGCCGCGCGACGCAGTTCCTGCGCCGCGAGATCCGGTTCGACGCCGCCTGAGCCCGTGGCCCCCCGGCTTGCCCCCGGCCCCGGATCGGGGGTAGGGCGCTCGCCGGTCGCAGAGGAAGGACGCCGCCCATGACACACCGCGCAGCCATTCTCGGGGCCTCCGGCTACACGGGGGCGGAACTGGTGCGCCTGATCGCCACCCATCCCGCGCTGGAGGTCGCGGCGCTGACGGCCGACCGCAAGGCGGGGCTGGCGATGGCCGAGGTCTTTCCGCATCTGCGCCACCTCGACCTGCCGCCGCTCCAGCGGATCGAGGAGGTCGATTTTTCCTGCATCGACATTGCTTTCTGCGCGCTTCCTCATGCAACATCTCAACAGGTGATCGCGGCGCTGCCAGAAAGCCTGAAGGTCATCGACCTCTCCGCCGATTTCCGCCTGCGCGACCCGGCCGCCTACGAGCGCTGGTACGGCAAGCCGCACTCGGCGCGCGAGCTTCAGGCGTCTGCCGCCTACGGCCTGACCGAGTTCTACCGCGACGAGATTCGCGCCGCGCGGCTGGTGGCGGGCACCGGGTGCAACGTGGCGACGGGGCTCTACGCGCTCCTTCCTGCCGTCACGGCGGGCGTGATCGGAACCGACGACATCATTCTCGACCTCAAGTGCGGGGTGAGCGGGGCGGGCCGGTCGCTGAAGGAAAACCTGCTCCATGCCGAGCTCTCGGAGGGCTGGCAGCCCTACGGCACGGGCGGCACGCACCGCCATCTCGGCGAGTTCGACCAGGAGCTGAGCCACGCCGCGGGCCGCGAGGTGGCGGTGCAGTTCACGCCGACGCTGATCCCCGGCAACCGCGGCATCCTCGCGGCGGCCTATGTCTCGGGCGAGGCGGAAGCGATTCGTGCCGCGCTGAACGAGGCGTATGCGGGCGAGCCGTTCCTGCACGTCCTGCCAGAGGGTCGGGTGCCGAGCACGCACCATGTGCGCGGCTCGAACCTCGTGCATCTCTCGGTCGTGGCCGAGCGGCGCACGGGGCGGGCGACGATCTATGCCGTACTCGACAACCTGGTGAAGGGCGCCTCCGGGCAGGCGGTGCAGAACGCCAACCTGATGCTCGGCCGGCCCGAGACGGATGGTCTCATGCTTGCGCCGGTCTTTCCGTGAGACATATTCATACATGACGGGCGCGCACGCGACATCGCCAGGGACGAACGGATGAAAAGCCTCAAGAAACGACGCAGGATCCAGATCATCGCCGTTGCCGCGGTGGCGCTGGCCGGCTCCACCGCGCTGGTCGGCTATGCCATGCGCGACGGCATCAACTTCTTCCGGCCGCCCTCGGAGGTGGTCGCCGCGGTGCCGCCCCCGACAGAGGTGTTCCGCATCGGAGGGCTGGTGGAGGAAGGCACCCTCAGCCGCGGCCAGGGCGAGACGGTGACCTTCCATGTAACAGATGGCGGCGCTTCGGTGCCCGTGGCCTATACGGGCGTGCTGCCCGACCTCTTCGGCGAGGGCGAGGGCATGGTCGGCACCGGCTCGATGATCGACGGCACGTTCGTGGCGACCGAGATCCTCGCCCGTCACGACGAGACCTACATGCCCAAGGAAGTGACCGACGCACTGAAGGAACAGGGCGTCTGGCAGCATGGCGAGGGCGGCCCGGAGGTAGGCGGCTGAGACGGGCGGCCGCCGCCCCTTCCTGACCAAGGAGCACGCGGCGGAGAGCGGGGCGGGGGCGCAACCCGCCCGTCAGCCGTCCGGAGGCGTGACCCGGCGTCTTGCCGGTGCCCCTTCGTCACCGGGTCGGATGCGCGGGGCAGGGCATCGCCTTTCCGCCATGGATTACCCGCGCAGGCACGGCGGACGATGCTGCGCGCCTTCTCGGGGGCGGTGCCCGGGGCGGTGCCTGGACGGTGGCGACCGCGAGCCGGCGTCTGGAGCCGGGCACGGGCGACCCGCGCGATCATGCAGGTCTGAACGCCCGCGAACCCGACCACGAGCCCGGCCTTGAGCCCCGCCGTGGCGCACGGGCCGGAGATGTCCGCCGATCGAGGCCGGCGCGAGGCTCGGCCGGGGCAGGGTGGGCCCGCCGGCGCAGGTCAGGCGGTGCTGCGGCCCCGCCGGGTTGCACCCGCGGGCAAATCATGTAGGTGCGGCGTTGATCCGTCACGCTCCTGCCGCGCGCCGAGCGGAACATTTCGCGGGCCGTCCATCGGACCGTCCCCGCTCAACGACACGGCACGCCCGGCACCGGTGGCGGCGCAATTGCTCACGGGGAAGCATGAACGCGCTCTACGTCTATCGCGACCAATGGATCGGCAACGTGCGCGGCGACATCCTCGCCGGGCTCGTCGTGGCGCTCGCGCTGATCCCCGAGGCCATCGCCTTTTCGATCATCGCCGGCGTCGATCCCAAGGTCGGACTCTACGCCTCGTTCTCGATCGCGGTGATCCTGGCGATCACCGGCGGGCGGCCAGGCATGATCTCGGCCGCCACGGCGGCCACGGCAGTGCTGATGGTCACGCTCGTGAAGGAACACGGGCTGGAATACCTGCTGGCCGCCACCGTGCTCGCCGGGCTCATCCAGATCGCCGCCGGGGCGGCGAAGCTGGGCCGCCTGATGCGCTTCGTCTCGCGCTCGGTCATCACCGGCTTCGTCAACGCGCTGGCGATCCTGATCTTCCTGGCGCAGGTGCCGGAGCTGACGGGCGTCAGCTGGGTTACCTACGCTATGGTCGCGGCGGGGCTCGCGATCATCTACCTCTTTCCGCTGCTGACCACCGCGGTTCCCTCGCCGCTCGTCACCATCGTCGTGCTCACGGCCGCCGCCATGGCGCTCGGCCTCGACGTGCGCACGGTCTCGGACATGGGCGATCTGCCCGACACGCTGCCGGTGTTCCTGATCCCCGACATTCCGCTGACGCTGGAGACGCTGCAGATCATCCTGCCGTATTCGCTGGCGGTCGCCGCCGTGGGCCTGCTCGAGAGCCTGATGACCCAGACCATCGTCGACGACCTGACCGACACGACGAGCGACCGCAACCAGGAGTGCATCGGCCAGGGCATCGCCAACACCGCGACCGGCTTCATCGGCGGCATGGCCGGCTGCGCGATGATCGGCCAGTCGATCATCAACGTGAAGTCGGGCGGCCGCGGGCGCCTGTCGACCTTCATGGCCGGGGTATCCCTGCTGTTCATGATCGTCGTGCTCGGCGACCTGGTGGGACAGATCCCGATGCCGGCTCTGGTGGCGATCATGATCATGGTCTCGATCGGCACCTTCTCGTGGACCTCGATCCAGAACCTGCGCGAGCACCCCAACTCGTCCTCCATCGTGATGCTCGCGACGGTGGTGGTGACCGTCTATACCCACAATCTCGCGCTCGGCGTGCTGACGGGCGTGCTGCTCTCGGGCATCTTCTTTGCCGGCAAGATCGCGCAGTTCTTCCGCGTGACCTCGGAGATATCGCCCGACGGCCGCGCGCGCACCTACAGGGTCGAGGGGCAGCTCTTTTTCGCCTCCGCCGAGGATTTCATGGCTGCGTTCGACTTCCGCGAGGCGCTGGAGCGCGTCACCATCGACGTCAGCCGCGCCCATATCTGGGATGTCTCGTCTGTCGCCGCGCTCGACATGGCGGTGCTGAAATTCCGCCGCGAGGGGGCGGAGGTGGAGATCGTCGGCATGAACGAAGCCTCCGAGACGATCGTCGACCAGCTCGCCGTGCACGACAAGCCCGGCGCGATGGACAAGCTGATGGAGCACTAGGGAGGGCCCCATGGCCGAAACCGTGGCCGAAACCTTGTCCGCAACGCTGATGGCGCTGGTCGACGGCTCGGCCTATTCCGAGAGCGTCTGCCGCCACGCGGCCTGGATCGCCCGCCGCACCGGCGCGCAGGTCAAGCTCTACCACGTGCTCGACCCGCGGCGCGCGCCGGCGCAGCGCGACCTGTCGGGGTCGATCAAGCTGGGGGCCCGCTCTGACCTGCTGGAGAAGCTGAGCGCGCTCGACGAGCAGCACGCCAGGCTCTCGCAGGCGCACGGCCGCGCGATCCTCGAGGACGCCAAGGCGCTGATCGAGGGCGAGGGGGTGGACGACGTCGTCACCCGGCTGCGCAGCGGCGACATCGTCGAGACGGTCGCGGCCAAGGAGGGGGCCGCCGACATGATCCTGATCGGCAAGCGCGGCGAGGCCGCGGGGCTCGAGGCGCCGCATCTCGGCTCGAACTTCGAGCGGATCGTGCGGGCAAGCCACAAGCCGGTCTTTGTCGCCAATCGCGCGTTCCGCCCCATCGGCCGTGTGCTGATCGCCTATGACGGCGGCGTGTCGTCGATGAAGGCGGTCGACTACGTGGCGCGCGATCCGCTCTTCGCGGGCCTCGACGTCGTGGTGGCCACGGCCGGCGCCGAGACCGGGGAGACGCGCCGCGCCCTCGACGACGCCCGTGCGACGCTGAAGGCGGGCGGGCACGCGGCAGAGACGCATGTGCTGCGCGGCCACCCGGGCAAGGCCCTCGGCGAGTTCGTGGAACAGGGCGGCATCGACCTGCTGGTGATGGGCGCCTACGGCCATTCCCGCATCCGCACTCTTGTCATCGGCTCGACCACGACCGAGATGATCCGCTCGTGCCGGATTCCGGTGGTGCTCATGCGCTGAGAGCCTGCGGGTGGCGCCTGTCTTGCGTCAGGCCAGTCAACCCGCCGCACAGGGGGCCGTGCAGCCCCGGCTGGATCCGCGAGGGGGGCGGCGCGGGCCGCAAAGCGTCGATCCCGGCCTTACGGGCATCGGGCCTCGATCAGGAGCGCCGCCAGTTCCCTCGCTTCGCGCGCGGGCCGGTCCGACCGCTCCAGCATGGCGGTCACGATCGCGCCGTCGATCAGCAGGCTCAACTCGCGCACGAGCCGCTCGGGATCGGTGGCGGCGGCCTCGCGCGCCACGGGGATCAGGATGTCGTCGGTCAGGCGCCGATGGCGGGCGACGATGTCGGCCACGGGCGGAGCGAGCTTGTCGTGCTCGGCGACCGCGTTGATGAAGGCGCAGCCGTAGAAGCCGTCAGAGCGGAACCACTCCTCGAGCAGGTCGAACACCGCGAGCAGGCGGTCGCGCGCAGGGCCGGGCGCCCGGCCGAGCCCGTCGGCGAACCAGGCCCGCCACTCCTCGCCCTCGCGGTCGAGCACGGCATGCAGCAGCTCGTCCTTCGAGCGGAACCGCTCGTAGAGCGTCTTGCGGCTGACGCCGGCCTCCTGCAGCACGCGCGCGATCCCCGTGCCCTGGACGCCATAGCGACAGAATAGCCGTTGCGCGGCCGTCATGAGGCGTTCGCGCGGAAGATCCGGCAGGGGCGGGGCGTCCTTCATGGGTCTCCTTGCGGCAACGCGCGGCGGGCAGGGCCGCCGACCTGACGCCTTATCTTGTCTCGCCGCGATCGCATGGCAAGCCCGGACCGGCCGAGCGGACAGGTCGCGCGGCGCGCTGTGCTCGACGCAGCGATTCGCCGCGATCGGTCAGGACAGCGTGCGGAAACTGATCGGTCTCCGCGCAGGGCGGCGCATCTTTCAGCACTCGCGCGCCGCAGCGCAGAAAAGAGCGTTGCCCGGAAAACGGGCATATCTCGTCCAACGTTCTGGCAAGGCGTGCCTTTCCTCCTGTCGCGTGCCTGCTGCCCCATGTTGACGGCGCGGCGATCCTCGCAGTCTCGTCAGACAGACCAATCGGTTTCCCGCCCGTGCAGGGCCGATCGGGGGCCCGCCGACGGTGCGGCGCAAGAGAGAGGACGAGAGAGATGACAGACGACATCCATGATCATCGCGGCCCCGAGCCCTGCCGCCCCGAGCCCTGCGGGTCGGAGCCCTGCGGCCACGACCACCCGGCCGAGACCGCGACGGCCAAGGCACGCTCCGGCCTGTCGCGCCGCAGCTTCCTGACCGCCTGCGGCTGCGTCGCCCTGCCGATCTCGGCCGCGGGCTCGGCCATGCTCGCCGCGGCCGGCCGGGCCGAGGCGCAGGTGTCGGACGAGGTGCTGCGCATCGGGCACCTGCCGGCGGGCTGCGTCTCTCACCTGCTGCTGGCCAAGGCGACGGGCATGTTCGCCGAGGCGGGGCTCAACGTCGAGCTGACCCAGTTCAACGGGCCGGCCGACAATCTGCAGGCGCTGGTCGCCGGCGGCATCCACGCCATGCACAACCCCTGGACGACGACGCTGGCCGCCTACGCCAACGGCACCGACAACCTGCGTATCGTGGGCGGCTCGGGCATCTCGGGGGTCGAGCTTGTGGCCCGCGAAGGCTCGGTAAAGAACGTGCGCGAGTTCATCGAGGCCGCCGGGACGGGGCTGCGCGTGGGCACGCTGCGCCTCGATACGCTCGAGGTCGTGGGCTACGGCACCATGGCGCAGAACGGCAAGTCGTACGAAGATTACGAGATGACGTTCTTCCCCTCGATGGTGGGGATGGGCGAGGCGCTGGCCTCGGGCGACATCGACGTGTGCACCCTCGTCCAGCCCTATGCCGAGACGGTCGTGCGCGAGGCCAACGGCATCTACCTCGCCGACAGCAACGACGTCTGGGGCCCCGAAGCGCCCGACTGCGTCATCACCTCGACGACCGGGATGATGGACGAGAAGGGCGAGTTGATGACCGCCTACATGACCGTGCTCTCCGAGGCGGCGCGCTCGTTCTACAACGATTTCGAGGGGGCGCTCGACGTGCTGCAGCCGATCTACGGCGCACCGCGCGAGATCCTCGCGATCGCGCTGAAGCGCCAGTCGCCCGACCCGGTGATCAACGCCGCCGGCGCCTCGGGCATCCGCGACGGCGTCAGGTATCTGATCGAGCTCGGCTATTTCGAGACCAACATCGCCGACGAGGTGCTGATGCTCGAGCGCCAGCCCGGCGTCGTCGTCTGATCCACCGCGCATCCGGCCGGCGCGCGGCCCCATCCCCGCGCCGGCCCCCGCATTGCTGAAGGGAGGCATTCATGCTCGACCAATCCCCCGACACGACACGGCCCGCCGGAAGCGGCCGCATCACTGCCGATGTCGTGATCGTCGGCGCCCGCGCCGCCGGCTCGTCGCTCGCCATCCACCTCGCCCGGCAGGGCCGCAAGGTCGTCGCCGTCGACCGCGCGACCTTCCCTTCCGAGACGATGTCGACCCACGTCATCTACCCCAACACCCTGGCGCGGCTGGAGGATCTGGGCGTGCTCGAGGAGATCGAGGCGCACGGGCCGCCGCCGCTCTATACCTCGTGGTATCACGAGGGGCGCATGTTCGTGGCCCCGCACACGCCCGAGCGCGGGCGCGACTGGGCGCACTGCGTCCGCCGCGTGACGCTCGACGACATCCTCGTGCGGGCGGCCCGCCGCGCGGGCGCGACCATCCTGGAGGGCCATCGCGCCACCGGTTTCATCGGCGCCGGCACCGGGGACGATCCGCTGCGCGGCCTCACCTGCCTGACGCCCGAGGGCGCGGAGGTGACGATCGAGGCCGACATCGTGGTGGGCGCCGACGGCGTGAACTCGGCGCTCGCGCGCCATGTCGGTCTCGACCGCGAAAAGGTGATGCCGACCGAGACGATGCTCTACTACGCCTACTGGACGGGCGTCGACACGCGGAACACGCAGGATTTCTTCTTCGAGTGCCCGTGGATCTGCGCCCACTTCCCCGCCGACGACGGCCACCACGTGATCACGATGAACGGCCCCGCCGAGGCGCGGAAGGAGATGGGCGACCTGCAGGAATTCTACCTCGACAAGATCAGGTCGATCCCGGCGCTGGCGGCGCGGCTGAAAACCGCGACGCAGGTCAGCCGCGTCACCGGCACCACCCGGCTCGACGGCTTCTACCGCCAGCACACCGGCCCCGGCTGGGCGCTGGTGGGCGATGCGGCCCACTTCAAGCACCCGGCTTCGGCGCAGGGCATCTGCGACGCGCTCCACGCGGCCGAGGTGCTGGCCGAGGGGATCGCGGCAGGCGACTGGGCGACCTCCTACCCCGCCTGGCGTGACGCGGAGAGCCCCGAGCTCTACGCCTTCTGCAAGCACCTGCGCGAGGCGCCGTCCGACGCGGCGATGCGCGTGGTGATGGACGCCTTCATCAAGGACGCGCATCTGGCGCGCAAGATGGTCGACGTCTGGGCGCGCTCGTCGCGGCCCTGGACCGACGTGATCCCCCACGTCCCCGGCATGGAGCAGGTGACGGGTCTCTCGGTCGAGAGCGTGCTGGCCGAGTTTGCCGCCAACACACGCGTCGCCGCGCCGAAGCCCGCCGCGATCGCCGCGGAATGAGCGCCCGGGACGACCTGACCCCGGCCGACCGCGAGGCGGTCGGCCGGATCATCGCCTGCCGGCCGGTGCTGACCGGGCTCGAGATCGCCCGCGACGCGCTGGGGCTCGGCGATGGCGCGCTCGGCCATGCCGGCCCGCCCTTCCGCTCGCGCGACGAGATCCCGGCCGTGGTGCTCGGCGCGCTCGCGGGCGCCGCGGTGCACGAGGGCTGGGCAGGCAGCGTGGCGCAGGGGCGCGACATGGTGCTCTCGGGCGAGATCGCGCTCCACGCCAACCACGACCTCGGCACGGTGTCTCCGATGGCGGGCGTCGTGCGCCCCTCGCAGCCGGTGATGCGGGTCGAGAACGCCGAGGGCAGCGGCACCACCTGGGCCACCTTCGCCGAGGCGGGGCGCCGCGCCCTGCGCTTCGGCGTCTACGACGAGGCGGCCGCCGAGGGCCTGCGCCACGTCGACACCGTGATCGCGCCCGCCGTCGCCACGGCGCTGCCCAAGGAGGGGCTGCCGGTCTGGCCGCTCGTCGCGCACGGTCTGACGCTCGGTGACGACACCCACCAGCGCAACATCGGCGGCATGTCGGCCTTCCTCGCCGCGCTGCCCGACCTGCCCGGCGACGTGCGCGCGTGGCTGAGCGGGGTGCCGCAGCACTTTCTCAACTACGCCATGGCCGCGGCCAAGCTCTGCCTCGACCGCGCGTCGGGCGTGCCCGGCGCGCGCATCGTCACCGCGCTCACCCGCAACGGCGCCCAATGCGCGATCCGCGTGGCCGGTACCGGCGCGCAGTGGCACCGCGCGCCTGCCTCCGACCCCGTGGGCGGCTTCTTCGAGGGCTTCGCGCAGTCCGACGCGCAGCCCGATCTCGGCGACAGCGCCATCGTCGAGACCTTCGGTCTGGGCGGCTGCACGGCGCATACCGCGCCCGAGATCGCCCGCACGATGGGCCGCAACTGGGACGAGGCACGCCGCGAGGGCACGCGGATGCGGTCGCTCTTCGCTGCCCGATCCCCGCATTTCGACCCCGCGCTCGCCGGGGCCGAGGGCCTCGGCGCGGGCCTGCATGCCGCACGCGCGGCCGCGGCGGGGGGCGTGCGCATCCATACCGGGATCGCGCACCGCGACGGGGCGACGGGCTGGATCGGCATCGGCGTCGCCCGCGCGCCCGCCGCCTGCTTCGAGGCGGCGCTCGCCGCCATCGCCGAGACCCACGAGACGGAGGTGACATGACCGCCCAGGCCGCCACCACGCACGCCCCGCCGGCCGACGCTGCGCCGGAGGCCGCCACGCCGCCACCGCCCCGGCGTGCCGCCGCCGCTCCGTCGCTGTCCCGGCGGCTGGTCCGGCGCTTCGGCACGCCGCTGTCGTTCGTATTCGCCTGGGCGGTGCTGCTCGGGCTGTGGGAGCTTGGCGCCGCCGCCGGCTGGTTCTCCGACCGCATCCTGCCGCCGCCCTCGCAGACGATCCCCTTCCTGCTGGCGGGCGAGGCGACGGTCGGCTTCGGCACCCAGCGCACCGGCCTCCTGGAGGCGATCGGCGTGACGCTGGTGCGGATCTCGGTGGGCCTCGTGCTCGGCCTTGTCGCGGCCATCGGCGTGGCCTTCCTGATCCTGCAGGTGAAGCTCTTGCGCGCTCTCGTGCTGCCCATCGTGCAGTCGATCGCGCCGATCTCGCCGGTGGCGTGGGTGCCCTTCGCCATCGCCATCGTCGGCATCGGCGATCCGGCGGCGATCTTCGTGGTGTTCATGGCGATCTTCGGCTCGATGTGCTGCGCCGCCGTCGCCGCCTTCGACTCCGTCCCGCAGGAATACCGCAAGGTCGCCCGCTCGCTCGGCGCGGGCACGGCCGAGATGTGGCGCACCGTGCTGCTGCCGGCCGCCGCGCCCTCGCTGATGACGATGGTGCGGATGAGCTTCTTCGCCGCGTGGATGGCGGTGCTCGCCGGCGAGATGGCCGGCATCAATTCGGGGCTCGGCTACCTGATCATCATGGGCCAGCAGATGTACAACATGAAGCTCGTGATGGTGGGAATCATCGCCATCGGCGTGGTGGGCTTTGCGCTCGACCGGCTGCTGCTGCTCGCGCAGCGGCGGATCGTCTGGTGGGAGGACGCGCAATGAACGTCCGCCTGACCGCGCCGGGCGAGGCGCCCGCCATGCCCGCCGCCCGCACCGTCGCCACATCGAATGCCGCGGTGGAATTCGGCCGTGTCACCAAGAGCTTCGGCGACGTGACCGCGATCGAGGATGTCAGCCTTCGGGTGCCGGCGGGCGAGTTCACCGTGCTGATCGGGCCCTCGGGCTGCGGAAAGTCGACGCTGCTCTCGCTCGCCGCCGGGCTCGAGGCGCCGACCGAGGGCTTCGTCACCGCCCACGGGCGCGAGGTGACAGGCCCCTCGCGCGACACGGCGCTGATCTTCCAGCAGCACAACCTGTTCCCGTGGATGACGACCGAGGCCAACGTCGCCTATGGCCTGCGCTCGCGCGGCATGGCGCGGCGCGAGGCGCTGGCGCGGGCGCGCGAGCTGCTGGCGAAGGTCGGGCTGTCGGATTTCGCGAAGAAGCCGCCCACGGCGCTCTCGGGGGGCATGCGGCAGCGGGTGGCGCTGGTGCGCGCCTTCGCCACGGAGCCGACGCTGCTCCTGATGGACGAGCCCTTCGGCGCGCTCGACCACCAGACCCGCAAGATCATGCAGGCCTACCTGCTCTCGACGTGGCGAGACAGCGGCGCAACCGTGGTGATGGTCACGCACGATCTCGACGAGGCGCTGATGCTGGCCGACCGGCTGGTGCTCTTCACCGGCCAGCCGGGGCGTATCGCCGAGACGCTCGACATTGCCGCGCCGCGCCCGCGGAGCCGCGACGACCCCGGCCTGCGCGAGATCGGCACCCGGCTCGAGCGGCACCTCGCAGCCGCGGCCGAGGCGGCCGAGTTCACCGAAGCCGAACGCGCCCGCCTCGCGAGCCGCTGACCGCACCCGGAGACCAGGAAAGAGACATGCTCAAGGTTACCTATGTCGCCCATGACGGGGCGGCGCGTACTGTCGAGGCCGAGACCGGAACGAGCGCCATGACCGCCGCCGTCCATAACGGGATAGACGGCATCCTCGGCGATTGCGGCGGCTCGTGCAGCTGCTGCACCTGCCACGTCTACGTGGCACCCGAATGGCGCGAGGCGGTCGGCCCCGCCGGGCCGGGCGAGGACGACCTGCTCTCGATCCGCGACGACGTGGCCGAAACCAGCCGCCTCGCCTGCCAGATCACCCTCACGCCGGCGCTCGACGGCCTCGTGCTGCACATGCCGGAAGACCAGTATTGAGGATGCCGCGTGTCCTGATCGCAGGGGGCGGGTTCGCCGGGGCTGCGCTCGCCGTCCATCTGCTGCGGCAGGCGCGCGCGCCGCTCGCGATCACGGTCGTCGAGCCGCGCGAAAGGCTGGGCGCGGGCCTCGCTTACGGCACCGCCGACCCCGAGCACCGCATCAACGTGCCCTCCGACAACATGACCGTTCTGGCGGAGGCCCCCGCGGCCTTCACCGACTGGCTGGAGCGGACGGGCCGGCGGCAGGCCGACCCCGAGGGCGAGGACGCGGAAGAGACGGCGGCCCGGGGCAGGGGCCGCCATTACAGTCGGCGGGCCGATTTCGGCGCCTTCATGGCCGATCTGGTCGCCGAGGCCGTGGACAAGGCTCCATCGGGCAGCCGGCTGGAGCATGTGCGCGCGCGCGTCGCCGCGCTGCGCCCCGCGGGGGCTCGGGCCATGGCCACGCTGGAGGACGGGCGCGTTTTGCAGGCCGACCAGGCCGTGCTTGCCACGAGTCACGACCGGCCCGTGCTGCCGCTTGCGCCCGCGCCCGGCGTGCTCTGCAGCCCCGGCTACCAGGCCGATCCGTGGGACACCGCGCGACTCGCGGAGATCGACCCGCAGGCGCGCGTCGTCGTTCTTGGCACCGGGTTGACGATGGTCGACGTGGTGACGGGCCTGTTCGCGCGGGGCCATCGCGGGCCGGTCGTGGCGGTGTCGCGCCGGGGCCTGCTGCCGCGCGGGCACGGCGCCTTCGCCCCGGTGACGGAGGTGCCGCATTCAAGCTACCCGTCGACCGCCCGCGCGGGCCTCCGCCTCGCGCGCCGCATGGTGGCGCGCGAGCGCGCGGCGGGCCGCGACTGGCACCTCGCCGTCGAGGGGCTGCGCCGCTCGGCCGAGCCGATCTGGCGGGGCTGGCCGGTGGCCGAGCAGGCCCGCGCCCTGCATCGGCTGCGCGCCGCGTGGGACGTGCACCGCTTCCGCATCGCGCCGCAGCTCGCCGCCCGACTCGACGCCGCCCGCCGTGACGGGGGGCTCGAGATTCGCGCCGCCGCGCTCGCCGGCCTCTCCGCCGAGGGCCGTTGCCTGAAGGTCAGCCTGCGCCCGCGCGGCGGCACTCCCGAAACGCTGGTCGCCGACGCGGTGGTCAACTGTCTCGGGCCCTGCCCCGACGTGACCCGCCGCGACGACCCGCTTCTTCAGGGCCTGTTCGCCGCCGGCCTCGCCCGGCCCGACCCGCACCGGCTGGGTCTCGACGTCGATGGCACCTACCGCCTGCGCGACAGCGCGGGGCGGCCGCAGCCGGCGCTGCGCGCGGTCGGCCCGCTGACCCGCGGCATCTTCTGGGAGGTGGTCGGCGTGCCAGAGGTGTCGGCGCATTGCGCGCGCCTCGCGGACACGATTCTCTCAGGGGCGGCGGACAGGGCGGAAGCGGCCCGCGCCCGAGCCTGAGCGCGCGCCCAGAACCCAGCCTTGGAAAGGACAGAGATGACGACCAAGCGACACATCATGGCCGAGGGTGCCGCACCCTCGCCGGCCACCGCCCGCTACAGCCACGCGGTCGAGGCGGGCGGCTGGCTCTACGTCACAGGGCAGTTGCCGGTGAACCCCGACGACCCGGCGGGGCCGATTCCTCGAGGGATCACCGCGCAGACCGAGATGGCGTTCCGCAACCTCGAGATCATCCTCGGCGCGTCGGGCTACACCTTTTCGGACACGGTCTTCGCGCGGATCTTCCTGTCGGATTTCGACCGCGACTATGCCGACATGAACGCGGTCTTCCACCGCTACTACGACGATGACGCCACGATGCCCTCGCGCACGACCGTCGGGGTGGCCAGGCTGGGCCGCGACGCGCTCGTCGAGATCGATCTCGTGCTGTTCAAAGGGGCCTGACCCACGGTCGGAGCACCGCCGCGGAGCCGGCCCGGCGTCGCGCGCCCGCCCTGATCGGACCCGGCCGCGGGCGGGCCTGTGCCATCGACCGAGCCGCAGCTGCGCAAGGGCAAAAGACCGCGGTGAAAGCGGCGTCGACGCAGGGTGACACCGGGGTGGGGCGCCCCCCGACGGCACCGCGCGCCCTGCTTTACCGCCGTTAAACCGAGTCGCGGAGTCTCCCGGCCGATCGAACCGGTCAGGAGGATCTCCGATGAAGGACGTCGAAACGCTCGCCCGCGAGATCGTGGCGCGCGAGGGCGGCTATGTGAACGACCCCGACGACCCCGGCGGCGCCACCAGGCATGGCGTCACCATCCACACGATGCGGCGGCTGGGGATGGACCTCGACGGCGACGGGCGGATCAGCCCCGCCGACGTGAAGCGGCTGACCCGCGAGCAGGCCGCCGAGATCTTCCTCGAGCACTACTACGCCCGGCCGCGCATCTCGTCGCTGCCCGAGGCGCTGCAACCGTCGGTCTTCGACATGTACGTCAACGCCGGCGCGAACGCGGTGCGCATCCTGCAGCGGCTGCTGTGCGAGATGGGCGAGGAGGTGGCCGTCGACGGGGTGATCGGGCCGCAGACCATCGGCGCGGCGAGGCAGGCCGCGGCGAAGGCGCCCGACCACATCGCCGACGCCTACGGCATCGCCCGGCGCAACTACTACTACGACCTCGCCGACCGGCGGCCGACCTCGCGCAAGTACGCCCGCCGCCGCGACGGCGGCAAGGGCGGCTGGATCGCGCGCGCCGAGGAGTTCATCAGCCCCCGCTTCCATCTGACGGAGGCCGAGCACCGCGCTCGGGTCGCGGCATGGGGCTGAACCGGGGGCTGACCGGGGGGCTGAGCTGGCTGGTCGACCTGCTGTTCGGCGAGCGCAACGTGGTGCGCGAGACCGTGGAGGTCTTTCGCGCCAACGCCGAGAACGACGCGGCACGCGATCACAGCCGGGCCGAGGCGGCGCTGGCGCAGTTCGCCGCCGAGTTCGGGGTCGAGCGGCGCGGGCGCTTCGACCGGCTGATCGACGGGCTCAACCGTGTCCCGCGGCCGGCGATGGCGCTCGGCACGCTCGGGCTGTTCGTGGCGGCGATGGTCGACCCGATCTGGTTCGCCGAGCGGATGCAGGGGATCGCGCTGGTGCCCGAGCCGCTCTGGTGGCTGCTGGGGGCGGTCGTGAGCTTCTACTTCGGCGCGCGCCACCAGGCCAAGAGCCAGGACTTCCAGCGCTCGATCGCGACGACGCTGGCGCGGGCGCCGCAGGTGACGGCCGGCATCGGCGCGCTGCGGGCGCTCGAGGCGGGGGCAGGGGCAGGGGAGGCGGGCACCCCCGGCGGCGCGGCGGCCCCTGAGGCGCGCGAGGCGGCTTTGGCCGCCGCCCGGCCCAGCGCGCCCAACGCGGCGCTCTCAGAGTGGAGGGGGGAATGACTGAGGCCGATTGGCGACTCCAGTCCGAGCGGCGGCTCAACGCGCTCGAGACACGCACGGCCGTCGACGAGGTGCACCGCGCGATGGTCGAAAAGCGGCTGCACTCGATCGAGGACACGCTGAAGTGGCTGGTGCGGCTGGTAATCGGCTCGCTGGTGCTGGGCGTGATGGGGGTGGCACTGCGCGGGGGCTTCGCAGGTGTCTGATCTCGTGCTTCTCGCCTTCGCGCTGGCGCTCGGCCTGGCGAGCCGGGCGCTGTGGCCCGGCCCCGGCCGCGGCGCGCCCCGGCGGCTGGTCGAGCCGCCCGGCCTGGCCGCGCTTGCCCTGTGGTTGGGGCTGCCGGCGCTTGCGGCGAGCCTCCTCGCCGCACGCGCGCTGTTCTGACCGGCGGTGGGCGCCGCTCGGCCGGTGCCCCCGCTCAGCCGGGCTCGCCTTCGGCGCCGCCCGGCCGGCCGCCCTTCACCCGCTCGCGCAAGCGCTGGAAGACGACGTAAAGCGCCGGGATCACGAAGATGCCCACGGCCGCCGCCGCCAGCATGCCTCCTGCGACGCCCGTGCCGACCGAGCGGCGCGCGAGCATCGAGGCGCCCTCGGCCGTGACCAGAGGGATCAGGCCCGCGATGAAGGCGAAGCTCGTCATCATCACCGCGCGGAAGCGGGCGCGCGCGCCCTCGGTTGCCGCCTCGACGATCGTCATGCCGGCCTCGCGCTTGGCCTTGGCGAACTCCACGATCAGGATCGCGTTCTTGGCGGCCAGCGCGATCAGCACGACGAGCCCGATCTGGGCGTATATGTTGAAGGGCAGGCCGGTGAGCAGAAGCGCCAGCACGGTGCCGAGCACGCCGAAGGCGACCGAGAGCAGCACTGGAACGGGGATCGTCCAGCTTTCGTAGAGGCCGACGAGAAAGAGATAGGCGAAGAGCACGGCCATGATCAGGATCGGCCCGGTCTGGCCCGCCGCCTGCTTCTCCTGCAGCGAGGTGCCCGTCCACTCGAAGGTGTAGCCCTCGGGCAGCGTCTCGGACGCGACCGCCTCCATCGCGGCGAGCGCGGCGCCGGTCGACACGCCGGCCGCGGGCTCGCCCGAGATCGTCACCGAGCGCAGGTTGTTGTAGCGCTGCAGCTGCATCGGCCCGACCGTGTAACGGGGCGTGGCGACGGCGCCCACCGGCACCATCTCGCCGGTGGCGGAACGGACATGGACGCGCGCGATGTCGCTTGCCTCCGCGCGGTCGTCGGCGCCCGCGGTCATGCGCACCTGCCAAGAGCGGCCGAACAGGTTGAAGTCGTTGACGTAGGCGGTGCCCATTGTCGCGTTCAACGCCGAGAACAGCGCCGAGACGGGCACGCCCAGCGCATAGAGCCGCTCGCGGTCGATATCGAGGAAGAGCTGCGGGCTGTCGGCGGCGAAGGTGGTGTAGACGCCCGAGAGGTCGGGGTGCTGGTTGGCGGCGAGCGCCAGCCCGCGGGCGACCGCGGCGAGCTCGTCGGCCGGCCGCCCCGCGGTGTCGAGCAGCTGGAACTCGAAGCCCGCGCCCGATCCGAGCCCGGCGATGGGCGGCAGGTTGAAGGGCAGCACCTGCGCCTCGCGGAGGCCCGCCCCCTGCAGCGCGGTCTGGGCGATGGCGGCGAAGGCGCTCTCTTCCTCGGTCGTGCGCTCCTCGAAGGGGGCCATCGTGACGAGGGCGAAGGCGGCATTGGACTTGGTGATGCCGTCTAGAATCGAGAAGCCCGTGACCGAGGTGACCGAGGCGACGCCCGGCAGGCCCGCCACGATCTCTTCCACCTTGGCCTGGGCGGCCGCGGTGCGAGGCAGCGAGGCGGCCTCGGGTAGCCGCGTCTCGACGATGAACGAGCCCTGGTCCTCGGCCGGCAGGAAGCCCGTGGGCGTGATGCGGAAGAGCGCGCCGGTGATCAGAAGCGCGCCGACCAGAAGCGCCACGCCCAGCACGGCGCGGCGGGCGATGGCGGCGGCGATGCGGGCATAGCCGTCGCGCGCCCCGTCGATCCGCGCCGAGATCCAGCCCAGGATGCCCTTCTTCGGCCCGTGATGCGGCTTGAGGATGATGGCGCAGAGCGCGGGCGCGAGGGTGAGCGCGTTGATCGCCGAGATCACCATCGACACCGACACCGCCACCGCGAATTGCTGGAAGAGCTGCCCCGACAGGCCGGGGATGAACGCGACCGGCACGAAGACCGACAAGAGCACCAGCGTGATCGCCACGATGGCGCCGGTGATCTCGCCCATCGCGGCGCGCGCGGCCTCTGCGGGGGTCAGCGAATGGTCCTCGGCCATCTTGGCCTCGACCGCCTCGACCACCACGATCGCGTCGTCGACGACGATGCCGATGGCGAGCACGAGCGCCAGCAGCGACACGGTGTTGAGCGAAAAGCCCATCGCGCTCATCACCGCGAAGGTGCCGACCAGCGCCACCGGCACGGCGACCAGCGGCACGATGGTGGCGCGCAGCGAGCCGAGGAAGACGAACACGACGAGGATCACGAGGATGAACGCCTCGACCAGCGTGTGCTCGACCTCGATGATGCTCTCCTCGACGAAGATCGAGTTGTCCGAGACGAAGGCCGAGGCCGCCCCGTCGGGAAAGCCTGGTCTGGCCTGCTCCACCGCGTGCTTGACCCCCTCGGCGGCGGCCAGCGCGTTGCCCCCCGGCGCGAGGTAGACGCCGATCAGCGTGGCCGGTGCGCCGTCGTGGGTGGTGCCCACGTCGAGGTTGTTGGCCCCCAGTGTCACCCGCGCCACGTCGCCCACCCGCAGCACCGAGCCGTCGGGCGCGGCGCGAAGGATCACCCGCTCGAACTCGGCCGGGTCCGACAGGCGGCCGGACGTGGTGATGTTGAGCTGCAGACCGGGGTCGTCGATCATGGGCTCCGCGCCGACCCGCCCGATGGCCGCCTGCACGTTCTGGCTGCGCAGGGCCGCCAGCACGTCGTCGGGCGTCAGCGACAGGGCGGCGAGGCGGTCGGTGTCGAGCGCGACCCGCATGGCGAACTGGTTGGCGGCGAACACCTTGGCATCGCCCACCCCCGGCACCCGCTTGAGCTGGTCGAGCAGGTTGAGCGTGGCGAAATTGGTCAGCGTCGGGCCGTCGACCCGCTCGTCCTCGGCGTAGAGCACGATCCCCATCAGGAGCGACGACGACGCCTTCGCCACCCGCACGCCCAGCTGGCGCACCTCGGGCGGCAGCAGCGGCTCGGCCAGTGCGACGCGGTTCTGCACGTTGACGGTGGCGATGTCGGGGTCGGTGCCGACCTCGAACGAGACGGTCAGGATGTAGGTGCCGTCGGCGCCCGAGGTCGAGCGCATGTAGATCATGTCGTCGACGCCGATCACCTTGTCCTCGATGACCTGCGCGACGGTCTGCTCGGTCACCTCCGACCCCGCGCCGGGATAGGCGGCGATCACCTGGACCTGGGGCGGCACGATGTCGGGGTATTGCTCGACGGGCATCCGCGTAAGCGCAATGAGGCCGGCGAGGAACAGCACGATCGAGATGACCGCGGCGAGGCGCGGCCGGTCGATGAAGGCCGACGAGAGCATCAGTCGTCCGCCTCGGCCGCGTCGACCGTGATGCCCGGGCGCACCTTGTTGACGCCCTCGGTGACGACGCGATCGCCCTCGTCGAGCCCGGCGGCGATCACCGCGAGGCCCTGCGTGACGCGTGCGACCTCGATGCGCCGCCGCTCCACCGTGCCGGCGTCGTCCACAACCATGGCGAAGGCGCCCTGCAGGTCGCGCTGCACGCCGGTCTGGGGGATGGCGAGCACCTCGGTGGGCGTCGCCTGCCGCAGCACCAGCCGCACGAGCTCGGCGTCGAGCAGCCTCCGCTCGGGGTTGTCGAAGCGGGCGCGGATGCGCACCGTGTCGGTGCCCTGCGCCACCTCGCTGTCGATGAAGTCGATCGTGCCGTCGAGCGGGTATTCGCTGCCGTTGGCGAGGATCAGCGTCGCGGCGCCCTCGGTGCTGGCCTGCCCGGCCTCCACCGCCTCGAGGAAGGTGCGCAGCGTGGCGGTGGCGATCGACGCCTCGGCGTGGATCGGATCGAGCTTGACAAGGGTTGCCAGAGCGCCCGTCTCGGGGCCGATCAGCGCGCCCGCGTCGACCTCGGCCGTGCCGATGCGCCCCGCGAAGGGCGCGGTGATCTCTGTGTAGGAAAGTTCGAGCCGCGCGCGCTCCAGCGTCCCCTCGAGGCGGGTGACGTCGGCCTCGGCCTGCGCGAGGGTCGCCTCGGCGCGGTCGAGGGCGGCCTGCGGCGCCGCGTCGCGGGCGAGCAGCTCGGCCTGCCGGTCGCGCTCCACCTGCGCGAGCGCCCGCGCGGCGCGAGCGGCGTCGAGCGCGCCCTCGGCCTCCTGCACCGCGGCGGCGTAGGGGCCGGGCTCTATGCGGAACAGCACGTCTCCCGCCTCCACCTGGTCGCCGGGCGCGAATCCGACCTCCTGCAGGAAGCCCGAGACGCGGGCCTTCAGGCCGACGCGGCCGTCGGCCTCGAGCCGGCCGTTCAGCGTGACCGTCTGCGCGAGTTGCGTCACCGCGGCGGGGGCGACCACGACGGCGGGCGGCGGCGGCCCGTCCTGCGCGGGCGCGATCCGTGCGGCAACCACGAACCCTGCCATGATCAAGCCGACCATCGACCTGCGCATGCCCCACCCCCTCGCGTGCGTCCAACCGTCCGGGGCAACCGCTATCATACCCTGACCGGACGGCAAGCGCTGAAACGCTTGCTGCACGAGCGACCCTGCCCGCCGGCCTGCGCACCGGGGCGGTCGCAGACGGCTATGGTGCATGACCGATGCCGGGAGGGTCGGCTCGTGACGCCCGCGCGGAAGGCGTGGCGCAGGGGCAGAGCCGGCCCGCCGGCCGCACGACCACGGACGGCATGAACGGGTTCGCGACGGTGACGACGGCGAATAAGACAGGACCGGGAGCGGGCGTTCTCCGCACCGTGCCGGACGACCCGGACGGGCGGCTGCGCGCCGTCCGGCCCCGAGCACCAAGCAGCTACCGGTCGAAGAACAGCATGACCTACGCGAGGACCACTGCGAGATGAACCGCACCCCGAAGCGCGTTCGTGCGCGTGCTCACACAGGTCACGATGCTGAACGCGAGCGTCAGCATGAGCAGAACGATCTCGGGCGTCTCGAGGCCGAGTTCGATGGGACGGCCGATGACCGACGAGGCGATGAGCACGGCGGGCACGGTCGGGCCGATCGTGGCGAGCGCCGAGAGCGGACGATCAGCGTTGTCGTGGTGCCGCCATCGGGGCATGATTTCCCACTGTCATCGACCGGGCGCGGAGTTCTGCAGCGGCTGCAGGGAGGAATGGACACGGCGACGGGTCGTGGTGGAAGCTCTACCCCCCGAGCGTAAGGAAGGTAGCCAGGCAGGAAAGGGCTTAGTGTCAGGCATCGACCAGATCGTCATTCATGCGCTCGGCACCGCCGCGGTCGGCCTCACGCTCCTTGCCTATACCGCGCGGTCGGGGCGAGCAGTCTTGCGGGTTGCAGCGCTCTCGGAGGCGGCATGGCTTGGCTACTTTGTCGGCCTTGCTTCACCGGGCGGCATCGTGGTCGCCGTCATCGGTCTGGCCCAGTGTCTGCTCGGCGGATTCGCTTCCGATCGGGCGCTCGCCCGCGGGATGGGGCTGCTTCTTCTGGCGTCGATGGCTCTTCTCTGGTGGGGCGGCGCGGGACATGTCGAGCTCCTCCCGGTGCTTGCCGCCCTCGCAACCAGCGCATCCGTCCTTGCACGGGATCGCTGGTCGCCGTTTCTCTACCTCTCGGCTCTCTCGGAGGTGATCTGGGCGATCTTCGGCCTGGTTGCAGGGGCCTGGGCGAGTGTCGTGGCCGCGCTCGCGGGTCTGGCGATCCTGGGGTGGCGTGCCTGGCGTTTGCGTCGAAAGCCTCGCTTGCAGCCAGGCGGGCCCGAGCGGTCGTAAGCAAGCGACGCCCACAGGATTCGGGCCAATGCCGCGTCGTGCGCGCGCGGACGTTCAGCCGTCGGTGACGGTCGCCCCGGAGGGGGCCGCAGACAACGACATGTCGCGGCCGGCTTGGGAGATGCGGCGGTCGGCAAGGGTGTCGACAAAGGCGCGGCGCAGGCCCGCGCCCTCGCGCCGTCCGTCGTAGGCGGCGTAGAATCGCGAGGTGAACGACCAACCGTTGGGCTTGACCGCGCGCATCCGCCCCAAGGCCTCCCATACCGCACCGCGGTGGGAGGGGAGAAAGCCGACATAGCGCCCCGAAAGCAGCAATATTTCCTGTGCCTCCATGCTGCCGACGGTGGCCCGGGCGGTGACACGGCCAAGTCGGTAGGTGTCGTCGAAATGCATGTAACTGCGCACCGAGACGGCGGCGCGGAAGAAGTCGCCCGGCTCGATGTCGCGGTCGGGGCGGTCAAACCACGCATGGTCGCGCCCACAATAGAGGTGGTGGGTCTCGGTGGCCAGTTCCGCATAGGACAGGCCCGGCATCGGCTGCAGCGAGGCGCCGACCACCACGTCGCGCGTGCCGTGCAGCAGACTGTGCTGCAGGCCCGCCGGCGTGTCCGTCTCCAGTTCGATCAGGGCCTCGGGATTGGCGGTAGTGAAGCGGGCGATGGCGCTCGGCAGATCGAGCGCGGCGAAGGTCGTGACGGAATCGATGACCCCGATCCGCAGGGTGACGGTCTGGCGGTTGTGCACCCGGTCCATCGTCGACTCGAAGCGCTCGATCCCGCGGAAGAGATCCTGCGCTGCGGCGTAGGTCTCTTCCCCTGCAGGCGTCAGGCGAAAGCCGCCCCGCCCCCGTCGGCACAGCTTCGAGCCGAGCTTGGCCTCGAGCGTGGCGAGGTGGGTGGAAAGCGTCGATTGGGCCATGTTCAACGCGATCTGCGCGCCCTGGAAGCCGTTGCATTCCACGAGGGTGCAGAAGATCCGGATCAACCGCAGATCGACGTCGGTCAAGCGGCGCATGGCGGTCGGGGCGACTCTACTTTGGGTTTTCTGAATGTAACTTGGCCAAACTCCGTCATTCCACGTCTTCTCGCAAGGGTGTTATCTTGAGCCATAGCTCTTACACATCGAAGGAGGCTGACCCATGGTCGCCCGGTCTCTTCTCTCCGCTACCGCGCTGGCGACCCTGCTCGCCCTTCCCGCCGCCGCGCAGGACACCACGATCCGTGTGCTTGCCCCCACCTGGGTTGGCTTCGCGCCCGCGCTCGTCGCGCAGGATCTGGGCTGCTACGAGGAAGAGGGCGTGACGCTCGACTTCCGCTTCGAGGATGACCGCGCCAACGTCATGGCGGCGATGGAGCGAGGCGACATCGACGCCGACATGCGCACCGTAGGCGAGCATCAGGGCAGGCCCCGCGTGCCGGAGACCCCTGGCACCATCATCGGCACGATCGATATCTCGGTCGGCGGCGACGGCGTGCTGGTCGACGGCTCGATCGAGAGCGTGGCCGACCTCGAGGGCCAGACCATCGCCATCGAACCGAACATCCCCGCGCGTCTGCTCCTTCAGATGGAGCTGGCCAAGGTCGGCCTGTCGATCAATGACGTGGAGCTGCGCGAGATCGCGACGGCAGACACGATCGCCGTGTTCTCCGACACCTCCATCGCGGCCGTGGGCACCTACGAGCCGTTCCTGTCCCAGGCGCTCGACATCGTCACCGACCGCGAGCCGCGGGTGCTGGTGTCGTCGCGCGAAGAGCCCGACATCATCGTCGACATCATCACCGCCCGCGACGGAGCGCTGGAAGAGAACCCCGCCAAGTTCGAGAGCCTGCTGCGCTGCGTCTACCGCGCCGTCGACTTCCAGCGCGAGAACCCGGCCGAATTCTCGGAGCTCGCCGCGCCCTATTTCGGGCTGACGGCGGAGGACGTGACCGAGATCATCGAGACCTCGATGGCCTACACCACCTACGAGGAGGCGGTGGAGTTCCTCGGCACGGGCGGCGAGCCCGGCAGGCTGCACGCAGTGTTCGACGAGGTCATGGAGCTCAACATCGACTACGGCGCCGCCGACACGGTGCTCGACCCGTCCGAAGAGATCGACAATTCGCTGCTCACCGGGCTCTTTGAAGGCCACGAGCGTTAGGACGGATGCCCAGCCGAAAGGCGATCATCGGCACGGCGAGCACGCTGTCGGTCCTGCTCGCGTGGGAGTGGGCGTCGCGCAGCGGCCTGGTATCCGAGCGGTTCCTGCCGGCGCCCTCCACCGTGCTCGCCACGCTCTGGTCGATGATCTTCGGGCGGGACCTGCTCTACCATGCCGGCATCTCGACGCTGCGGGTGTGGGGGGCGTTCACGCTGGCGGCCCTGATGGCGGTGCCCATCGGCATCGCCATGGGCTCGTTTCGCTGGGTCGGCGCGGCGCTCGAGCCCATCGTCGACTTCATCCGCTACCTGCCGGTGCCCGCGCTGGTGCCGCTCTCGATCATCTGGTTCGGCGTGGGCGAGGGGACCAAGATCTTCCTGCTCTGGCTCGGCACCTTCTTCCAGCTCGTGCTGCTGGTGGCCGACGACGTGCGCCGCGTGCCGGTGGAGTTCCACGAGACGGCGATGACCGTGGGCGCGCCGTGGTGGCGGCGGCTGACCGACGTGTCATTCCCCTCGATGCTGCCGACGCTGGTCGACAACATGCGGATCACGCTCGGCTGGTGCTGGACCTATCTCATCATCGCCGAGATCGTCGCGGCCAATTCCGGCCTCGGCTTCGTCATCTGGCAGGCGCGGCGCTTCTTTCAGACGCCCGAGGTGATGGCGGGCGTCGTGACCATCGGCATCATCGGGCTGGCAACCGACCAGCTCGTGCGGGCGCTGCATCGCCGCTGGTTCGGGTATCTTGTGCGATGAGCTATCTCGTCTTCGAGCAGGTCACCAAGGTTTACGGTGCCGTTGAGGTCGTGGCTCCCTTCGATCTTGATGTGCCGGAGGGAGAGCTCGTGGCTTTCCTTGGCCCGTCGGGCTGCGGCAAGACCACGCTCATGCGGATGGTCGGCGGTCTGGAGCCGCCCTCGTCGGGGCAGATACTGTTGCGCGGGGAGCGGCTGAAGAAGCCCGACCGGCGGCGCGGGATGGTCTTTCAATCCTATTCCGCCTTCCCGTGGCTGACGGTGGCGCAGAACGTCGCCTACGGGATGCGCTACCGGCGCGACCTGTCGGCGGCGGAGAAGGAAGAGCAGGTGCAGCATTTCCTCGCGCTCGTCGGCCTGACCGATTTTGCGAGCGAATGGCCCAATCGCATCTCGGGCGGCATGCGGCAGCGCGTGGCCATCGCCCGGACGCTCGCGGCGGGCTCCGAGATCCTGCTTATGGACGAGCCCTTCGGCGCGCTCGACGCGCAGCGGCGCGAGTTCCTGCAACTGGAGCTCAGGCGCATCCAGCAGGAAGAGGGCAAGACGGTGATCTTCGTCACACATGACGTAGAGGAGGCGGCATTCCTCGCCGACCGGGTGATCGTCTTTACCCGCCGCCCCGCGCGCATCCTCGCCGAGGTCGACGTGACCGCCCGCCTCGGCGCCTCACGCACGCTGGAGCTGCGCGAGGGGACGGACTTCTTCGGGCTGCGCAACGAGCTTCTGCACTACGTCCGCTCCACTGCGTCGGAAGAGGAGGGCACGGCGTGAGCGGGTTGTCGGGGTCGCGCGTGCTGGTGACGGGGGCGAGCCGGGGGATCGGCCTCGGCGTCGCCCGCGCCTTCGTCGAGGCGGGGGCACAGGTCTGGGCGCTGGCAGAGGATGCGGCGGTGCACGATGCGGCGCGCGGGATCGGGGCGCGGGGCCTTCTGGCCGACGTGACCGAGCCCGGGGCGGTGGCCGAGGCGCTGGCGCAGGCCGGCCCCCTCGACGTGCTGGTGAACAACGCGGGGCTGGAGCGGCTGACGCCGGTGGACGATGCCTCGCCCGAGGCCATCGCCCTTTTCCGCCGGATCATGGACATCAACGTGGCGGGCATGGCCATCGTGACGGCGCACGCGCTGCCGTCGCTCTCCAAGGGAGCGCGGATCGTCAACACCGCCTCGATCTGGGGGCGCGTGGGCGAGCCGCTGTTCTCGGCCTACGTCGCCTCGAAACACGCGGTAATCGGGCTGACCAAGACATGGGCGGCCGAGCTCGGCCCCCGCGGCATCCGCGTCAACGCCGTCGCCCCCGGCTGGGTCCGGACGGAGGCCGCGATCCGCTCCGCCCGCGTGCTGGCCGCCCGCTCGGGCCGGGCGGAGGGCGAGATCATCGCCGGCGTCGAGGCGGCGCAGCCGCTGGCGGGCGGTCTGTTGGAGCCGGAGGACGTGGCGGGTGCCTACCTGTTCCTCGCCTCCCCCGCCTCGGCCAACATCACCGGGCAGACTCTGGGGATCGACCGGGGCGAGGTGCCGTGGTGAGGGTTGCAGTCGTCACCGGCGCGGCCAGCGGGATCGGCGCGGCGGTCTGCGCAGCGCTCAGGGCCGACGGCCTGGACGTGCACGGGCTGGACCTGTCGGGCGCCGAGCTGGCGGCCGACGTGACCGATGCAGCCTCGGTGTCCGCCGCGTTCGCCTCGCTCTCCCGCATCGACGTGCTGGTGAACAACGCGGGCGTGATGATCGAGGGGCAGCTCGCCGACATGCCGCTCGCCGACTTCGACCGCCAGATCGCCGTCAACCTGCGCGGGCCGTTCGTGGTGGCCCAGCAGGCGCTGCCGAAGATCCCCGAGGGCGGTCGCATCGTCAACGTCGCCTCGGAACTGGCCTATCTCGGCCGCGCGGGCGCCTCGGCCTACGCCGCGACCAAGGGCGCGGTCCTCTCGCTCACCCGTTCGTGGGCGCGGGAACTGGCGCCGCGCATCCTCGTCAACGCGGTCGCCCCCGGCCCCGTCGACACGCCGCTGCTCGCCTTCGACGCAATGAGCGCCGAGGCGCAGACGCAGGAGGCCGCCAACCCCCTCGGCCGGATCGGGCGGCCCGAGGAAATCGCGGCGCTCGTCGCCTTCCTTGCCTCGCCCGCCGCGAGCTTCACCACCGGACAGTGCTTCTCCGCCGATGGCGGAGCGGCCATGCACTAGGGAACGCGCATGCTCCTTCACCCCCTCCCCTGGCCAGACGGCAAGACCGTCGCCGCCTCGATCACCTTCGACATCGACGCCGACAGCCTGATCCGCAATGCCCGGCCCGAGGACGGGCACCTGCGGCTCGCCCCCGTCTCGATGGGCCGCTACGGGCCGACCGTGGCGGTGCCGCGCATCCTCGACACCTACCGCCGCTTCGGGATCACGCAGACCTTCTTCATGCCCGGCTGGGTCATGGAGACTTATCCGCAGACCGTCGAGGCGATCCTAGAAGGCGGCCACGAGATCGGCCACCATTCCTGGCGGCATGAAGACCCGATGGGCCATTCCGACGAGCACGAGGCGGAGCTGTTCGGGCGCGCCCTGGAGGTGCACGTCCGGATGACGGGGCAGAAGCCCCGTGGCTACCGGGCGCCGGTCTACAACGCCACGCCGGGCGTGATCGGCCGACTGATCGCCGCGGGCTTTCTCTACGACAGCTCGCTCATGGCCGACGACATCCCCTACCTGCTGCAGGCGCCCGAGGGCGAGCTGATCGAGATCCCGCCGCATTGGGGAGCCGACGACTGGCCGCCCTTCGCCCACTTCGAGGAGATCGGCTACCTGATGCCCGTGCGCGCCCCCTCCGACGGCATCCGCGCTTTCGTGGAGGAGTTCGAGGCGGCCCGCGCCGTGGGCGGCTTCTGGATGCCCGTCCTCCACCCGTTCCTGACCGGACGCCTCGCGCGGTGGGCGGCGATGGAGGCATGGCTCGAGACGGTGCTGGCGCGCGGCGACGTCTGGATTGCGCCGATGGAGGATATCGCGCGCCATGCGCAGGCGCACCGTGGCCTCCTGCGCGTCGACAGCTTGGAGGGCTCCGCATGACCCCGGTCGATCCCGCGTACCTGCCCGTCTCGGCGCTCGAGGTGCCGCGCTTCGCCGGCATCGCCACCTGCATGCGGCTGCCGCTGCGCGACAGGGCGGCGCCGGCAGGCGCCGAGATCGGCGTCTTCGGCGTGCCGTGGGACGGCGGCACCACCAACCGCCCGGGCGCGCGGCACGGGCCACGGGCGCTGCGCGACGCCTCGACGATGATCCGCCACGTCAACCAGGCGACGCGCGCAGCCCCCTTCCACACCGCCCGCTGCGCCGATTTCGGCGACGCCACGGTGAACCTCACCGACGTCGCCCACACGCTGGAGCTGGTCGAGGGGCAGGCAGCGGCGCTGAAGGCGGCGGGCGTCGTGCCGCTGATGATGGGCGGCGACCACCTGATGAGCCTGCCGATGCTGCGCGCGATGGCCAGGGGCGGCCCGCTCGGCTTCGTGCATTTCGATGCGCATACCGACCTGTTCGACAGCTATTTCGGCGGCGTGCGCTACACCCATGGCACGCCGTTCCGCCGCGCGGTCGAGGAGGGGCTGCTCGACCCCGCCCGCATGATCCAGATCGGCATCCGCGGCACCTCCTACGACGGGGAAGACCGCGCCTTCGCCGTCGAGCGCGGCATCCGCATCGTGCCCATCGAGGAGTTTCGTGCCCGCGGACCGGCCGACGTGATGGCAGAGGCGCGGGACATTCTCGGGCACGCACCCGCCTACCTGTCGTTCGACATCGACGCGATCGACCCCGCGCTCGCCCCCGGCACCGGCACGCCCGAGATCGGCGGTTTCACGACGTTCGAGGCGCAGCAGATGGTCCGCGCGCTGGACGGGGCCGACATCGTGGCGGGCGACCTTGTGGAGGTCGCGCCGCCCTTCGACCCCTCGGGCGTGACCGCGTGGATCGGTGCGTCGATCCTGTTCGAGATTCTCTGCGTGTCCGCCACCGCCGCAGCCCGCCGTCTCGGCCGCGCACCGGTGATCTGCGAGGAGATCCCGGAGCCGCGCGCATGAGCCACGGCTACGAGAGCGGACGGCTCGACCTGCCGTTCGTCGGCATCGCCACCTTCGGCAAGTCGCCCATCTGCGCCGACTGGGGCGCGCTCGACGCCGACGTGGCGATCCTCGGTGCGCCGTTCGACATGGGCACCCAGTGGCGGGCCGGCGCGCGTTTCGGCCCCCGCGCGGTGCGCGAGGCGTCGACGCTGTTCTCGTTCGGTCATGCCGGGGCCTATGACCACGAGGACGACGCGACCTACATGCAGGGCGTCCGGATGGTCGACATGGGCGATGCCGACATCGTCCATACCGACACCGAGACGAGCCACGCCAACATCGAGGCGGGCGTGCGCGCGGCCCTTGCGGCGGGCGCCCTGCCGGTGGTGATCGGCGGCGACCACTCTGTCAATATCCCGTGCATCCGCGCCTTTGCCGGGCGCGGCCCGCTTCACGTCGTGCAGATCGACGCGCATCTGGACTTCGTCGATGAGCGGCACGGGGTGCGCCACGGCCATGGCAACCCGATGCGGCGCGCGGCCGAGCAGGCGCATGTGAGCGGGCTGACGCAGCTCGGCATCCGCAATGTCTCGTCGACGGCGAAGGAGGGCTACGACGACGCGCGCGCCATGGGCTCCGACATCCTGTCGGTCCGGCAGGTGCGGCGCCTCGGCGTCGAGGCGGTGCTCGCCCGCATCCCCGAGGGCGTCGACCTGTATCTGACCATCGACATCGACGGCTTCGACCCCTCGATCGCGCCGGGCACCGGAACGCCCTCGCACGGCGGCTTGCTCTACTACGAGGGGCTGGAGCTGCTGGCGGGCCTCGCCCGGCGCGGCCGCGTCGTGGGTGTCGATCTCGTCGAGGTCGCGCCCGACTACGACCGCACGGGCACGACCGCGATCCTCGCCGCGCAACTTCTGCTGAACCTCGTCGGTCGGGCGATGCATGCCAAGAGGTGAGATGCCGGCGGCACGGCATCAGCAGCGCCGCGTGTCTCGGCCCGGAAGGCGAAGTGCGGCGGGATGCAGGTGTCCGATGCCGGGAGACTGAAGGCGCTCGCGGAGGAGAACGCCACGCGCGAACACACGCTGGTCCGGCGATCTCGTGCGCGACCAGCTGGTCACCGGCCGGCGCCTGGGCATCCTGAACGTGGTGGATGACGTGACCAGGGGATGCCTCGCGGCTGCAGGTCGGGATCGATAGTCTTCATCGGCGCAGTTCAAGCAGCGGAATGAAGGTGATCGAGCCGAGCCGCTCGAGGTCGAGCGTCATGTCGAGCACGTCGGTGTCGAAGCGGACCGGCACGTCGAACTCGAAGCCCGCGGTGATCGCGAGGCCGGAAGCCGGGGCGGCGGCGAAGGTGACGACGCCGGTCGTGGTGTCGACGGACCAGCCATTGAGCTGCTCCGCGCCACCGAGGGCGACGCGCACGGTTCTACGAGCGCACCTCGGTGATCGTCACGACGAACCTCGACTTCGGCGAATGGCCCACCGTCTTCGGCGACGCCAAGATGACGACCGCGCTCCTCGACCGGCTCACCCATCACTGCGACATCGTCGAGACCGGCAACGAGAGCTGGCGCTTCAAGACACGCGCCTGAGCCCGGCCCCCGCCGGCCCGAGCCGTCTGCGCCACTTGAAAGCTCCGCCGCCTCGGGCCGGCTACCCGCAGGTCAAAGGGATCCCTTTTGCGCGCCGATCAGGGGTC
The DNA here is from genome assembly GCA_001314685.1 of Rhodobacteraceae bacterium HLUCCA09. Lineage (GTDB taxonomy): Bacteria > Pseudomonadota > Alphaproteobacteria > Rhodobacterales > Rhodobacteraceae > HLUCCA09. Next base: position 39,094 of record LJNT01000159.1, read on the forward strand.
CCGATTCCATGCCGATTGACACGCAAGCCGACGTGAATCACGGCCAACCGATATCGCTCAACCCTCTTCGGTTCGGGCTATCGGGCCGTGCCAGGATGAGGCGGATCGGCAAACCGTCGGGGGGTCGGTTTTCCCGACGAACGGGTTCCGCGCCTTGCGGAAGGTCTCCGGCGGCGGGGCGAGGACCGCGACGGCGGCGGCGATCAACGGCCCGATCCGCGGAGCGGTCATCCGGCGCCGCGCCACCTCGTTCCCTTTGGCCCGGCGCGCGGTCTCGGCATCGAGCTTGCCGATCCCTGTCTCCAGATGGGTGAGGCCCCCAACCGGAACCTTCGACGCGGCAATCGCATCGGCGGGCCGCGCGGCGTCGGATGCCCCGCGCGGCAAGATCTGCACGAACGCGCCCGGATGGCCACGAAGCGCATTGATCGCCTGCTTGCGCCGCCGGATCGGCAGATCGCGGATGCGGAACGCGATCGCGGCCCCTCGGGTCTGCCTCGGCGCCGGCCGCGCCATGCTTCTCTGGGCGCCGCCCATGGTGCAAGAAGCTTTCGAGCCGGACGGTCGGGTGTGAATCACCCACCCTGGCGCATCGACGCCGTCCGGGGGCGGTCACATCATCGGAGCGCAAGTCAGGCTTGCGGTCCTCCGAGTCCGGCGTCAAGTCAGGGCCATGGGCCGTGCGCTGATGCTCCAGGGGACCGGCAGCAATGTCGGCAAGTCGCTCCTCGTCGCCGGGCTTTGCCGGGCGGCGCGGGCGCGGGGGCTGTCGGTGGCGCCGTTCAAGCCGCAGAACATGTCCAACAACGCCGCCGTGACGGTCGACGG
>LJNT01000132.1 GCA_001314685.1 Rhodobacteraceae bacterium HLUCCA09
CCGCGACAGGGGGGCGCCGCCCCCCGGCCGCGCCTCCCCCGGGGTATTTCCGGCCAGATCAAGGGGGCGGTGAAGCCCCCCGCGCGCCGTTCAGTTGCCGAACACCGCCCGCACCGCCGCTGCAGTCTTGTCCGCGAGTTCGTCCGCCTCGGCCTCGGTCAGGCAGAGCGGCGGGGCGAAGCCGATCACCGGGGCCTCGGGCATGGCGCGGGCGATCACGCCGTTCTGCAGCATGTGCGCCGCCACGGCGGCGGCGGGCGCGCCCTCGGGGGCGGCGCGGGTGGCGCGGTCGGTCATCTCCATCTCCTCGTGCGCCTCGAGGCCGAGCAGTTCGGCAAGCTTGCGCCGCGCGCGGTTGGCGCGGCTCTTGACCGTGCCGGCGGGCACGCAGGTCATGCGCGCGGCCTCGTCGTAGGAAAAGCCCGACGCGCCCACGAGCACCAGCGCCTCGCGCTGCTCGTCGGGCAGTTGCGCGAAGGCCACGGCGAAGTCGCGCAGCGCGAGGCGGCCGTCATGGGCAGGCTTTTCGGCCAGCCGCGCGGCGAAGGCCCCCTCGCTGTCGGCCGTCTCGCGCCGCAGCCGGCGACGCTGGGTGTAGAAGTGGTTGCGCAGGATGGTGAACAGCCACGCCCGCATGTTGGTTCCGGCGGTGTAGCTGCCGATATTGGTCCAGGCCTTGACCACCGTGTCCTGCACGAGATCGTCGGCCGACGAGGGGTCGCGGGTGAGCGACATGGCGAAGGCGCGCATTGCGGCGAGGTGTTCGGGAATCTCGTCGCGCGGATCCCCGTGCACCGACCCGCCCGCGGCAGAGCCCGGATGGTCCTGGCCCGCATGGCTCGGGCCCGCGCGGCGCGCGGGCGTCCCGTCCCCCCTGCCTCCGGCCATCAGGGTCGGGGCCGCCGGGCGGTCGCGTCGCAGGGGCCCGTCGGGGGCGTCGTCATCCGGGCGATCCTCGCATCGGTCTCATGCGGGGAGGCCTCATTCGGGCCGCCCCTGTTCGCGCAGCTTGCGCAGGAGGTCGTGGAAGCGGTCCGGCACCTCTTCCTCGAGGGTCCGCTGGTAGACCTTGCGCAGATTCTCGTCGATCTGCTGGTCCAGCCGCTTCTTCCGGTCTTCCTGCGTCATCTCGGCATACATGCGCGATCGGTCTCGCCATTTCCAGTGGTGTCTCTCAACGTTGACGCGGCCCGCCGGTTCCCGAAGAATGGGAAAAGACTTGCAGACATCACAGGGATCGCCCGTGCCCAACCCGTCTCAACTCGCCGACGTCGTGGGCGAGAACCTCCCCTTCCTGCGCCGCTACGCGAGAGCGCTGACCGGCAGCCAGGAAACCGGCGACACCTACGCCTCGGCCACGCTCGAGGCGCTGATCGAGGACCCCTCGATCTTCGACGACGGCGTGTCGTCCAAGGCGGCCCTCTTCCGCGCCTTCCACCTGATCTGGTCGAGTGCGGGCTCGCCCGTCTCGGACGGCGACGACGCCATGTCGCGCCAGGCGCAGGGCCACATGGCGCGGCTCACGCCCAACAGCCGCGAGGCGTTGCTCCTGCACACGATCGAGGAGTTTCGGCTGGGCGAGATCGCCGTCATCATGCAGGTGTCGGAGCCCGAGGCGCGCGACCTGCTCGACCGTGCCCGCGCCGAAATGGAGGAGAGCGTCACGGGCCGCATTCTGATCATCGAGGACGAGGCGATCATCGCGATGGACATCGAGGGAATCGTCACCTCGATGGGGCACGCGGTGACCGGCATCGCCCGCACCCGCGCCCGCGCGGTGGAACTCGGCAACAACGACCGGCCCGACCTGATCCTCGCCGATATCCAGCTTGCCGACGACAGTTCGGGGATCGATGCGGTGAACGAGTTGTTGCAGTCGTTCCCCGAGACACCGGTGATTTTCATCACCGCCTTCCCCGAGCGGCTGCTGACCGGCGACCGGCCCGAGCCCGCCTTCCTGATCTCCAAGCCCTACACCGAGGAGCAGGTGCGCAGCGCGGTGAGTCAGGCGATGTTCTTCGCCTCGACAGAGGGCCTCGCGGGCTGAGGCGGCGCGGGGGCTGCGCCCGGTCTGCGGGGGCCGTGCGATGATCGTCGCCTACCGGCTCGCCCTGGGCCTCGCCGCGCCCGTCCTGCTGGCGATCTGGCTCGTGCGCCTCGGGCGCGGGCGGGAGACGTGGGCCGACCTGCGCGAGCGTCTCGGGCGCGGCGGGCCGGCCGGGACGGGCGCGCTCTGGCTCCACGCCGCCTCGGTGGGCGAGGTCGCCGCCGCGCGCCCGCTGGTCGAGGCGCTGTGCGCCCGGGTGCCCGGCCTGAGGGCGGTCGTCACCTGCAACACCGTCACGGGGCGCCGCGCGGCGCGAGACTGGGGGCTGGCGGGCATCGAGGCGCGCCTCGCGCCGCTCGACTACCGCTGGGCCGTGGCGGCGTTCCTGCGGCGGCTGCGCCCCGCCGCGCTGGTCGTCGTCGAGAACGAGCTGTGGCCCAACCGCCTGTCGCTCGCCCATGCGCGCGGGATGCCGGTGGCGCTCGTCGCCGCGCGCCTCTCCTCGCGCAGCGCGGCGCGCTGGGCGCGGGCCTCGGCGGTTTTGCGGCGGCTCCTCGCACCGGTCGCGCTGGCCGCCCCGCATGATGCGGCGTCGGCCGAGCGGCTGCTGGGGCTCGGCCTGCCCCGCGCCGCACTCGGCCCGGCCGCGCCGCTGAAATCCGTGGTGGCGCTCGCCCCCCCCGCCCCGGCGGCGCTCGCCGCGCTGGGCTATCGCCGCGCCGAGACGGTGCTCGCCGCCTCGACCCATGCTGGCGAGGAGGGGCCGGTGCTCGACGCCTTCGCCGCCGCCCGCACCCGCCGCCCGGCGCTGCGCCTGATCCTCGCGCCGCGCCACCCCGAGCGGGGGCCGGAGATCGCCCGCCTGATCGCCGCGCGCGGCCTTGGCCATGCGATCCGCTCGGCCGGCGCGGCGCCGGGCGACGCGCCGGTCTACCTCGCCGACACGCTGGGCGAGATGGCGCTGTGGTATGCCGCCGCCGGCCTCTGCTTCGTCGGCGGCTCGCTGGTGGCGAAGGGCGGGCACACGCCCTACGAGCCGGCGGGCTTCGCCTGCGCCATCCTGCACGGGCCGCATGTCGAGAACGCGGACGACGCCTATGCCGCGCTCGACGCGGCCGGGGCGGCGGTGCCGGTCTCGGATGCCGGTGGGCTGGCCGACGCGCTTGCCATGCTCGACGCCGGCGAACAGGAGCGGCTCGGCGCCCGCGCCCGCGAAACCCTCGCCGCGCAGGATATCGGGCCGCTGGCCGACGCGCTCGTGGATCGGCTCGGCCTCGGCTCGACCGGCTGACCGGCGCCCGAAGCCCACGCGCTCCGGCGCCGGCGCGTGCCATCGCGCCCCGCCCCGCGACGTGCCCCGTGACGTGCCCCGTGACGTGCCCACGTGACGTGCCCACGTGACGTGCCCGCGACGTGCACCGGGCGTGGTCGCTCTGCTCACGCCGTGGCGCGCGGGCGCCCTGCCCCGGCCTCGCGCAGCGCGCGCGCCCGCGCCGCGCGCTCGCGGACTTCGGAGCGCAGCGGGCCCTCGCGCGGGGCGTCGCGCAGGGTGGTGAACCAATGGTCTGGAGGGGTGCGTCCCCGCCGGTTCTGCCATGTCAGCCCGCGCAGCACCGCCTCGGCCTCGACCGGCAGCCGGTCGGGGATCTCCTCGCCCGCCAGCACGCCCCACACCCCCGTCCAGAGACGGCCGACCGACCACGGGTTGTAGCCGCCGCCCCCCAGCACGAGGAAGCGGGGCGAGAGCGGCCGCAGCGCCGCCACCACGGCCCAGTGCGCGTTGTTCGACAGCGACAGGCGCGAGAGCGGATCCTCCTCCACCGCGTCGGCCCCGCATTGCAGCACGACCGCGTCGGGGGCGAAGCGCTCCACCAGCGGAACGATCAGCGCCTCGCGCACGAAGGCCATCTCGGTGTCGTTGAACCCGCGCGGCACCGGCAGGTTGACGGCCGAGCCGTGCGCCGTGTCGTCAAGCTCGCCGGTGAAGGGCCAGCGCCGCTCTTCATGCACCGAGATCATCAGCGTCTCGGGGTCGCCCGCGAAGGCAGCCTCGACCCCGTCGCAATGGTGCGCGTCGATATCGACATAGGCGATGCGCGCGGCGCCCGCGCGCCGCAGCGCCAGCATCGCCAGCACCGGGTCGTTGAGATAGCAAAAGCCGTTTGCCCGCCCCGGCATGGCGTGGTGCGTGCCGCCCGCCGGGTGGTGCACGACGCCGCCCTCAGCCAGCAACTCGCCCGCCAGGAACGAGCCGCCGGCCGAGGTGGCCGGCCGCCGCCACACCTCGGGAAAAACCGGGTTGGCATGGGTGCCGAGGCCATAGGTCTCGGGGTCGCCGGCGCGCGCCGCGCCCTCGGCCTCGGCCCGCTGGAGCGCGGCGACGTAATCCGGCGTGTGCCATGCGGTCACGGCGGCCGGCTTGGCGCGCGGCGAGGTGCGAAAGCGCGCGCGCGGCAGCCAGCCAAGGGCGCGCGACAGGTCCATCACGGTCGAGACGCGGGGGATGTGCAGCGGATGCCAGCGGCCATAGCTCGAGCCGCGGTAGATCTCGTGGCCGAGCATGACGGGTCGGGGCAGCGACTCACGCGTCAAGAAGCGCCTCGATCTCGCCCACGACCGCGGCCGACAGCGGCGAGGCGCCCGAGCCCCAGCTGCGCACCGGCGCGCCGCCCGGACCGATCAGCACCTTGTTGAAGTTCCAGCGCGGGCGAAAGCCGTGCTCGTCGGCGAGCCAGCGGTAGAACGGGTGCGCCGAGGGGCCGCGGACATGGGTGATCTCGGTCATCGGCAGGTCGAGGCCGAATGTGATCTCGCAGAAGTCCCGGACCTCTTCCTCGTTGCCGAGCTCCTGCCGGAAATCGTTCGACGGCACGGCGAGCGCGACCAACCCCCGGTCGCGGTAGCGCTCCCACAGCGTCTGGAGCTCTTCGTACTGGGGCGTGAAGGCGCACAGCGAGGCGGTGTTGACCACCAGCACCGGCTGCCCCGCCCAATCGGCGAGCGAGAGCGTGCCGCCGTCGATCGAGGCGAAGGTGAAGGGCGCAGCCGCGCGGAGGGGCCTCGGCACGCCCGTCGCGGCAAGGCCGAGCGCGGTGGCCACCCCAAGCAGCGCGATGCGCCGGGTGATCCCGCCCGTCATGTCGTGTTCGATGCCGTCGGCCATTCCGCACTCCCCCGCTTTGTGCAACCGAGCTATGCCGGGCCCCGGCGGCGTCAAATCCGGCCCCGCCCGCCGGTCGGGCCGTGTCTCAGACAGTGCCGAGCACGATCGCCATGACGATGGTGTAGACCATCAGGCCGCCCCCGATCAGGAAGAAGTGCCAGTTGCGGAACACGGTCGCCTTGGCGAGTTCGCGCGCCTGCCCCATCAGGTCGGGCCAAGTGTAGCTGACGAAATCGCCCTGCGTGAACACCGCCGTCACCCGCCCGTCGGAATCGACCACCGGCAGGCGGCGGAACCGCTCGTTCGACATGATGCGAAGCCAGTCGAGCACGTCGTCGTCGGCCGAGGCCACGCGCGGCTCGGCGGTCATGATCTCGGACAGCGGCGTGGCAGCGGCGTCGCGCCCCTCGTGGACCATCTTCTTCATCACGTCGCGCTCGGTGACGATACCCTGCACCCGCTCCTCGGCGTCTGTCACCACCACCGAGCCGTAGTCGCGCCGGCTCATCTCGGCCACCGCCTCGGCGACCGTGGTCTCGGCGCGCATTGTCAACGGGCGCGGCTTGGAGCGGAACTCCGCCCGGTCTCGGATGCGCATCACGGGGCGGTCGTTGGCGGCGACGGCGGCTTGCGTGGCCATGTGCATGTCTCCCTTGCCTCTTCGCGTCGCTCCTTCCACCTAGGGCGCGCGCGCTGCCCGTCCCGTCGCGCCCCGGCCGCCCGCGCGCGCCGGACCGCCGAGGCAGCGCTGCAACGTTCGGGCAGCGGGTCAACTTGCCGGCGTAATTGTTTCTTTCTGTGGCCCAATTGACCGGTAGGGTGCGGATTGGCGGCGAGCACGGCCGCAATCTTCATGAGGCGCGCGCGATGCCGCACATCACCGATCCCACGGCTCCGGCCGGCCCCGCCCCGCACCGGGCACCTGCCGCGCGCGCGATCCTCGTCGGCGCGCTCGCCGCGGCGCTCGCCGCCTGCGCCCCGGCTCCGCCCGCGCCCGAGATCGCCGAGCGGCGCGTGGCATTCGAGGGGCCGCTCCCGCCGATGAAGAGCTTCGCCGGGGCGCCCACCGCGCCCCCGATCCGATCAAACCGCGAGATCGCGCAGGACTTCCTCGATCTCTCCTTCCAGATGGAGAGCGGACGGCGCCTGCCGGCGCTCGCGCGCTTCGAGGGGCCGGTGCGCGTGGGCGTGCGGGGCAACGCCCCGCCGAGCCTCGAGCGCGACCTCGAGGCCCTGCTCGCCCGCCTGCGCACCGAGGCGGGCATCGATATCCGCCGCGCCGGCCCGGGCGACGACGCCAACCTCGTGGTCGAGGTGCTCTCGCGGCGCGAGCTGCAGCGGCTGGTGCCGCAGGCCGCCTGTTTCGTGGTGCCGCGCGTCACGAGCTGGGAGGAGTTCCGCCGCGCCCGCCGCACCGCGGCCGTCGACTGGACGACGGTGCGCACCCGCACCCGCGCCGCCGTGTTCCTGCCCGGCGACGTCAGCCCGCAGGAGACGCGCGACTGCCTGCACGAGGAGGTCGCGCAGGCGCTGGGGCCGCTCAACGACCTCTACCGCCTGCCCGACAGCGTCTTCAACGACGACAATTTCCACACCGTGCTGACCGGCTTCGACATGCTGATGCTGCGGGTCTTCTATGACGACGCGCTGTCGTCGGGGCTGTCGCGCGCCGAGGTGGCGAGCCGCCTGCCCGGCGTGCTCGCCCGCCTCAACCCCGCCGGCCAGGGGCGAGCGGGCCGCGCGGCCGACCCCACGCCGCCCGAATGGACCCGCGCCATCGAGACGGCGCTCGGCCCCCGCGCCACGCCCGCCGAGCGGCAGGAGGCGGCACGCCGCGCGGTGCGCCTCGCCGAGGCGCGCGGCTGGCGCGACACGCGGCGCGCCTTCTCGCTCTACGCGCTGGGGCGGCTGTCGCTCGGCTCCGAGCCCGAGCTCGCGCTCGCCTCGTTCCTCGAGGCGGCCGCGATCTACCGCGCGCACCCCGAAACCCGGATCCAGGCTGCCCATGTCAACATGCAGCTCGCCGCCTTCTCGCTGTCGGCGGGGCAGGTCGAGGGGACGCTGGCGCTGGTCGACGAGAGCCTGCCGGCGGTGAGCGCGGCCGAGAACGCGGCGCTGCTCGCCACACTGCTGCTGATCAGGGCCGAGGCGCTCGAGACGGCGGGCCGCGGGCGCGAGGCGGCGTCGGTGCGCGAGGACGCGCTCGGCTGGGCGCGCTACGGCTTCGGTCGCGACGACGTGGTGCGGGCGCGGGCGTCCGAAATCGCCACCCTTGCCCGCACGCGGGCAGACCGGTAAGCGCGGCCCCGCGGCCCGGGCGCGGGACGGAGCGGGGAGAGGCGAATGATCGTGCTTGCGGCAGGGCTTGCAGGAGCGGCGCTCGGGGCGCGCCGGGCGAAGCTGCGCGGCGGCGGCCGGGCCGACATGGCGCAATACGCCGCCGCCCACGCCATCGCCTTCGCGCTCCTCGGCCTCTTCGTCACGATCGCCGTGGATACCCTGTTCTGAGCGCCGCCCCCCGACGGTCCGGGGGCGCTCCCGCCCCCTCGATCGGCGCGTGCCGCGCCTCCCTTCGGGCGTTGGGCCGGGCGCCAAGGGGGCATTCCCCTTGGCGCGGTCGCGCCCCTGCCCTACCCTCGGCACACGGAGGTGACCGGCATGTTCCTGCCCTTCTTCCAGGCCCTTCGGCGAGGCGGCGTGCCGGTCTCGCTGCGCGAATACCTCGGCTTTCTCGACGGGATGGCGGCGGGCCTCGTGACCTACGACGTCGAGGGCTTCTACTACCTCGCCCGCGCCGCCATGGTGAAGGACGAGCGTCACCTCGACCGGTTCGACCGCGCCTTCGCCGAGGCGTTCCGGGGCCTCGAGGCGATCCCGCTTGCAGCGGTGCTCGAGGCGCTCGATCTGCCCGAGGACTGGCTGCGACGCGAGGCCGAGAAGCACCTGACGGAGGAGGAGCGCGCCGGGATCGAGGCGTTGGGGGGCTTCGACGCGCTGATGGAGACGCTGCGCCAGCGGCTGGCCGAGCAGGAGGGGCGCCACGAGGGCGGCTCGAAATGGATCGGCACGGCCGGCACGTCGCCCTTCGGCGCGCATGGCTACAACCCCGAGGGGGTGCGGATCGGGCAGCACGAGAGCCGCCACCGTCGCGCCGTCAAGGTATGGGACAGGCGCGAGTTCCGCGACTTCGACGACACGGTGGAACTCGGCACCCGCAACATCAAGGTCGCGCTCAAGCGCCTGCGCCGCTGGGCGCGCGACGGCGCGGCGGAAGAACTCGACCTCGAGGGCACGATCCGCGCCACGGCCGATCACGGCTATCTCGACGTGCAGACGCGCCCCGAGCGGCGCAACGCGGTCAAGGTACTGCTCTTTCTCGACGTGGGCGGGTCGATGGACGACCATGTGCGCGTCGTCGAGGAGCTGTTCTCGGCCGCGCGCGCCGAGTTCAAGCATCTCGAGCACTACTACTTCCACAACTGCCTCTACGAGGGCGTCTGGCGCGACAATCGCCGCCGCCGGGACGCGCAGGTGCCGACATGGGAGGTGCTGCATACCTACGGACCCGACTGGGTGTGCATCTTCGTGGGCGACGCCGCGATGAGCCCCTACGAGGTGCTCTACCCCGGCGGAGCCAACGAGCACTGGAACCCGGAGGCGGGCGAGGTCTGGCTGCGGCGCGCGCGCGAGGCCTGGCCGCGCACGCTCTGGCTCAACCCCCTGCCCGAGCCGCACTGGGGCTACACCCGGTCGGTGGGCCTGATCCGCCAGGTCTTCGACGAGCGCATGGTGCCGCTCACCCTGGACGGGATCGACCGGGGCATGCGCCTGCTGGCGTGACCCGCCGCCCCGACCGGTTGCCCCGACCGTCGCCCGGTCGTGTCATGCGGTTCCGTTCCCCGGTTCAGTTCTCCCGGTTGCCCGGTTCTGTTGACCGTCCGACCGCCTCGGCGCCCCCGACCTCGCCCCACCCAGACGACAGCGCGCCACCAGACATGCCACCAGACATGCCACCGGGCACGCCACCGGGCACGCCACCGGGCACGCCACCGGGCACGCCACCGGGCACGCCGCTTCCGCCGCGGCGCGCGCCCCTGCTTCTTTCTGTTCCAAATACGCACGGCCCGACGCCGCGTCCCCTCGCGCCCTCGGGACGGCGCACGGTCATGCCTCGTAACGCGTGGCGCCGCGGCGGCGCTCGTCGAAGGGCTGCGAGAGGATCAGCGCCTGGTGGGCCCGCTGGTCGCAGTTCGAGCGCGGGCAGACGCGGCAGTTGATGCCGATGGGCACGACCGTCTCGGCGGTGGGCGTCACGCTCTCGGCATAGCCGATCTCGCCGACATGCTCGATGGCGCAGCCCATCGCCACGGCCAGCCGCACGTCCTGCCGGTGGCGGGTGAAGGTGGGGCGGTCGACGGTGCGCGAGAAGACGAAGAAGCGCGAGGCGTCGGGCATCTCGACGAATTGCGGCACGATCCGGCCCGGCGTGCGGAACGAGGTGTGCACGTCGAGGCGCGGGCAGGCGCCGCCGTGCTCGGCCAGGGGAAAGCCGGTGGAGTTGAACCGCTTGGTGACGTTGCCCGCCTTGTCGACGCGCAGGAAGAAGAAGGGCACGCCCTGCGCCCCCTCGCGCTGCAGCGTCGTCGCCCGGTGGCAGGCCTGCTCGAACGACACCCCGAAGCGCGTGGCCAGATGGTCGAAATCGTATTTCGAGGCGCGCGCCTCATCGAGGAAAGCCCCGTAAGGCATCAGCACCGCGGCGGCAAAGTAGTTGGCCAGCTCCACCCGGCAGCGCGAAAGGCCCCAGGGCTCGGTGATGCCCGAACCCTCGAGCAGCGAGTCGAGCAGGCGCGACTGCTCGATCAGCCCCGCGACGTGGACGAGCTGGAACACGCGATTGGGGTGGTCGAGCGCCTCCGACAGGCACACCTCGCGCAAGCCCTCGTCATGGGTGCGCAGCGTGTTGGGCATCGCCTCGACCGGCAGCACGCGCACCGTCAGCCCCAGCTTGCCCTGCAGCCGCTCCTTGACGCGGGTATAGATCTCGTCCGTGGGCACGCGCGCCCCGTCCCAGAAGGAGGCCGCGGCGCTCTCGAGCGCGCGGAAATGGTTGCGGTTGCGGCGGAAGAAGGCGTGGACGGCCGATTCCGCGCTCTCGGCCAGCACCGGCGCAGCCTCGCCCCCTCCGCCGGCGGACCCGACCGTGCCCGCGACAGAGATCATCTGCTCGGTCGCCGATTGCCACGCCTTGTGCAGGCGCAGAAAACACGCGGCGAGTCCGGGGGCATGGACGAGCGCGGCGCGCAGCTGCGCAAGGTCGGGCCGCTCGCCCTCGAACAGCGGGTCCTGCACCGCCGCGCGCAGGTCGGCCAGCAGGGTCGGGTCGTCGTCTTCGGCGATGTCGCGCCAGTCGACGCCGAACACTTCGAAGAGCTTCAGAAGAACCGGCACCGACACGCTGCGCTCGTTGTTTTCCAGGAGGTTGACGTAGGATGTCGAGATGCCGAGGGCGCGTGCGATCTCGGCCTGTGTCTTGCCCTGCTCCTGCCTGAGCCGCCGCAGATGCGGCCCGATGAAGGTCTTGTGCACGGCCCCCTCCGCCCCGGTTGTACGCACGCGTATGCAAACCTGTGATATTTACAGTTTCACACTTTTCGCGGTTTGTAAAATCTCGCTTTCACAGCAGGACGCGCTTTCATTTGCAGCAAAGGGGGGCCACGGCGCACAACCCGAGCGTCACGAGACATCGCCCAGCGGAGCGGCCCCATGCGCAACGGCATTACCCATCTTTTCATCCCCGGCCCGACCAACGTGCCCGAAGCCGTGCGGCAGGCCTTGAACGTGCCCATGCAGGACATGCGCGCCCCCGATTTCGGCGAGCTGACCCTCTCGCTCTTCACCGACCTGCGCGAGGTCGTGCGCTCGCGCGATGCCGAGATCTTCCTCTTTCCGGGGTCCGGCACCGCCGCGTGGGAAGCCGCGATCACCAACACGCTCAACCCCGGCGACAAGGTGCTGATGAGCCGCTTCGGCCAGTTCTCGACGCTCTGGGTCGAGATGGCCGAGCGTCTCGGCCTCGACGTCGAGGTGATCGACGTGGCCTGGGGCGCGGGCGTGCCGGTGAAGGAATACGAGCGTCGCCTTGCAGCCGATCGCCACGGCGAGATCAAGGCGGTTTTCGCCACCCACAACGAGACGGCGACGGGCGTCACCTCCGACGTGGCTGGCGTGCGGCAGGCGCTCGATGCGTGCTTCCACGACGCTCTCTTGTTCGTCGATGGCGTGTCGTCGATCGCCTCGATCGACTTCCGGATGGACGAGTGGGGCGTCGACCTCGCGGTGACCGGCAGCCAGAAGGGCCTGATGCTGCCCGCGGGCCTCGGCGTGCTGGCCGTCAGCCGGAAGGCGATGGACGCCTCGAAGACCGCCACCATGCGCCGCGCCTATTTCGAGTTCGCCGACCAGGCGCGGATGAATGCAGACGGCTACTTCCCGTACACGCCGCCGACGCAGCTCTTCCACGGGCTGAAGGTCTCGCTCGACCGCATTTTGCGACAGGAGGGGCTCGACGCGGTGATCGCCCGCCACCACCGCCTCGCCGAGGGCGTGCGTCGGGGCATCGCGGCCTGGGGGCTCGACCTCGTGGCCGAGCACCGCACGCTCCACTCCGACACGGTCAGCGCGATCCGCGTGCCCGAGAGTGTCGACGCTCGCGAGGTGTTGCGGGTGGCCTACGAGGATTACGGAACCTCCTTCGGCTCGGGCCTCGCCAGGCTCGCCGGCAAGGCATTCCGTATCGGCCATCTCGGCGACCTGAACGAGGGGATGTGCCTGACTGCCCTGTCGGTGGCCGAGCTTTCGCTGTTGCGCGCCGGCGCTCGGATACCGCTCGGCTCCGGCGTGGCCGCGGCGCAGGAATGGTACCTGAACGCCGCGCGGGTGACGACGCCGCTGCAGGTCGCCGCCGAGTGACGCCGGGCGGGGGGCCGGGGCGCGCGCCCCGGCCCGGGCCCGCCCGAACCGCCCCGCCCACGCCGCGCCACCCGCAATGGCCGGGCGTCGGGGCGCCCACGGCGCCGTTCCGCGCGCCGCGCACCGCTCGCCCCGCCGCCGGGGCCGCGCGGGAAGGCGTTTCGAAACGCCTTTCCCCGCGCCGACCCCGCGTCGCGCTCATGGCGACGGGGAGCAGGCCGGCGCTGCCCGATCGCTGGCACCCGCATCCGAAGGAGGACCCACATGGACATTCACGAACACCAGGCCAAGGAAATCCTCGCCCGTTTCGGCGTGCCCGTCCCGCCCGGCGCGCTCGCCTGGAGCCCGGAGCAGTCCGAGTACCGCGCCCGCGAGCTCGGCGGCGGCCCCTGCGTGGTCAAGGCGCAGATTCACTCGGGCGGCCGCGGCGAGGCCGGCGGCGTCAAGGTCTGCAAGAGCCCTGACGAGGCACGAGACTTCGCCGCCACCCTGCTCGGCCGCACCCTGGTGACGCGCCAGTCCGGCGACCGGGGCCGGTCCGTGCATCGGCTCTGGGTCGAGGCCGCGACCGACATCGCGCAGGAGATGTATCTGGGCTTCGTGCTCGACCGGAAGTCGGAGCGAATCATGATCGTCGCTTCCCGCCACGGCGGCATGGAGATCGAGGAACTGGCCGAGACCGACCCGGACAGCCTCGTGCGCATGGTGATCGACCCCGCTTCCGGTCTGGTCGATTACCAGGCGCGCGAACTCGCCTTCGCGCTCGGCCTCAAGGGGCCCCAGGTGGCGCAGATGGTCCAGGTCGTGCGCGCCTGCTACCGCGCCTACCGCGATCTCGACGCCACGATGGTCGAGATCAACCCGCTCGTCGTCACCGGCGAGGGCGACCTGATCGCGCTCGACGCCAAGATGAGCTTCGACACCAACGCCCTGTTCCGCCGCCGCGAGGTCGCCGCCCTGCGCGACCGCGCCCAGGAGGACCCGCGCGAGAGCTACGCCTACGACCACGGGCTGGCCTATGTCGGCCTCGACGGAGACATCGGCTGCATCATCAACGGCGCCGGGCTCGCCATGGCGACGATGGACATGATCAAGATCGCCGGCGGCGCGCCTGCCAACTTCCTCGACATCGGCGGCGGCGCCTCGCCGGAGCGGGTCTGCCAGGCGTTCCGCACCGTGCTGACCGATCCGAAGGTCAGGGTGATCCTCGTCAACATCTTCGCCGGCATCAACCGCTGCGACTGGGTCGCCGAGGGCGTGGTGCAGGCCTATCGCACGCTCGACCTGAAGGTCCCCGTCGTGGTGCGCCTGTCGGGCACCAACGTCGAGGAGGGGCGGCGCATCATCCGCGAAAGCGGGCTGCCGCTGATCACCGCCGACACGCTGGCCGAGGCCGCCGACCGCGCCGTCGCGGCGCGCGAGCCGGTCGCCGCCTGAGGGAAGAGAGAGAGCAATGGCCATCATCATCGACGAGACAACCCCCGTCATCGTGCAGGGCATGTCGGGCCGCATCGGCCGGTTCCATGCGCAGGAAATGGTCGACTACGGCACCCAGGTCGTGGGCGGCGTCACGCCCGGCAAGGGCGGCACCGAGGTGCTCGGCCGCCCCGTGTTCGACACGGTGCGCCAGGCGGTCGAGGAGACGGGGGCCGAGGCGTCGCTCCTCTTCGTGCCGCCGCCCTTCGCCGCCGACGCCATGATGGAGGCGGCCGACGCCGGGATAACGACCGCCGTCTGCGTGACCGACGGCATCCCTGCGCAGGACATGATGCGCGTCAAGCGCTTCCTCCGCCGCTACCCCCGCGCGCGCAAGATGCGCCTGATCGGACCGAACTGCGCGGGCGTGATCTCGCCCGGACGCGGCTTCATGGGCATCATGCCGCCCCACATCTACAAGGAGGGGCGCGTCGGCATCGTCGGCCGCTCGGGCACGCTGGGCTACGAGGCGGCCAGCCAGATGCAGGCGCTGGGTCTCGGGGTGTCGACCTCGGTGGGCATCGGCGGCGACCCGATCAACGGCTCGTCCTTCCGCGACATCCTCGAACTGTTCGAGGCCGACCCCGAGACCGACGCTGTCTTCATGATCGGCGAGATCGGAGGGCCGCAGGAGGCCGAGGCCGCGGCCTATGTCAAGGAGTGGATGACCAAGCCCGTCGTCGCCTTCGTCGCCGGCCTCTCGGCCCCCAAGGGCCGGCAGATGGGCCATGCCGGCGCAATCGTCTCGGCCTTCGGCGAGAGCGCTCAGGAAAAGGTCGTGATCCTGGAGGACGCCGGCATCACGGTGGCCCCCAACCCCTCGGTCATGGGCGAGACGATGGCGCGCGTCCTCGGACACCGCGCCGCCGCCTGACGCCGCCCTCCACAATCCGGGCGGCGCGGACCGCGTTCTTCGAACGACGGCCCGCCCGCCCGGCGCATCCCTCGCCTGCGCGCGCCGCCCGACACGCTGCCCTGCGCCCGGTCGCCCTGGCCGCTGCTTCTTCTTGCCCGAAATATCCCGGGGGGTCCGGGGGGCTGGTCCCCCGGTCCTGACCTTTCCGGCGCGCTGACGGTCACTTCGTGTCGATCGGCCGCTCATCCTCGGGCACCGCGTCGTAGACGGCCCAGCCGTAGGGGCCCTCGGTGGGCGGCAGGTCGGCCTCGTCGACATGGCGGTGCATGTAGGACTTGGCGATGAAGTTCGCCGTGATCGGCGCGGTCAGGAGGAGGAATATCGTGATCAGCAGCTCGTGGAACGACAGCCGGTCGAGGAACACGGCCGAGTAGATCATCGAGGCGATCAGCACCCCGCCGATTCCCAGCGTCGTCGCCTTGGTCGGCGCGTGCAGCCGCCGCATCGTGTCGTCGAGCTTGACCAGCCCCAGCGATCCGACGAGGCCGAACAGACCCGCCACCACCAGCAGGAACGAGACGACGACCTCGGCGATCAGGGTGGCATCCTCGATCATGGGCCCCTCCTCACTCGATGATGTTGCCGCGCAGGATGAAGCGGCAATAGGCGACGGTCGAGACGAAGCCGACCATGGCGATCAGCATCGACACCTCGAAATAGACCGGCGTGCCCTGGCTGATGCCGTAGAGGTTCAGCAGCGCGATGGCGTTGATCACCATGGTGTCGAGCGCGAGGATGCGGTCGACCACGCCGGGCGCGCGGGCGAGATGCCAGAGGTTGAACACCAGCGCGAGCGCGAAACAGGTGACGGCGAAGGTCAGGGCGGTCTCGATCATTCGAAGATCTCCTTGAGCCGGCGTTCGTAGCGGTGCTTGATCTCGTCGCGCACCGCCTCGGGGTCGTCGGTATCGAGGCAGTGCACGAGGATCGACGAGGCGTCGGCCGACAGCGCCGACGCGACGGTGCCGGGCGTCATGGTGATCGTCCCGGCCAGAAGGGTGATCGCCTCGGGCGATGTCAGGTCGAGTGGAACCCGCACCCAGGCCGAGCGCGTGCGCGCGTTCGACTTGAACAGGATGGTGTAGGCCACCACGACGTTGGCCATAACGATGTCCCAGATCACGAGGGCCATGTATTCCACGACCCTGAGGGGGCGCTTGATCACGGGTCGCTTCTGCCAGAAGGGCTGGGTGATGACCGGTATCGCGACGCCGAACACGAGGCCGAGGAGCAGGTTGCCCGGCGAGACGGTGTTGACGAGCAGGAGCCACACGACCGTCAGCATCAGTGTCAGCTGGGGATGGGGGAAGATCCGGCGCAGCATCACTCGGCCTCCTCACCGGGCGCGGCGCCGCTTTCGGCAGGCGCGCCGCCGCCGCCCTCTGCGCCATGATCGCCCTCGCCGTGATCTTGGGCGCCACCGCCGCGACGGAGGGCCTCGGGGGCGGGTTCGGCCGGGTCGAGCACCGCCCGGATATAGGTCGGCCGGTCGATGAGCTGCGCCGCCGTCCGGTCCATCGCCTCGGCCACGGGGCCGGACGCGAGTGTCATCAGCGCCAAGGCGGCCACTGGCAGCCCTGCAGCCGTGGCCGCGAGCCCGCCCGGCAGGGCGAGGTCGCCGCCGGCGTCGAGCGGATCGCCATCCGGCACGGGCGCCCTCTTCCAGAAGAGCGCCGAGCCGAGGCGGGTGAAGCCCACGATGAGCAACAGCGAGGTGACGAGGATCACCCCCCAGATCACCGGCGCCCCCTCTGCCGGGGCCGCCGCCTGCAGCACGAAGACCTTGCCGAGAAACCCCGTGAGCGGCGGCATGCCGGCGATGGCGATGGCGGCAACGAAGTAGAAGGCCACCGTGATCCCGTGCGGACGCATCCCCCCCTCCTGCCCCCGCCGCACGAGATCGGCCACGAGGAACAGCGCGGCGCCCGCGAAGGTGGAGTGCACCATGTAGTAGAGTGCCGCCGTCAGACCCGCCGGCGTGAACAACGCGATGGCGGTCAGCAGCGTGCCCATCGAGGCGAGCACCGAAAAGGCGATCGCGCGCTCGAGCCGCGCGGAGCCGAGCACCCCCACCGCACCCACGACCAGCGTCACCAGAGCCGCCGGCAGCAGCATGGCGGAGACGAGCGCCGACAGCTCCGGCGTGCCAGCGCCGAAGATCAGCGTGTAGACGCGGATGATCGCGTAGGCGCCGACCTTGGTCATGATGGCGAAGAGCGCCGCCACGGGCGCGGGCGCGGCCGAATAGGTCGCCGGCAGCCAGAACTGCACCGGGAAGGCCGCGGCCTTGACCGCGAAGACGAGGAGCAGCAGCACCGCGCCGACCGCAAGGAGCGCGGTTTCCTCGGGCGCCACCTGAGACGCCTTCACCGCCATGTCGGCCATGTTGAGCGTTCCGAGCACCGCGTAGAGCGTGCCGAGCGCGAAGAGGAAGAGGGTGCTGCCGGCAAGGTTCATCACCACGTATTGCAGGCCCGCCCGCAGCCGGAACGCCCCGCCCGAATGGATCACCAGCCCGTAGGAGGCGATGAGCAGCACCTCGAAGAAGACGAACAGGTTGAAGGCGTCGCCGGTCAGGAACGCGCCGTTCACCCCCATCATCTGGAAGGCGAACAGCGCATGGAAATGCCAGCCCCGCCTGTCCCAGCCCGATCCGATGGCATAGAGCGTCACCATCACGCCCAGGGCCGCCGAGAGCATGAGCATCGTCGCCGACAGGCGGTCGAGCACCAGCACGATGCCGAACGGCGCGGGCCAGGCGCCGAGCTCGTAGATGGCGATCTCGCCGGTCGAGAAGGCTTGTGTGGCGAGCGCTACCGCCAGCGCCAGCAGCGCGACCTGCCCGGCAAGGCCGAAAGTGCGCTGCAGCACGCGGTCGTGGCGCATCGCCATCGCCATGATCGGCGCGAGCAGCGCCGGCAGCACAACGGGCAGGACGATCAGGTGGCTCATCGCCCGCCCTCCGGCGCCGGGTCAGGCGCGTCCGGGTCGCGCACGCCCTCCCGCCTCGGCGCCGGCTCGTAATCGGCCGGGGTTCTCATGTCTGCCGGCTCTTCTGCGTCCCCTGGCCCGGGCGTATCGTCGATGTCGAAGCGGTCGCTGCCGCTCTCGAGATAGGCGCCGAGGGCGATCATCACGGTGATCGCGGTCATGCCGAGCGAGATGACGATGGCCGTCAGCACCAGCGCCTGCGGCAGCGGGTCGCTATAGCCCGCCTGATCGGGGTTCAGGATCGGGGGCAGGTCGAGCGCAAGGCGCCCCGAGGCGAACAGGAACAGGTTGACCGCGTAGGAGAGCATCGTGGTGCCCACGACCACGGGAAAGCTGCGCACGCGCAGGATCAGGTAGATCCCTGCGCCCGTCAGCACACCGATGGCGGAGGCCACGAGCGCCTCCATCAGTCGCGCCGCCCCGTGGGCGCCTCGAGCGAGGGGTCGTAGTCCATCGCGTCGGGATCGACCCGCTCGCCGGTGCGCCGCGCGATCCGGCTCAGCGAGTAGAGCGCGAGCATGACAGCGCCGACGACCGTGAGGAACACGCCGAGGTCGAAGGCGATGGCCGAAGCCAGCTCGAACTCCTCGATCGGGGGGAAGTGGAAGTAGCCGTACCACGAGGTGAGGAAGGGGTAGCCCGCGAACCACGCGCCGATGCCGGTCAGCCCCGCGATCAGCACGCCCATGCCGATGAAGGTGTGGTAGGGGATGCGCACCCGCTCCTGCGCCCAGGCGAATCCACTGGCCATGTACTGCATCAGCAGCGCGATGGCGACGACGAGGCCGGCGATGAAGCCGCCGCCCGGCTCGTTGTGGCCGCGCAGGAAGATGTAGCCCCCCACCGTCAGCGAGATCGGCATCATCAGGCGCGTCGCCACGACCATCATCATCGGGTGCCGGTCGGCCGCCTTGGGCGCCGCGGGCCGCCAGTTGGCCAGCCGGACAGAGGCGCGCCCGTCGAGCAGCGCCTCGACAAGCGCGAAGATCGCCAGCGCCGCGATGCCGAGCACGATGATCTCGCCGAACGTGTCGAAGCCGCGGAAATCGACGAGGATCACGTTGACGACGTTCGTGCCGCCGCCGCCGGGCTTGGAATTGTCGAGGTAGTAGCCCGAGATCGTCTCGAAGTCGCGGGTCATCAGCATCCACGACAGCACCCCCACGCCGAGGCCCACGGCCGAGGCGATGGCGCCATCGCGCAGCCGGCGCGGCACCGGGTCGGGGGCGGGGTCGCTCTGGGGCAGGAAGTTGAGCGCGAGCAGCAGCAGGATGATCGAGACCACCTCGACCGAGACCTGAGTCATGGCGAGGTCGGGCGCCGAGAGGTGGACGAAGGCGAGCGACACGATCAGCCCGACGATGCCCAGCAACACCAGCACCAGCAGCCGCTGGCGGTAGAGCACGAGCATCGAGAGCGTCGCCGCGACCAAGAGCGACCAGCCCACCGCGTCGACCGTGGTGACGGGCACGGGCGGGCGGCTCCCCGGGCCGTACTCGCCGATCGTGAATGCAACCGCTCCGGCCGCGAGCGTGGCAATGGCGAAGATGGCGAGGTAGCGGGTGATCGCGCCGTCATGCGCCCTGTCCGTCGCCGCGCGCGCGGCGGCCGCCGCCGTCTCCATCCCCCGGTCGAAGGCGTCCTTGGCGTAGAACGGCCCGCGCGCGGCCCAGCCCCGCGCCAGCGGCGCGTGGAAGATCAAGAGGGTCAGCCCGCCCAGCGCGGCAATGCCCGACATCATCAGCGCGGGCGTCACCCCGTGCCAGAGCTTGAGCGTGTGGTACTCGAAGGCGCCGTTCGTCGTCGCGTCGGCCGCCGCGGTCTGGAGCGCGCCGAGCGTGGCGTTCGAGAACAGGCCGGTCACGATCACGGCGACCGCCAGCAGGAGCGGCGCGGCATACATGCCGAAGGGCGGGTCGTGCGGCGTGTGGGGGTAGTCGTCGCGCACCGGCCCGAGAAAGACATGCGCGATGAAGCGCAGCGAATATGCGAACGAGAGCAGCGCGCCGACCGTCGCCGCGACTGGCAGCGCGAGATCCGATCCCGCCCAGGCGAAATGCGTGGTCTCCTCGAGCATCAGCTCCTTCGAGATGAAGCCGTTGAACGGAATCATCCCCGCCATCGACAGCGCCGTGACGATGGCGATGGCCGCGGTGATGGGCATCAGCGACAGAAGGCCCCCGAGCCGCTTGATGTCGCGGGTATGCGCCTCGTGGTCGACGATGCCCGCGGTCATGAACAGCGCCGCCTTGAACGTGACGTGCATCAGGATGTGCAGGATCGCCACGCCGGCAGCATCGGCCGTGCCGAAGCCGAGCAGCATCGTGATGAGCCCGAGATGCGAGACGGTGGAAAAGGCGAGCAGCGCCTTGAGATCGTCCTTGAACAGCGCGATGGCGGCCCCGATCACCATCGTCACAAGGCCCGTCGTGGCCACGAGGTAGAACCAGATCTCGGTGCCCGCGAGCACCGGCCAGAGCCGCGCCATCAGGAAGATGCCCGCCTTCACCATCGTCGCCGAGTGCAGGTAGGCCGACACGGGCGTGGGCGCGGCCATCGCGTGCGGCAGCCAGAAGTGGAAGGGGAACTGCGCCGACTTGGTGAAGCATCCCACGAGGATCAGCAGCAGCGCCGGCGCGTAGAGCGGCGACTCCCTCACCTGATCCCCCCGCGCCAGGATCTCGGTCAGTTCGGTGCTGCCGGCGGCCTGCGCGAGCAGGAGCATACCCCCGATCAGCGCCAGACCGCCCATGCCGGTGACGGTGAGAGCCATGCGCGCGCCCTGCCGCCCCTCGGGCAGGTGCCGCCAGTAGCCGATCAGCAGGAACGACGTGAGCGACGTGAGCTCCCAGAACACGAGCAGCAGCAGCACGTTCTCCGACAGCACGATGCCCAGCATCGCGCCCTGGAACAGCATCAGATAGGTGTAGAACTGCCCCACCTGGTCTGCGCGCGAGAGATACCAGCGCGCGTAGAGCTGGATGAGCAGGCCGATGCCGAGGATCATGATCCCGAACATCAGGCCCAGCCCGTCGAGCCTGAGCGCCGCCTCGAGCCCGATCTGCGGCATCCAGCCGATCCGCGCCTCGATCATCGTGCCGCCCATGACCGCCGGCGCCCGCGTGAGCAGCAGGATGAGCGCCGCGAGCGTCGCCGCGCCGGCCGAGGCGGCGCAGGCGGTGCGGCCGGCACGGATCATCAGCCCCGGGAACAGCGCGCCGATGAAGGGCAGCGCCGCGATCAGGGCGAGGGTCGGGTCGGTCTGCGACAAGGGCTGTGCAATCCCCATTGTGCCTGGGCCTGGCGGCGGCCCCTGCCCACCCCGTGTCTATGGGCTGGCAACGGGGAAGCAAAGCGCCCCCGCCGGGAAAAAGTGCGCAGCGCGCCGCCACCTCCTCTGGGGACATGCCGTGCAGCGCGCGAGGCGGCGGACCCGCCTTAACGGATGATTCGGAGACGGCAACTAGAACGGGGCCGTCCAGTCCGGCCGCGGGGAGTGTCGCGCGGCCGGCCGTCAACGCCGTCTCAGGAGGTGCCATGAAACCGCTCGCCCTCGCCGCCGCCACCGCCGCGTTTCTCGCCGGTGCAGCGCAGGCCAACGACTACGCCCCGGCCATGCAGGCCTTCCTCGACGCCCAGGTGCGCTCCTGGGCCCAGGACCCGGTGCTCGTCTCGGCAATCGCCGCGCAGAACGCCCGCACGGGCGGGCTCGCGCAGTCCGAGATCGATGCGCTCGACCAGGCGTGGCAGTCCGAGGTGGGCAGCGGCGCCACCCCCACGATAGACCCGGTGATGCAGAACGCGGCGGCCGACTTCCTGCGCGCCCGCGTGTCCGAATCGGGCGGAATGATCACCGAGGTCTTCGCCTTCGACGCGCGCGGCCTCAACGTCGCCGCCTCGGGCGTGACATCCGACTACTGGCAGGGCGACGAGGAGAAATACTCCGAGACCTATCCCGTCGGCGCCGACGCCGTGCATTTCAGCGAGGTGGAGTTCGACGAGAGCACGCAGACCTTCCAGGGCCAGATCTCGCTGACGATCACCGACCCCGCGACGGGCGACGCGATCGGCGCGATGACCGTCGGGGTCAATGCCGAGGCGCTGATGTAATCCGGCCCCGGCCGGGCATGCCCGGCCCGCTCTCGGGGCACGCGCATCGCCGTTGATCGCGCGTGCGCGCGCCCCGACCGTTCCGTTCCCGTCCCGAAAGGTGTCGAGATGTCCGCCCCGTCCACGCCCCGGCTGCGCCGGTCCGTCTTCCTCGTCAGCGCCGCGGTCGTCGTCGCCTGCATTCTCGCGGTCGGCGCCACGCTCACGGTCATGTCGGGCGCCGCCAAGCGCGCCTCCGTGATCGAGATGGTCGAGACCCGGGCGCACGAAGTCACGCGCCTCATCGCCACCCAGAGCGGCGGCGCGCTGCAGTTCGACAAGCCGGAGGCGCTGGCGGATGTGCTCGCCAGTTCCATCGCCGCCTCAGACGGCCAGGCGCTCGCGGGCCTCGGCCACTCTCTCGCGAACGGCCCCGCCGCCGAGAGCGGCGCAGTGTCGCCCGCCCTGCGCGAGCTGGCCCGAACCGCGGCCGAGGCGGGCGAGGTGGCGTTTTCGGACGACCGGCTGTCGGTCGCCGTCCCCGCGCTCTTCGGGCAGAATGACTCGGTCGCAGGCGCCGTGGCCATGGAATGGTCGACCGCCGCACCGCTCGCGGCGGCGCGCGGCCAGATGCTGGCGCAGCTCACGGCGGCGGGCGCCGTCACCATACTGGCCACGCTCGCCGCGATGCTCTTCCTGCGCCGCCACGTCTCGCGCCCGCTCGTGGCGCTCGCGGGCGCGATGGAGCGCGTGGCGGGCGGCGACTACGATGGCGACCTGCCGGCTCAGCGGCGGAGAGACGAAATCGGGGCGATCGCCTCGCGCCTCGCCGAATTCCGCGAGGGACTGGCCGCCGCCGAGCAACAGAAGCGCGACAACGCCTTCCGCTCTGCCGCGTTCGAGGCGTCGTCGGCGGCGATGATGATGATCGACGAAGACCTGACCATCCGCTACGTCAACGCCCAGGTCGGCAAGCTCTTCACCGAGCATGCCGAGGGCTTCGCCCGGATCATCGAGGGGTTCGACCCCGACGACGTCGTCGGACGGCACATCTCGGCCTTCCACAAGGGCTCGGCCCATATCGAGGCCATCCTCAACGACCCGTCGCGCCTGCCCTTCGAGGAGGATATCGCCCTCGGCAACAAGCGGATCGCGCTGAAGGTCAGCTCGGTCGCCGACGAGACGGGCGCCCACATCGGTAGCGTCGTCGAGTGGACCGACGTGACCCAGCGCCGCAAGACCTACGCGCTGAACGACGCGATCGAGAACAACCAGATCAAGGCCGAGTTCGACCCCGATGGCCTGCTGCTGGCGGCCAACGCGCATTTCCGCGCCGCCTACGGCGCCGAGCCGCCTGTGGGCGAGGGCCGGCTCGACAAGCTCTTCGACCTGCCGGCGAGCGCATTGGACGAGCTGCGCGGCGGCCGGTCCGTTTTCGCCCGGGTCGGGCTGCACCGCGCCGATGGCAGCGCCGCGATCGTCGACGGCAGCTTTGCGCCGATCATGGATCGCAAGCGCCGGCTCATGGGCGTCTACGCGATGGGCCAGGACGTGACAGAGGTCGAGCGCGCCCGCGAGGAGGCGACGGCCCAGCGCGAGGCACTCGAGCAGCGCCAGAGCCGCGTTGTCGACAGCCTGTCCGTCGCACTTCGCAAGGTCAGCGATGGCGACCTGACCGCCCGTATCGAGACCGCCTTCGCCGCCGATCACGAGGGCCTGCGCGCCGATTTCAACTCGGCGATCGACAGCCTGTGCAGCCTCGTGGGCTCGGTCTCCGAGATGGCGGCGAACTTGCGCAAGGAGGCCGCCGAGATATCGTCGTCGGCCGATTCGCTCTCGCAGCGCACCGAGCGCACCGCCGCCACGCTGGAAGAGACCGCCGCCGCGCTCGAACAGCTGACCTCCTCCGTCAGTTCCGCCGCCGAGGGTGCCCAGCGCGCCAACGACGTGGTGTCGGACGCGCGCGGTCACGCCGTGCAGAGCGGCGAAGTGGTGCGCGAGGCGGTCGCGGCGATGTCGGCCATCGAGGATTCTGCCGGCAAGATCGCAAAGATCATCGACGTCATCGAGGACATCGCGTTCCAGACCAACCTGCTCGCGCTGAACGCCGGCGTCGAGGCCGCGCGGGCCGGCGAAGCCGGGCGCGGCTTCGCCGTCGTGGCCTCGGAGGTTCGCGCGCTCGCCCAGCGCTCGTCGGACGCCGCGCGCGAGATCAACGAACTGATCACCTCGAGTGGCACGCAGGTCCAGCGCGGGGTGGAACTGGTGAACCGGGCTGGCACGGCGCTTGAGCAGATCGTCAGCTCGGTCACCGAGATCTCCGACCTCGTGGCGGGCATCGCGTCGTCGTCGCGCGAGCAATCGACCGGCGTCTCCGAGATCAATACGGCCGTGAACCAGCTCGACCAGTCCACCCAGCAGAACGCCGCGATGTTCGAGGAGACGACCGCCGCGAGCCATGCACTCACCCAGCTTGCCGAAAGCCTCAACGGTACCGTCGCGCGCTTCTCGACCGGGGCCGCGTCTGCCGCGCCGCACGCGCCTCGACCCCCGGCGGTTGCGGCCCCGGCAAAGGGCAATGCCCCTGCCACAATGCGCGCTTCTGCAGAGACCGCACCTCCCTCCGGGGTGCGCAGCGGCGGCACGGCCAGGGCGACGGCCGCATCCACCGCACTCGCCGAGGCTTCACCCGAAGGGCCTGGGCTCGACGACGGCTGGGAGGAATTCTGACGGCGTCCCCTCGGCCGCGGATGCCGGCCCTCTGAAACTGTCCGCCCACAGCGGGCTCAAGCCGGTCCCGGACAGAGGCGCGGCGCACTGACGATGCGCGCGCCTCCGGCCGGGGTCACCTGAGCCGGGGGCGAGGACGCGGCAAGCGGCATCGCTCAGGTCGGCAGGCGCGGAACCTGCCACCGAGCCTCGAGCGCCTCGATCGCCTGGATCCGGTCGGCGGTTTTCGGGTGGCTCATCAGCCAGGCCGGCATGGCGCCTCGGCCGCCGCCGGCCAGCGACTCGAGCTTGGCGAAGAGGCTCTTCTGCGGTGCCGTGCCGATGCCGGCCTTTACCAGAAGCGCCGAGGCGTAGGCATCGGCCTCGTATTCGTCCTGCCGCGAGAGGCGCGCGGCCAGGAGGGAAGCGAGTGCGGCCGCGACCCAGGCCCCGAGCCCGGGCAGGAAGCGGTTGAGAACGGTGGCGAGCACGACACGGATCGCATTCTGCCCCGAGAAGTCGATCATCCGCCGCCGGGCATGGCCGAGCGCGACGTGGCCCAGCTCGTGCGCGATCACGCTCGCCAGTTCCTCTGCCGACACATCGCCCGACCTGTAGCGGTCGTAGAAGCCGCGCGTTATGAAGATCCGACCGTCGGGCGCGGCGAGCCCGTTGACCGGCGCCACCTCGTAGATGTGCACGCGAATACGCTCCAGCCCCAGCGCCTCGGCCATCCGATGGGTCAGCCGCCGCAGGCTGGCATCGGCCAGCTCGGTCGAGCGCGCGTCGAGTTCGCGCTTTGTCCGCCAGACGGAGAAGCGGTACATCACCAACCCGTAGGCGAGCATCATCAAGAGCGGCGTGAGCTTCAGCATGACCTCGATATGGGCGAGGCGCGCGGCTCGGGCAAGCGACGGTCGTGTGAAGAACGCCAGATGTGAACAGCACGGCGTGCGGGCCGGCCTACCGGGCGATCCGATCGCCGGTCACGGGGCCCGCGCGCGGGGGCGGCGGATCGCCGCCGCGTCAGCCCGGATTGCCGGGTGCGATGCTGTAGCGACCGCGCCCGTCGCGCTTGGAGGCGTACAGCGCCCGGTCGGCGTCGGCCAGCAATGTCTCGGCATCGGGTCTGTCGTAGAGCGCGCTCGCCGCGATGCCGAGGCTGACCGAGACGGGGATCTCGGCCCCGTCATGGCGGATCGGCATGTCGAAGCGCGCGAGGATCCGCTCGGCGAGGTCCGACAGACGGGCGGTATGGGTCATGCCATGGAGAACGATCATGAATTCGTCCCCGCCGATCCGCGCCACCATGTCACGCGCGCGCGTCGCGTCCTTCAGCACGCGGGCGACCTCGCGCAGCACGGCGTCGCCTGCCGGGTGACCGCGAGTATCGTTGATCGCCTTGAAATCGTCGAGATCGACATGGATCAGCCCAAAGGGCGTGCCCTGACCCAGGAGCCGGATCAGCATGTGATCCATCGCGCGGCGGTTCTTGGCGCCGGTCAGCTTGTCGGTCGCGGCCTCCTGCTCTGCGGCAAGGCGGGCCGATTGCAGGCGGCCGTTCAGCTTCTTCGACTCCTCGAGCGCGGCGCGCTGCGCCTCGACGAGGAACAGCATCTCGACCGTCAGGTCGGTCGCGCCGAAATCGGCCGAGGTAAGCCTGAACCGGCGCACCGCCTCGACCACCGAGATCCCGAAGGACAGATCGATCAGCATCGCCCGACCGCAGGAGAGCGGCACCGCCTGCCCCTTGAGGGCCGTGCGATCGCGGTCGCGCAGGTGCAGCCGCAGGGGGCTTTCCGTCAGGCGCGCGAGATCGGCGACGCTGTCGGCCTCGCGCGGGCGGCGCACGTCGAAATGGGCCTGGAAGGGCGCGCCGACCAGCCCGATCTCGGGCCGCAGCTTGTGCAGGGTCGGCCCGGCATGGAGGATCGTGCCCTCCATCGTGACCATAAGGTGCAGCGGCATCAGCCGGTCGAGCGCGGCCCGGTCGATGCCGAGCGCGGCGGCGCAGCCACCCCGGCACTCCGACGCGGCGCAGCGCGCCCCGGGCGCGCGCAGGGGCGAGGGCGTGTGCAGGGTCAAAGCGCGCCCCCCTCTTCGGGGGCTCGTGCGGCCGCCGTGCCCGCCGGTCCGGCGCCCTGCGGCGACACGCCCTCGGCCAGCGAAAAGGCACGGCCCTCGGCATAGGCGCCGTCGAGCAGCGCGATCTCGATCACCGCGACCGAGCTCGCGCCCGGCGCCATGTCCATCATCACCAGCGCGCCGTAATCGTCGGCCATGGCGCGCAGAAGGCCCAGCATCACGTAACCCCAGCCGCGCTGGGTGGAGAGCACGAAAAGGCGGAACCGGCCCCCGGGCTCTTCCCGCAGTTCCAGCTCGGGCAGCTGCAGGTCTGGCATGGCCAGCCGCGCCCGGCTGGGCAGGTCGTCGAGCGAGTGGAGGAAATCGGCGAAGCTCTCGCCCGAGAAGCGCAACAGGCGGCGCACGCCGCGCGTCGTCTCGTGGCTGACGAGGTAGGTGCCGAGATCCTCGAGCACCGCCGCCTCGGGCTTGTCGAGATGGGTGGCGACCATCGCCAGCAACGTGTCGGTCACCGAGTCGTCATACTCGAGCATGGGCTCGAACCCCTCGGGCCCGATGCCCGCGGCGCGGGCGACCGAGCGCCACCGCTCATCACCATAGGTATCGCGCATGAAGAGCTGGATCGACCGGTTGATCAGTCCGTGCATTCGTCTCAGGCCCCTGCCGTTCGAGGCAAGACGCTAGGACAGAGGGCTTAACAAAGGCCGAACGCCTCAGAAATCGGTGGGCGCGCCCCCCTCGGCGCGGCGGCGCTCGACGAAGTCCGACAACTCCTCGCGCGTGCCGTCGTCCATCGGCGGCGGCTCGAAGGACGCGACGATCTCGCGCCACATCCGGTCGGCGCGCTCGTCGGTCCACTGCGCGCCGCCCGCCTCCCAGGCCTCGTAGTTGCGCCAGTCCGAGAGAAACGGCTGGTAGAAGGCGCTCTCGTAGCGGGCCTGGGTGTGCGCGGTGCCGAAGAAGTGGCCGTGCGCGCCGACCTCGGCGATGGCCTCGAGGGCGATGTCGCCCTCCTCGGTCGCGGTCAGGGCTGGGTCGAAATAGCGCTGGATCTGCTGGATCACCTCGCAATCCATGACGAACTTGGCGGGGCTGGCCACGAGCCCGCCCTCGAGCCAGCCGGCGGCGTGGTAGATCACGTGCGCGCCCGACTGCACCGCCGACCAGAGCGCCTGGCTCGTCTCCCACATCGCCTGCCCGTCGGGGACGTTGGCCGCGCAACTGCCGCTCGCCCGCATCGGCAGGCCGTAGAAGCGCGCCATCTGCCCGGTCATCTGGGTGGCGCGCATGTATTCGGGCGTGCCGAAGGCGGGGGCGCCCGACTTCATGTCGACGTTCGAGGTGAAGGTGCCGATCACGCAGGGGCAGCCGGGCCGCACCCACTGGAACAGGGCGATGGCGGCGAGGCTTTCGGCGATCGACTGCGTCACCGCGCCGGCCATCGTCACGGGCGCCATGGCGCCCGCGAGCGTGAACGGCGTCACCATCACTGCCTGCCC
The DNA here is from genome assembly GCA_001314685.1 of Rhodobacteraceae bacterium HLUCCA09. Taxonomy (GTDB): domain Bacteria; phylum Pseudomonadota; class Alphaproteobacteria; order Rhodobacterales; family Rhodobacteraceae; genus HLUCCA09. The sequence continues at coordinate 27,948 of LJNT01000132.1, forward strand.
CCGCCGGATCAGGCGCAGGCAGCCGTCGATCATCGGCTGGTCGTGCTTGAGCGGCGAGGTGGAGTTGATGTTGGTATACATCCGCGGCGTCGCCGCGAACTCCTCGTGGCTCAGGCCGCCCGCGATGCGGACCATCTCCATCACGTCGTCCACCCGCTCGGCCCCGAGCGAGTAGGCGTGCATCACCTTGTCGGAAAGCGTCAGCTTGTCGAACAGGACATCGAGATGGCGGGTCGAGGGGTGCAGGTCGACCGGCTCGACGGGGTAGCCGCCGGCGAAGTGGATGCAGTTGAACGCCTGGGTGAGCCTGAGCAGGTCGCGGCACTGCGAACGCGTGCCGGGCATCTTGCCGGTCTGCCTGTCCCAGTAGTTCGGCGGGGAGGAGACGTTGCCGAAGAGCAGGGTGCGGCCGCCGATGCGCAGCGCGCGGTCGGGGTTGCGGGGGGTGATGGTGAACGTGTCGGGCGCGCGGGCGACCATCTCCATCACCCAGTCGCGGCCCATCCGCACGTTGCGCTCCTCGACCGTGGCGCCCGCCTGGCGGAAGATCGCGAGCGCCTCGTCGTTGAGGAACTCGATGCCGATCTCCTCGAGGATGCGCATGGCGCCGTCGTGGATCGCCTGCACCCCCTCCCGCGTCAGCGGCTCCACCCAGGGGTCGCTCGCCTCGACCAGTTGCCAGGGGCGCTGCGCGATGGCGCCTGCGGACATGCGGCGCGCGTTGCCCGCGCGCCCGCCCGACCGGCGGCGGCGCCCGCCCCGCGCCCCCTCGGCCTCGTCGTTCGGGCGGGAGCGGCCGGCGGGGAGGGGCGCGTCTGACATGTCGGGCCTTCCGGAAGGTGGCAAACTCGGGTCACCTTGGCAGCAGCAGGGCCGGGCGGATGCCGCTTTCCGACGCGGGATGTCGGTTTCGGGACAGTCGGGCGACGCCGACGGCCCCGCCACCAGTGCCGGTGCCCGCTCAGAGGCCCAGCCAGTCGGGCAGGTGGCCGATATCGGGCAGCACCGCATCGGCATGGGGGGCGAGGTCGTCGGCCGTGGCGGTGCCGGTCAGCACCGCGACGCAGACCATGCCCGCCGCGCGCCCCGCATGCAGGTCGTGCGTGCTGTCGCCGATCATCGCCACCTCGTCCGGTGCGAGCGCCGCCTCGGCGGCGAAGGCGAGGCACTGGCCCGGCCCCGGCTTGGCCCCGTGGCCGCTGTCGGCCCCGGCGAGGAAGGGAAAGGTCTCGCCCAGCCCCAGCCCGGCGAGCTGGGCGCGCGCGGCCTCCTCGGCGTCGTTCGTGGCGACGCCGAGGGCATAGCCCGCCTGCCCGAGCCGGGAGAGGAGCGGCGCGAGCGGCACCGCCTCGACTGGCACGATGGCGCGGCTTTCGTCGATGACGCGGGCGCGCAGGGCGCCGAACTCCCAGCCCGGCAGGGCGGGCAGCATCAGCGCCACCGCCTCGTCGACGGTGCCGGCCACGATGGGGCTGCCGGGGTCGAAAAGGCGGGCGTCGAGATCGAGCCGGATGCGCGCGGCGAGATCGTCCCGCACCCCGCTCTCGCCCTCCGCCAGCCGCTCCAGAAGGTCGGCCGCCCAGCCTCCCCACGTCGCCTGGAAGCCGAAGAGCGTGCCGTCCTTGTCGAACAGGAGGCCGCGCAGGCGACGCGCCCTGGCGCCGCTCCCGCTCGCCGCCGACACGCTCATGTCCAGTGCGGCGCTTCGCCGCCGGGCAGCGCACCGCGGGCGCGGGCGACGTCCTCGGGCGCGACCCCCGCCTCGGCGGCGAAGCGACCGAGCCAGGCGTCGTCGAGCAGCAGGAAGTCGAGCGTTGCGCCAAGAAAGTCCGGGTCGCCGGCGCGGTCCCTCAGGTCAGCCTCCGACGCCCCGGTGGAGCCGAGAAAGACCGGCAGCAACTCGTCGTCGGCCACGAGCCAGGCGAGCGCGCGCAGGGCGACCGTCTCGGCAAGATCCTGCTGCATCTCACTACCCCAAGGTCAACGACTAAGGATTTGTTAACCAACTGACAAGAAAAGTGACGCTGGGCAAGGACCCCCGTTGGCGCAGGCCGTGCGGCGGGCGTCCGACCGGAAACGCGACGAGAGGCATTAGGCATGGGCGGCAGAATACTCGTGGTCGACGACGTGGCGACGAACCGCATCCTGCTCCGGGCGAAGCTGTCGATGGCCTGTTACGAGGTGATCCAGGCCTCCGACGGCGGGCGTGCGCTCGAGCTCGCGCGCAGCGCGCGGCCCGATCTCATCCTGCTCGACCTTGCCATGCCGGGGATGAACGGGCTGGAGGTAATCGCGGCGCTCAAGGCCGAGGCCGAGACCGCGGCGATCCCCGTCGTCGTCGTGACCGCCCATGCCGACACGCGCTCGCGCCTCGCCGCCCTGCGGGCCGGGGCGGAGGACTACCTGACCAAGCCGGTCGACGACGCGGTGCTGTCGGCCCGCGTCCGCTCCCTGCTGCGCACGCGGATGCTGGCCGACGAGCTGGCGCTGCGCGAGGGCACGTGGCGCGCCCTTGGCTTCGGCGAGGCGCAGGCGCGGATCGCATGGGGCGGGGCCGAGGCCGCGGCGGCCCCCGCGCGCGTCGCCCTCGTCGGCCCCGACCGCCTGACGACACGCAGCTGGCAGCGCGCTCTCGCCCCCCGCCTGCCGCATCGCTTCGACGCGATCGGCCGGGCAGAGGCGCTGCGGCTGGCCCGCTCGGGCGCTTCCGACGGCGCGCGCGATCCGGGCGACGACGTGCCGGAGGTGTTCGTGCTCGCGGCCGACCTCGCCTCGCCCGGCGACGGGCTGATGCTGCTGTCGGAGCTGCGGGCGAGCCCCGCGACGCGCCACGCGGCGATCCTCGTCGTGCTGCGGCCGGGGGCGCCGCAGCTCGGGCCGATGGCACTCGACCTCGGCGCGTCCGACCTGCTGGAGCAGCCGGTCGAGCCCGAGGAGATGGCGCTGCGCGTGGCCACGCAGCTGCGCCGGGCGCGGGCGGCCGACGCGATGCGCCGGCGCCTGCGCGAGGGGCTGCAGATGGCCGTAACCGACCCGCTCACCGGCCTGCCCAACCGCCGCTACGCCCTGTCGCACCTTTCGCGCGTGGCCGAGCGGGCGGCGCGCCGCGGCAGCGGCTTCGCCGCGCTGGTGCTCGACCTCGACCGCTTCAAGGAGGTGAACGACGCGCACGGACACGCCGCCGGCGACGCGGTGCTGCGCGCGGTGACCGGCCGGCTGCAGCGCGGTCTGCGCGCCGTCGATCTGCTCGCACGTGTCGGGGGGGAGGAGTTCCTCGTCGTCCTGCCCGACACCGGCCGCGACGGGGCGCGCGAGGTGGCCGAGCGGCTGCGCAGCGCGGTGGGCGCGCTGCCCGTGCCCCTGCCGGGCGGCGGCTCGGTCGCGCCGACCGTGTCGATCGGGCTCGCCTGCATCGATCCCCTGCCGCCCGGTGGCAGCCCGGCCGATGTCGACGCCCTGATCGAGCGGGCCGACCGGGCGCTCTACCGGGCCAAGAGCGCCGGCCGCGACCGGGTATGCTGCGCCGGTGACGCCGCCGCGACACCCCGAGCGCCGCGTCGGCGCCCCGGCGCGACCGGCGTGGCGGCGGCCTGAGCCCCGCCCCAGCCAGAGGCCGACACACGCGGCCGGGCGCGATGGCGGCCACCGATCGGCAGGCCGGGCGACCGGCCCGGCGACCGGCCCGATGGCTGGCCCGGTGGCTGGCCCGGCCGCACCCCGGGCGGGCACATGTCGAGGCGCCCCGCTTTCCGCCCTCGGGCAAGAGCGAGGACTCCCCGGTCAGCACACCCCCGCGCCGTCCACCAGCGTCGCGCTCCCGGCCGGCCGACCCGGTGTGCCCCGTCAGAGCGAGTCCCGCCGTCGCACGGAACCGGCAGCGCCCGCGAGGCGTTCGGACAGCTCATGCAAGGTGATCCAACTCCCCGCTACGCCCTCCATTACTGGCCCGTCATGTTCCGCGGCCAGTTCGTCCGCGCCACCCTCGCCCATGCCGGCGCAGCCTGGGACGAGGCCGACATCGACGCGGTCGCACAAGCGATGTCCGAAGACCCGCAAGACCAGCCGGTGCCCTTCATGGGCCCGCCCGTGCTGACCGACCGCCAGGCAGGCGTGATGCTGGCGCAGATGCCCGCGATCCTCGACTACCTCGCCCATGTCCACGGGCTGATGCCGGGCGACCCCGCGCGCGACGCGCTGACCCGCAAGGTCGTGGCCGACGCCAACGACGTGCTGATGGAGATGACCCGCCACAACGGCGCACAGATGTGGACGACCGAGGCGTGGGCCGACTACGTCCCGCGCCTCTCGCGCTGGATGGGGATCTTCGACGAGACGGGGAGGCGCCACGGGCTGACAGAGGGCGGCGGCACCCTGCTCGGCACCGAGGCGCACGGGCTCGCCGACCTCGTGACCCATGTCCTCTGGGGCACGATGACTGACACGCTGCCCGCGCTCCGCCCCCTGTTCGAGCGCACCGCGCCCGCGCTCGCCGCCCTGTCGGACCGTGTGGGCGCCCTGCCAGAGCAGGCCGCCCTGCATGCGCGCAGCGTCGAGGCCTGGGGCGAGGCGTGGTGCGGCGGGCAGATCGAGGCGTCGCTGCGCGCGGCGATCGCGGCTCAGGCCACCGGGTAGCCGCGGAACGGCTTGATCCGGCGAAGCGCGAAGCGAGTGTGCATCGAGGCGACGCCGGGCAGGCGCGAGAGCACGTGACGGTGGATGCGGTCGTAATCGCCCATGTCGCGGGCCATGATGTGCAGGTGGTAGTCGGCCCGCCCCGCGGTCAGCCAGCATTCGAGGATCTCCGGCTGGCGCTCCACAGCCTTCTCGAAGACGGCCAGCGTCTTCTCGTCCTGACCCGACAGGGAGATGTCGACGAAGACCTCGATCGTCAGCCCCAGCGCCTCCGGATTCAGCCGCGCGGCATAGCCCGCGACGAGCCCCTTCTCTTCGAGCAGGCGCACCCGCCGGTGGCAGGCCGAGGTCGACAGCCCCACCTCGTCGGCGAGAGCGGCGACGGGCCGGCCCGAATCGACCTGCAGACGGGTCAGGATCCTGCGGTCGAGTTCATCCATCCCTTCTTCCCGCAAAGACGTCTGTTGATCGGAAATATTCCATTACATGGGGCAAAACGCCAGTACGTTGCCGAAAACTCCTGCATGCAACGGGATACAATCCGGCAGGACGCCAAGCCGGAGGAGACGACATGCGCATCGGGTGCCCAAGGGAGATCAAGCCCCAGGAATACCGCGTCGGGCTCACGCCCGAGAGCGCGGCCGAACTGGTGGCGCACGGCCACGAGGTGGTCATCGAAACCGGTGCCGGCGCCGGGATCGATGCGACCGATGCCGCCTACGAGGCAGCCGGCGCGCGCGTGGTCGACGTGGACGAGGTGTTCGCCACCTCCGACATCGTCGTGAAGGTGAAGGAGCCGCAGGCCGATGAGCGCACGCGACTGCGGCCGGGCCAGACGCTCTACACCTACCTCCACCTCGCGCCCGACGTGGCGCAGACGGCCGACCTGATCGCCTCGGGCGCCACCTGCATCGCCTACGAGACGGTGACAGGTGCGCAGGGTGGCCTGCCGCTGCTCAAGCCCATGAGCCAGGTCGCGGGACGGATGTCGATTCAGGCGGGCGCGCATGCGCTCGAGAAGGCGCAGGGGGGGCGCGGCGTGCTGCTCGGCGGCGTGCCGGGCGTGGCGCCGGCGAAGGTCGTGGTGATCGGCGGCGGCGTGGTGGGCTTCAACGCCGCGCAGATGGCGGTGGGCCTCGGCGCCGACGTCACCCTCCTCGACCGCGACGCGGAGGTGCTCGAGGCGCGGGCGACGCATTTCGGCGCCTCGGCCAAGACCGCCTATTCGACGCGCGCGCGCCTGCTGGAGCTGATCGCCGAGGCCGACCTCGTGATCGGCGCCGTGCTGGTGCCGGGCGCGGCGGCGCCGAAGCTGGTGCGCCGCGAGGACCTGTCGCTCATGCGGCCCGGCGCGGTGCTGGTCGACGTCGCGATCGACCAGGGCGGCTGCTTCGAGACGTCGCGGCCCACGACCCATGCCGCGCCGCTCTACACCGTCGACGGGATCGTGCATTACTGCGTTGCCAACATGCCGGGCGGGGTTGCGCGCACCTCGACCTACGCGCTGAACAACGCCACCCTGCCCCACCTGCTCAAGCTCGCCGATCTCGGCGTCAAGGAGGCGCTGACGCGTGACGCGCACCTGCGCGCGGGGCTCAACGTTGCCGCCGGACGGATCACCTGCGAGCCCGTGGCCGAGGCGCAGAACCTCAACCACGCGCCGGCCGAGGACGCGGTGGCGGCGCTCTGACCGAGACGCCGCGCGCCCCGGCCCGACCTGGGCGGGGCAAATTCCTTGAAGAAGGAATTTGGCAAGAGCCTTCCGGAAGGCTCTTGCGCCCCGCTCAGACCAGGGCGGGGGTGCGGGCCGCCGCGTCGAGCACTGCGCGGGCGAGGCGTTCCGGCGGCGGCGTCGCGTCGAGCCGCAGCACCGGGCAGGGAAGCGTGGCGATCCACGCCTCGTGGCGGGCGAGCGAGCGGCCGGGACGGCGCCCGTGCTCGTAGCCGTCGGCCCAGACCAGGAAGGCGCGCACCTCTTCGTGCGCCGCTCCGCCGGGATCGGCGGCTTTCCCGTGGCGCAATCGCTCGCGCGCCTCGAGCCGCGCCCGGCGCACCGGCTGCGGCAGGGTCAGGAACACCGCCAGCGTGAAGCGGCGTGGAATGTCGGCGGCCCAGTTCTCCATCGCGCCCGACAGCACCCAGTCCGACCGCGGCAGGAAGAGCTGGCGCGCGAGAGCCCGCCTTTCCCCGGGCGGGCGCTTGCGGCGAAAGGGCGGGTCGGTCGGGCGCCAGTAGAAATCGTCGGCGTCGAAATGCTGCGAGCCGAGAGATATGGCCAGCAGCCGCCCCAGCGTCGAGGTGCCCGTCCCGGAGGCACCGAACACGTGGACGCGGTGGCAACGCCCGGCACCCTCTGCACAGGGAATGGGCGGCGCCGCCGAGCCGTGCTCCCGTGCCGACCAGGCGGGGCCATCAGCACTCACCGCTCCGCCTCCATGCGCTCCTCGCGCGGTTCGGTCTCGCCAGTCCCGGGTTTCTGTGCTGCCCCCATGCACTCCCTTTCCCTCGTCACGCACGCCGGCGGACCGGGCGCCCCTGTCAGGCGCCCTGCCCCGCGCCGACGCCGGCACCCTCGCCCGCCCCCACGCCCGTGCCGATCGGGCAGGACACGCCCGTGCCGCCGACGCCGCAATAGCCGCCCGGGTTCTTCGCGAGATACTGCTGGTGATAGTCCTCGGCGACGTAGAAGGGCGGCGCCTTGACGATCTCGGTCGTCACGGGGCCATGGCCCGCCTCGACGAGCCGGGCGGCGTAGGTCTCGCGGCTCGACTCGGCCGCCTGCCGCTGCGCCTCGGTCGTCCAGTAGATGCCCGAGCGGTACTGTGTGCCCACGTCGTTGCCCTGGCGCATGCCCTGTGTGGGGTCGTGCCCCTCCCAGAACACGCGCAGAAGCTCCTCGTACGGGATCACGGCCGGATCGTGGACCACCCGCACCACCTCGTTGTGGTTGGTGCGCCCTGAGCAGACCTCGCGGTAGGTCGGGTTGGGCGTCTCGCCGCCCGCATAGCCCACCATGGTCAGCCACACGCCGTCGCGTTGCCAGAACATCCGCTCCACGCCCCAGAAGCAGCCCATCCCGAAGAGCGCCACCTCCATCCCTTCGGGCACCTCGAGGGACAGCGGCCGGCCGGTGACGAAATGCGCCTCCGCCGTGGGAAGGGGCGCGTCGCGCCCGGGCAGCGTCTCGTCGGCCGCGATCCTGGCCGCGGTCTGTCTCAGAAATCCGAACATGGGTCCCTCCGTCTCGTGTCAGGGCTGGATATAGTCCTGCCACGAGCGGCGTCCCACGCCGCCGGGGCGGGCTGTCGCAGGGCGCCGCCGCCGCGCGGCCCGCCAGATGCCCGACCACGGCACGTCAGGCACCAGCAGCCCCCGGGGCGCGACAGCCTCAGCGCGACGTGAAGCGGTAGTCGACCTCGGCAAACCGCCCCGTGGGAAAGGTGTAGGCGAAGCGCAGGCCCGCCGGCCCCGCAACCACGTCGTGCTCGGCCTCGGCGGGGATGAAGACGGCCACGCCCGCGGCGATCTCGTGGGCCACGCCCTCGATGGTGACCGTGCCACCGCCCGCGAGCCCGAAATAGACCTCGGCGGGGCCATGCCGATGCGGCAGCAGGGTGTCGCCGGGGCCGAACTCCGCCACCCCCAGCACGACGCCGGAGGAGGGCGTGCGGTCGGCACAGAGCAGCGTCCGCCAGCGCACGGTGCCGAAGGCGGGGTCGTCGCCCCCCTCCAGCGGCACTGCCTCGGCGATGATTGCAAAGCCCGCGCCGGGCGCGACAGGCAGGTTGGCCGGCGCACCGGCGGCGTCGTCGAGCGCCTCGGGGGCGATCAGCGCGCCGCCGCCCTCGGCCCCCTCCCAGTCGACGCCACCGGGCGCGGGACTGGCCAGATCAAAGGCGGTCAGGGTCGGGTCGGGCGTCATGGCCGTGTCTCCCTCGCGGCGGTGCGTCCTCGTCGCCCGTGTCGCACGGGATCGCCGGCCGAGGATCGCCCACGGGCGACGCGAGCGAGTCGTTTTTCTTCGGCCCGCTTGGCGCGTGCCGACCCGCCGGAGAGTCGCCGGCGCCGCAACAGGGCCGCGCAGCCCGGCGGCTTGCGCTGCGGCAGGCTCCGCCCTGATCCAGATCAAGGCACCCATTCCGCCACGCGAATACGTGATCGCGGACGGTGGAGGGAGGCGGCATGGATATCCTCGGCATCGTGGAGCGCATCGGCGAGGCACCGGCCGCCGCCCTGTTCGGCGTCATGACTGGCGTGATCTTCGGCGTCGCCGCCCAGCGCTCGCAGTTCTGCCTGCGCGCGGCGACGGTGGAGTTCGCCCGCGGCTCCCTCGGCCCCCGCATGGCGATCTGGCTGCTGTGCTTCTCGACCGCGCTCGTCTGGGTGCAGGCAGCCGACCTCGCAGGGCTGATGCGCGCGCAGGACGCGCGCATGATGGCGGTGCCCGGCTCGTGGTCGGGGGCCATCGTCGGCGGGCTCCTGTTCGGCGTCGGCATGGTGCTGGCGCGCGGCTGCTCGGGGCGGCTTCTGGTGCTCGCCGGTACCGGCAACCTGCGCGCGGTGGTGTCGGGACTCGTCTTCGCCGTCGTCGCGCAGATGAGCCTCTACGGCATCCTCGCCCCGGCGCGCGCCGAGATCGCGGGCCTGTGGATCACCGCCGGCGGGCGAAACCTCGATCTGATGGCCGCCCTGCACCTGCCCGAGGCGTCGGGCCTCGCCCTCGGCCTCGCGCTGGCCGGCATCGCCCTGTGGCTCTCCTTCCGCAACGGGCTGCGCCTCGCCACCCTCGTCTTCGCCTCGGGCGTGGGCTTCGCCGTGGCGGTGGGCTGGGCCGTCACCTTCGGCCTCTCCCGGGTCGCCTTCGATCCCGTCCAGATCGAGAGCGTCACCTTCACCGGGCCGTCGGCCTCGACGCTGATGTTCTTCCTCGCGCCCGAGCGGGTGCTGACCTTCGATATCGGGCTGGTGCCGGGCGTGTTCGTCGGCGCCTTCCTCGCGGCCTGGGCGGCGGGCGACCTGAAGGCCCAGGGCTTTCACGACCCCGGCACGATGACGCGCTCGGGGATCGGCGCGGCGGCGATGGGCTTCGGCGGCATGCTCGCGGGCGGCTGCGCGATCGGCGCGGGCGTGACGGGGGGCTCGATCTTCGTGGGCACCGCCTGGGCGGCGCTGACGGCGATGTGGGTGGGCGCCGTCGTCACCGACCGCCTGCTCGACCAGCGCGGCGCGCGCGGCGCCCCCGTCGCGGTCTGAGCCGTCGCGGTCTGAGCCGTCGCGGTCCGAGCTGTCGCGGTCCGAGCCGAAGCGCGGCCCACGCCCCTTCTTCTTGCTGCAAGTATCCCCGCCGGAGGCCCGCGCCCGGAACGGGCGCGCAATGAAGGACATGCGCCGCAGGCGCTCCGCCGGGATACCGACGCTCAGAAAAAGCTCTGCGGGTCGATGTCGACGGCCACGCGGATCTGGTTCGGCACCTTCACCTGCCCGAGCCACGCCGCCAGCGCCGCCTGCAGCGCCGCGCCCTTGCCGGCCTTGACCAGCAGTCGCACCCGGTGGCGGCCGCGGATGCGGGCGACCGGCGCGGGCGCCGGCCCGAAGACCTGGGCGCCGATCCGGTCGAGCGGCGCGGTGGCGCGGGCGAGCGCGGTGCCGAGGTCGAAGACGGGCGCGAGCTCGGGCCCCGACAGCACGATCCCGGCGAGCCGGCCGTAGGGCGGCATGCCGGCCGCCTCGCGCTCGGCGGCCTCGGCCCGCCAGAACGCCTCCTCCTCGCCCGACAGGATCGCCCCGATCACCGGATGCGCCGGCTGCCAGGTCTGCATCAGCGCCCGTCCCCGCCGTCCCGCCGTGCGGCCCGCGCGGCCCGAGACCTGCCGCATCAGCTGGAACGTCCGTTCCGCCGCGCGCAGGTCGGAGCCTTGCAGCCCGAGATCGGCGTCGATCACGCCCACGAGCGACAGGAGCGGAAAGTTGTGCCCCTTGGCCACGATCTGGGTGCCGATGATCAGGTCCGCGCCGCCCTGCGCGATCTCCGCCACGCGCGCCTTGAGCGCGCGGGCCGACCCGAAGAGGTCGGACGACAGCAGCGCCACCCGCGCCTCGGGGAACACGTCGGCCACCTCCTCGGCCAGCCGCTCGACCCCCGGCCCCAGCGCCGCGAGCCTGCCCTCGACGCCGCAGGCCGGGCAGGCGGTGGGGATCGGCGTCGTCTCGCCGCACTGGTGGCAGACGAGGCGCCTGAGGAACCGGTGCTCCACCATCCGCGCGTCGCACTGCGCGCAGCCCACCTGATGCCCGCAGGCCCGGCACAGCGTGACGGGGGCGTAGCCGCGCCGGTTGAGGAACAAGAGCCCCTGCTCGCCCCGCTCGAGGACGGCGCGCATCTCGCCCGCGAGCGCGGGCGAGATCCAGCGGCCCTGCGGCACGTCCTCGCCGCGCATGTCGATCGCGGCCATCACGGGCAGGTCGGCGGCGCCGTGGCGCGCGGCGAGGTCGAGCCGCGCATACTTGCCCGCCTCGGCGTTGGCCCAGCTTTCCAGCGATGGCGTGGCCGAGGCGAGCACCACCCGCGCCCCGGCGATCGAGGCGCGCAGCACCGCCATGTCGCGGGCATTGTAGAGCACCCCGTCCTCCTGCTTGTAGGAGGGGTCGTGCTCCTCGTCGACGACGATCAGCCCAAGGTCGCGGAACGGCAGGAACAGCGCCGAGCGGGCGCCGACGACCAGCTGCGCCTCTCCCTCGGCCAGCATCCGCCACGCCCGCCGCCGCTCGGTATGGGTGACGCCCGAATGCCACTCGGCCGGCCGCGCGCCGAAGCGGGCCTCGACGCGGGCAAGGAACTCGCCCGTCAGCGCGATCTCGGGCAGCAGCACCAGCGCCTGCCTGCCCCGCTCAAGGCAGGCCGCCACCGCCTCGAGATAGACCTCGGTCTTGCCCGAGCCGGTGACGCCGCGCAGGAGCGTGGTGCCATAGCCCCCCTCGGCCACGCCCGCC
>LJNT01000226.1 GCA_001314685.1 Rhodobacteraceae bacterium HLUCCA09
GGTCGTCTTCTCCGATGTCGGCTGGACCGACATCACCGCCACCACCGCCGCCACCACGCTCGTGCTCGAGGCGCTGGGCTACGAGACCGACACCAAGGTGCTCTCGGTGCCGGTGACCTACACCTCGCTCGCCGAGGGCGACGTCGACGTGTTCCTGGGCAACTGGATGCCGACGATGGAAGCCGACATCGCCCCCTACCGCGAGGCCGGCACGGTCGAGACGATCCGCGCCAACCTCGAGGGCGCGAAGTATACGCTGGCCACCAATGACGCGGGCGCCGCACTCGGCATCGACAGTTTCGCGGCCATCGCCGAGCACGCCGAGGCGCTCGACTCGGAGATCTTCGGCATCGAGCCGGGCAACGACGGCAACCGCCTGATCCTCGACATGATCGCCGACAACGCCTTCGGCCTCGGCGATGCCGGGTTCGACGTGGTCGAGAGCTCCGAGCAGGGGATGCTGGCGCAGGTCCAGCGGGCCACGCGGCGCGACGAGCCCGTCGTCTTCCTCGGGTGGGAGCCGCACCCGATGAACGCCAATTTCGACCTCACCTACCTGGAAGGCGGCGACGACTGGTTCGGCCCCGACCTCGGCGGCGCGACCGTCTACACCAACACCCGCGCGGGCCTCTCGGACGAGTGCCCCAATCTCGGCGCCTTCCTGGAGAACCTCGAGTTCTCGCTGGCGATGGAGAACGAGATCATGGGCGCGATCCTCGACGACGGCGAAGACCCGCGCGACGCCGCGCTGGCCTGGATGCGCGCCAACCCAGAGGCGGTGATGTCCTGGGTCGAGGGCGTCGAGACGGCCGACGGCGGCGACGGCCCGGCCGCCGTCGAGGCGATGCTGGCCGAATGAGGCCCTGCGCCAGGGCCCGGGGCCGAGGCCCCGGGCACGCCGTGGGGAATCCGCTCCCGCGGGATCGCTGCGCGCATCCCGGCGCGCGCCCGGCGCGGTGCGGGGAGATCCCCGTGACGGGCCGCGTCGGGGGTCGCGTCGGGGGCCGTTCGCATCTCCAGGCGGAGCCATGCCGGCGTCGCGCAAGGCGTCGGCCCGCCGGCCATCCGGGTTCGGTCGGCCGGGGGCGCCCATGCTGAGCTGGCTGACCGACCGCAAGATCCCCGTGGGCGAGGGCGCGGCCGCGCTGTTCGACTGGCTGCAGACCGCGGGCGAGGGCCTCTTCGACGCCATCTCGATCGGGCTCGAAGGGGTGATCGACGCGATCCTGTCGCTCTTCCTCGACCCGCCCGGCATCGAATGGCTGACCGGCGTCGAGGGTGCGACCCTCTGGCAGGCCGAGCTTCACCCGCTCATCGTGATCGCCGTCTTTACCGCCATCACCTGGGCGCTGCAGCGCAACTGGAAGCTCTGCCTGCTGACGGCGCTCGGCTTCCTCTTCATCGTCAACCAGGGCTACTGGGAGGAGACGGCCGAGAGCCTGACGCTGGTGCTCTCGGCCTGCCTCGTCTGCATGGGGCTCGGCGTGCCCATCGGCATCTGGGCGGCGCACCGGCCCCGCGTCTACGACTGGCTGCGCCCCGTGCTCGACCTGATGCAGACGCTGCCCACCTTCGTCTACCTGATCCCGGCGATCGTGCTGTTCGGCATCGGCATGGTGCCGGGGCTGATCGCGACGGTCATCTTCGTGCTCCCCGCGCCGATCCGGCTGACGCATCTGGGCATCTCCTCCACCCCGCAGCCGCTCCTCGAGGCCGCCGACAGCTTCGGCGCGACGCCGATGCAGAAGCTGGTGAAGGTCGAGCTGCCCTCGGCCTTTCCGCAGATCATGACCGGGCTGAACCAGACCATCATGCTGTCGCTCTCGATGGTGGTGATCGCCGCGCTCGTCGGCGCCGACGGGCTGGGCGTGCCGGTGGTGCGGGCGCTGAACCAGGTCAACACCTCGCTCGGCTTCGAATCAGGGCTCGTGATCGTGGTCCTGGCCATCGTGCTCGACCGGATGCTGCGGGTGGAGCGATGAGCGTCGCCGTCCGCTTCACGGGCGTCTCCATCGTCTTCGGCGAGCATCCCGGGCGGGCGCTACCGCTGGCCGACGCGGGACGGAGCCGCGCCGAGATCCAGGAGCAGACAGGCCAGGTGCTGGGCGTGCACGACTGCACCCTCGACGTGTCCGAGGGCGAGATCGTGGTGCTGATGGGCCTCTCGGGCTCGGGCAAGTCGACCCTGCTGCGCGCCGTGAACGGCCTGAACCCGGTCACGCGCGGGTCGGTCGAGGTGCGGGGCGCGGAGGGCATGACCGACGTCGCCGCCTGCACGGCGCCCACGCTGCGCGCGATCCGGCGCAACCGGGTGGCGATGGTCTTCCAGCAGTTCGGCCTGCTGCCGTGGCGGAGCGTGGCCGAGAACGTGGGATTCGGCCTCGAGGTGTCGGGGCTCTCGCGCACCGAGCGACGCGCGCGCGTGGCCCGACAGCTCGAGCTCGTGGGCCTGTCCGACTGGGGCGACCGGCGCGTGGCCGAGCTCTCGGGCGGCATGCAGCAGCGCGTCGGCCTTGCCCGCGCCTTCGCGACCGACGCACCGATCCTGTTGATGGACGAGCCGTTTTCCGCGCTCGACCCGCTGATCCGCACCCGCCTGCAGGACGAACTGCTCGAGCTGCAGGGCGCGCTGAAGCGAACGATCCTCTTCGTCAGCCACGATCTCGACGAGGCGTTCAAGCTGGGCGACCGGATCGCGATCATGGAGGGGGGGCGGATCGTGCAGGAGGGGCGCCCGCGCGACATTTACAATGCGCCCGCAACCGGTTACGTCGCAGACTTCGTCGCCCACATGAACCCGCTCGGCGTCCTGACCGCACGCGACGTGATGGAACACGGCGCAGAGGGCGACGCCGCCGCGACGGTCGACGCCGAGACGCCGGTGCGCGAGGTGATGGCTGCGCTCGAAGCCGCGCCACGCCTGACCGTGGCCGCGGCCGGCCAGCCGCTGGGCCATGTCACCCGCGAGAGCGTGCTCGCCCGGCTCGGCGACGGGCACACCGGCTGATACGGGCGCAAGAGCTTTCGAAAGCTCTTGCCCCGCACGGGCGGCTCTCGCGCGCCCCGGTCCGGTGGGCCGTCCCCGGCGCCTGCGGGACGATCGCTCCGCCGACGTCCCGCGCGACGGGGCAAGAGCCTTCGAAGGCTCTTGCGCACGCGCCCGGCCGCGACGCGACAGGGCCGCACTTGCGCCCTCCCGCCCCTTCGCCTAAGGCCCCGGCGACCTGACGGGGAGCCGCGATGGCGCTTCTGGTGATGAAATTCGGCGGCACCTCCGTCGCCACGCTCGACCGCATCCGTCGCGCCGCCAAGCGCGTGGGGCGCGAGGTGGCGAACGGGCACGAGGTGATCGTCATCGTCTCTGCCATGGCCGGCGTCACCAACGAGCTGGTGGGCTACGTGCAGGAAACCTCGCCGCTGTTCGACGCCCGCGAGTACGACGCCGTCGTCTCCTCCGGCGAGAACGTCACCGCCGGGCTGATGGCGCTCACCCTGCAGGAAATGGGCATCCCCGCGCGCTCGTGGCAGGGCTGGCAGGTGCCGCTTCAGACCACTGCCGCCCACGCCGCCGCGCGCATCGAGCGCATCCCGACCGACACCCTCGGCGCGAAGTTCGCCGAGGGCATGAAGGTGGCCGTGGTCGCCGGCTTCCAGGGCGTCAGCCCCGAGGGGCGGATCACCACGCTCGGGCGCGGCGGCTCGGACACCACCGCCGTCGCCTTCGCCGCCGCCTTCGGCGCCGAGCGCTGCGACATCTACACCGACGTCGACGGGATCTACACCACAGACCCCCGCATCACGCGGAAGGCCCGCCGCCTCGACCGCATCGCCTTCGAGGAGATGCTGGAGCTCGCCAGCCTCGGGGCCAAGGTGCTGCAGACACGTTCTGTCGAGCTCGCCATGCGTTACGGCGTGCGCCTGCGCGTGCTGTCGAGCTTCGAGGAAGGCGGCGACGAGGCGGGCACGCTCGTCTGCCGAGAGGAGGATATCGTGGAAAGCAACGTGGTCTCCGGCGTCGCCTACAGCCGCGACGAGGCGAAGATGACGCTCATGTCGGTCGCCGACCGTCCCGGCATCGCGGCCTCCGTCTTCGGGCCCCTCGCCGAGGCGGGGGTAAACGTCGACATGATCGTGCAGAACATCTCCGAGGAGGGGCGGACCGACATCACGTTCTCCTGCCCCACCGACCAGGTGATGCGGGCAGAGCGCGCGCTGAGCGAGGCGCGCGAGCACGAAGCGATCAACTTTCACGACCTCGTGGTCGACACCGAGGTGTGCAAGGTCTCGGTCGTGGGGATCGGGATGCGCAGCCATGCCGGCGTCGCCGCGCGCATGTTCAAGGCGCTGTCGGACGAGGGCATCAACATCAAGGTCATCACCACCTCCGAGATCAAGGTGTCGGTGCTGGTCGACCGGAAGTATCTCGAGCTGGCGGTGCAGGCCCTGCACGACACCTTCGGCCTCGACCGGGCGCCAGACGCGGCGCAGGGCTGAGCCGGGGCGCGGCCGGGGCGCGGCCGGAGCTAGCCGAACAGGTCCTGTCCGACCGCGTGCACGAGGGCGGCCACCACGATCGCGCCCGCGAGCGCCAGCACCATGACGCTGAAGACTTGGAACAGGATAGCCGAGGCGCCGAGCGCCATGCCGGCCACGGCGGGCCGCTTCGCCTCGTGCCGGATCAGCCCGAACAGGGCGGACACCACCGCAAGGCCCGCGAGCAGAGCCGCGATCACCGAGAGCGCGCGGTCGATATCCCACGGGACAGGCTCCGGCACGGGGTGAGGCGCGCCGCGCATCTCCCGCAGGGCCGAGTCGCGGACCTCTGCCGCGAGTTCGCCGAGGCTCACGCCGGCGCTCTGCTGCGGCGAGAACGGCCCGGCCCAGAACTGGACGAGCACGAGCAGGAGCGCGGCGGCGCCGAGGGCGAATCCGGCGAGGCCCGCCACGGGCCTCGGGCGCGGTGCGGTGTCCGGGGGGGATGTCATGGGCGTCCTTCGGCGTCGTTCCGTCTGCAACTCCCGACAATGTGCCGCCTGTCCACGGCGAGAGCGTGGCGACGCGGTGGCGCCGTCGCGCAACGCTCCGCGCGTCGCGCCGGGGGCGGCCACGGTCGCTGCAGGTGCACATCACCGGCTTCCCCCGACGGCCGCGCTGTGGTCTAACCTGAGGCCGGCCGGAGAAACCGGCCGCTCGTGGGATACATGCACCTTGGCAGACGGCAGCAACAGCGAAAGCGGCAGCCGCAGGCTGCTCGGCCGCCTGAAGGCGGCGCTGGCCGAACCCGCCGAAGGGCAGGAGCGGCTGGACCGTGTCGTGCGGCTCATCGCCGAGGAGATGGAGACGCCGGTCTGCTCGATCTACCTCTTCCGCGACCCCGAGACGCTGGAGCTGTGCGCCACGGAGGGCCTCAAGCCGGAGGCCGTGCACAAGACGCGGATGCGGCTCGGAGAGGGTCTCGTGGGGCGCGTGGCGCGCAAGGCGCAGCCGATCAACACGGCCGACGCGCCGGGCGAGCCGGGCTTCCGTTACATGCCCGAGACGGGGGAAGAGATATATTCGGCCTTCCTGGGGGTGCCGATCCAGCGGCTGGGCGAGCGGCTCGGCGTGCTCGTCGTCCAGTCGAAGGAGGCGCGCGCCTATTCCGACGACGAGCTCTACGCGCTCGAGGTCGTGGCCATGGTGCTGGCCGAGATGGCCGAGCTCGGCGCCTTCGTGGGCGAGGGCGCGGCGCTGAAGCCCCTGCACCAGCAGGCGGTGCTGCTGCGCGGCACGGTCGGCCAGGAGGGCACGGCGATGGGCGCGGCGTGGCTGCACGAGCCGCGGGTGATCGTGACCAACCCCTTCGCCGACGATTCCGCCGCCGAGACGGCGCGGCTGCGCGACGCCGTCGACCGGTTGCGCGTCTCGGTCGACGAGATGCTGGGCGACCCGCGCCACGCCCCCGACGGCGACCACCGGCAGGTGCTCGAGGCCTACCGGATGTTCGCCAATTCCAAGGGCTGGATGCGGCGGATGGAGGAGAGCATCGCCCGCGGCCTCTCGGCAGAGGCGGCGGTCGAGCGGGAACAGACCCGCGCGCGCACCCGACTCGAACAGGTGCCCGACGCCTACCTGCGCGAGCGGCTGCAGGATCTCGACGACCTGTCGAACCGCCTGCTGCGGCTGCTGACGGGCCAGGGCGACGAAACCGGCGCCGAGATGCCGGACAGCCCGATCCTCGTCGCGCGCAACATCGGCCCCGGCGAGCTTCTGTCCTACGGGCGGACGCTGAATGGGATCGTGCTCGAGGAGGGCTCGGTCGGCTCGCATGCCGCCGTCGTCGCCCGCGCGCTCGCCATTCCGCTGATCATCAACGCCCGCGGCATCGTGCAGGAGGCGCTGAACGGCGACCAGATCCTCGTCGACGGCGAGCAGGGAATCGTCCACCTGCGGCCCGAGGAGAACGTCGCCAAGGCGTTCCGCGACAAGATCGCGATGCAGGCCAAGGCGCAGGAACGCTACGCCTCGATCCGCAAGGTGCCGGCGACCACCGTGTACGGCCCCACCATCGCACTGCACATGAATGCCGGGCTGATCGCCGACCTGCCCTCGCTCAAGCCCTCGGGGGCCGAGGGGGTGGGGCTGTTCCGCACCGAGCTGCAGTTCCTCATCCGCAACCACGTGCCCCGGCGCGACGAGCTCGCCGCGCTCTACAGCCGGGTGATGGACGCCGCCGACGGCAGGCGCGTGGTGTTCCGCACCCTCGACATCGGCTCGGACAAGGTGCTGCCCTACATGAAGCGCGAGCACGAGCCGAACCCCGCGCTCGGCTGGCGCGCGATCCGCGTGTTTCTCGACCGCCCCGGCGTGATGCGGATGCAGCTTCAGGCACTGATCCGGGCGGCGGCGGGGCGGCCGCTGGCGATCATGTTCCCCTTCGTCGCGCAGCTCGACGAGTTCCTCGCCGGCAGGGCCGCCGTGCACGACGAACTGGAGCGCGAAGAACGGCTCGGCCGCCCCCTGCCCTCGAAGGTCGAGATCGGCGCAATGCTCGAGACGCCCAGCCTCGCCTTCTCGCCGCGGCGCTTCTTCGAGTCGGCCGATTTCATCTCGGTCGGCGGCAACGACCTGAAACAATTCTTCTTCGCCGCCGACCGCGAGAACGAACGGGTGCGGCGGCGCTACGATTCGCTCAACGTGTCGTATCTGACGTTTCTCGAATGGATCGTGCAGCGCTGCGAGGACACGGGCACGCCGCTGTCGTTCTGCGGCGAGGATGCCGGCCGCCCGGTCGAAGCGATGTGCTTCGCCGCGATGGGGTTCCGCACGCTGTCGATGCGGCCGGCCTCGATCGGGCCGGTCAAGCACCTGCTGCGGCGCACCAACCTGTCCGAGGTACGCGAAGTGATCGACGAGGCGCGCGGCTCGGGCGCGCAATCGGTGCGCCCGGCGGTGATGGAGTGGCTCCGCGCCCAGGGCTGAGCGGGCCGCGTGCCGCAATCGGCTGCGGCGCCCCCCTCGGGACATCCGGAAGAGCGGCTGCCACGGCCCGTCGCGCCGGGCGCGCCAGGGCGCTCTCGTGGCCCGGCAAGGGTGGCCTCCCGCGTCGAGGGGCGAGATCGGAGCGAGGGGCCTCTATCCCTTGCGGGGCCTTCGCCCCCGGCATCGCCCCCGGCCGCGCCGCAGAGCCGACCGCCCTGCACCGAGACAGAGGCTGGCGCGTTCGCTTCGTCTGCCGGGGCACCGCGCCCCCACTGACGGCGCCGCTCAGCCGCCGGTATGGCTCATGTGGCGCGGCACCTGCCCCGAGATTTCTTGCCGGGAATAGTCGAAATCATGGCCCTTGGGCTTGCGCGCGATGGCGGCGCGGATCGCGGACTCGAGCGGCGCGTCGTCGTCGGGATGCGCCCGGAGCGGCGCGCGCAGGTCGGCGTTGTCCTCCTGCCCGAGACACATGAACAGCTCGCCCGTGCAGGTCAGCCGCACGCGATTGCAGCTCTCGCAGAAATTGTGCGTGAGCGGCGTGATGAAGCCGATCTTCTGACCCGTCTCGGCGAGCTTGACGTACCGCGCCGGCCCGCCCGACCGCTCGGCAAGATCGACCAGCGTGAACCGCTCGCCCAGACGCGCGCGCAGGTCCTTGAGCGACCAGTACTGGCCGATCCGGTCCTCTCCGCCGAGATCGCCCATCGGCATGACCTCGATGAACGTCAGGTCCATGTCACGCTCGGCGCACCACGCCTGCAGGTCGAACAGCTCCGCCTCGTTGAATCCCTTGAGCGCCACGGCGTTGATCTTGACGCGTATCCCGGCCTTCTGCGCCGCCTCGATGCCGTCCAGCACCTGAGGCAGGCGCCCCCAGCGGGTGACGCGGGCGAATTTTTCGTCGTCCAGAGTGTCGAGCGAGACATTCACCCGCCGCACCCCCAGCGCCGCCAGATCGGGCGCGAAGCGCGCGAGCTGCGAGCCGTTCGTCGTCAGCGTCAGCTCGTCGAGCGCGCCCGACTCCAGGTGCCGCGCCATCGCCTCGAAGTAGGTCATGATCCCCCGCCGCACGAGCGGCTCGCCCCCGGTGATGCGCAGCTTGCGCACGCCGAGGCGGACGAAGGCCGACGAGACGCGGTCGAGCTCCTCGAGCGTCAGCAGCTCTTTCTTGGGCAGGAACGTCATGTTCTCCGCCATGCAGTAGACGCAGCGAAAATCGCAGCGGTCGGTGACGGAGACCCGCAGGTAGGTGATGGGGCGGGCGAAGGGGTCGATCAGGGGCGCATCCATGGGGGCACGCTAAGGGGACCGGGGCGCGCGGGCAAGCGCCCCTGCCACATCGGCCCATAGCCGCCCTCTATCGCGGCCCGAGATTGCGCGGGCCGGGCCGGACGGCTACCACCGAAAGAAGAGCGCGCGCGAAGGGAGGGGCGCATGACGGCCAGACGGAAGATCGCGACCGGCCTTTCGGGGCTGACGCTCGCGGGCGGCCTCGGCGGGTGCGCCGACATGCCCCTGTTCGAGCCACGGGGCGAGAGCGCGGCGCAGCCCGCTGCCGTGGCGCCCCTGCCGGGGGCCGGCAGCTCGCCCGGCGCCGCCGCGGGCGCGCCCGTGGTCGATGCCGTGACGGTGGAGGAGTTCGATACCACCACGCCCGAGGAGCGGGCCGCCGCCGCCGCACCCCCGCCGCGCGCCTCGGGCGGGGACGAGGCGCTCGGCACCACCGTCGCCTCGCTCGGCAACCCGGCCGAGCCAGGATTCTGGGCCGAGACGCCGCTCGTCGCCTCCGCCCGGCAGGGGCGTCTGACCAATCCCGACACCGGCGCCTCGGTGCAGGTCGAGCTGCGCCCCTCGGGGGGGGAACCGGGCTCGGGCAGCCGCGTCTCGCTGCCCGCCTTCCGCGTGCTCGGCGCGCCGCTGACCGCCCTGCCCGAGCTGACCGTCACCGGCCTCTGAGCGCGGGGCGCGCGTGGCGCCGCGTGTCCGGCAGGCGGTCTCGGGCACGTGCGGCGGCGGGGCGCGGCGCCGGGTGTGCGCCCCGACCCCGAAGCCTCGGGGCCGAAACGGGCCTCCACGCGCCGTTGCAGGCACGCGGTCGCTGGCTCTCCTCATCGGACCGGCCTGTCGCGGCGCGCTCCGTCGCCGAGGCCATCTCGGCGGCGCGCATCCGGCAGCGCGTCGGTCGCCGTCCATGCTACTCGCCGGGGCGCTTCAGCTCGAACACCTCGCGCACCAAGGCGTAGTCGCGGTAGCCGCAGCGGGCCAGCGGCCGGAAGGCGGTGATGTCGAAGCGTCCCTCGCGCAGGCAGTCGTCGCGCAGGTGCACCCCCGTCACCTCGCCGAACACAACCTTGTTCGCTTCGCCCGGCAGGTCGACGATGCGCGTCAGGCGGCATTCGAGCGCGGCCGGGGCGCCCGCGACCCGCGCGCAGGCGATCGTCTCGCACGCCACCCGCGCGAGGCCGGCATGGTCGAACTCGTCCACCTCGCGCGGCCAGGGGCCGGAGGTGGCGTTCATCGCCTCGCGGGCGGCGTATTCCACGATATTCACGCAGAACACGCCCGTCTCGGCGATGTTGGCCACGCTGTCCTTGGTGCCGTCGCGGTCGGGCTTGGCCGAGGTCGAGGCGAACATCACCTGCGGCGGCACATAGGCGACCGCGTTGAAGAACGAGTAGGGCGCGAGGTTCTCCGACCCGTCGGCGCCGCGGGTCGAGATCCATCCGATGGGCCGCGGCGCGACCACGGCGCCGAAAGGGTTGTGGGGCAGCCCGTGCCCCTCATCCGGCCGGTAGAACAATGCCCCGCCTCTTGCCTTCGCTCAGCCTCGCCCGGCGCACGCGATTGGCGCCCACCTTTGCCCCCGCCCTAGCCGCGTGCTAGGCGCCGCGCCAGCCGTAACCGCCGCACGGCGGGGCTGCGGGGGCGCAGGGGCAGCGGAGGGTGGGGTGGAGCTCGAGCAGGAGAGCCCGGACGACTGGTGGGAGGTCGAGGCCCTGCTCGACCTGTGCTTCGCGCCGGGGCGCGAGGCGCTCTCCTCCTACCGGCTGCGCGAGGGCGTGGCGCCGATCGCGTCGCTCTGCCGGGTGGGGCGCGGCGATGGTGCGCTCGCCGGCGCCATCCGGGCGTGGCCGGTCCGCGTGGGCGGGGCGCCGGCCGCGCTGGTCGGTCCGGTCGCCGTCCACCCCACGCGGCAGGGCGAGGGCCTCGGCGCGGCGCTCATCGGCGATCTCGCCGAGCGCGCGCCGTCGCTCGGCTGGTCGCGCCTGCTCCTCGTGGGCGATGCCCCCTATTACGGCCGCTTCGGCTTCTCCCGGCTCTCTGCCGTCGAGATGCCGCCACCCACCAACCCCGACCGCGTGCTCGGCCGCGGCGACTGGGCTGGCGTCGCGGGGCTCGTCACCCGCTGGGGCGATCCGCCCGCCTGAGACGCGCCTCCCCCGGCGGGGGACAGGGCGCGGAGCTTGCGCAGGGGTCTCCCGCCCCGAACCGGATGCCGGGTGGTCCGAGCGGCGAGAGCGGCTCGACCTGCTCTCCGACATGCACTCGGCCAGGTTCGGCCGTGGCCAGACCCGTGGGGCCGGGACGATGAGCAGGGGGCGCACGTTCGGGCGACGCCGGCCAATCGCGGCCAGCGGGACGGCGGCGGGATGGGCATGGGCACAGGGGCCTCGACGGCGAAGGCTGTCACGAGGCCCACGGTGCTCGTCTCTGCTGTCCAGGTCACAGAATGGGCGCAGGAGACCGGATCGGCCGCCCCGGCAGTCGAGAGCGGCAATCCCGCGGTTCCGGCCCGTAATCGCCACGTCGGGCAGCAGGGTGCCGAGGACGGGTCGTGGAGATGGCCCCCCCGCACGGGATCGCCAGGTCGAAGCTCGGCCCCGCGCCCATCTCCACCAGGAAGATGCCCGACGTCACGGTCATGGCATCGGCGCCGCGCTCCACTCGGGGTCTCGGGCGTCGAACCACGCCGTTCGATCAATCTGCGCGCGAGAGGGCGCCGTCAGGCCCAGTCCGCGCCGAGGTCCTGCGCCGCGCGGTCGATCCAGTGCTCGCGCAGCCACGGCACCGCGCGGCAGGCGCGCAGGGGGTTGCCCCACCACCCCGCGACCGCCTCGTGCATCTTGGGCCGCCCGTGAAAGCAGACGACGCGCGCCGCGCGTGGCAGGCGGGCGGGGCGAAGCCAGTTCATGGGCGGCAGGTCGAGGCAGTCGTGCTTGAAGCTGACAACCTGATCGGGCGGCAGGTAGGCGAAGGCGCCTTTCTCCTGCGCGAGCGTCGAGGTGTAGCGCTGCTCGGAGCCGCGCGCGCGGGCGACCTCGCCGGCCGGGTCGGCGGCGAGCCGCTCGTAGAGCCAGGGGTGCAGGGACGGGTCGAACCGGAAGACCGAGCCGTGGCCCGTGGGCCGGCCGCGCCGCGCTTCCACCCAGTCGGCCCGCATGGCGACGGTGCCCGGCGCATGGGTCAGCAGGTCGTCGAGGGCGCCCGTGATCACCACGTCGAGATCGAAGCCGAGCACCGGGCCGTCCAGATCTGGTATGAGGCCGGGGCGAAAGAGGCTCACCTTGCGCATCGCGCCCTTGCGGTCGGCCACGGCGAGGGCGGCGTCCATCTCGGCCCGGTAGGGCTCGTCGGGCAGCGGCAGCACCTCGATGCCGGGGTGCAGCCCCTCGACGCGCTCGGTCATGCACAGGAATCGCACGGGCACCGAGAGGTTGCGCCGCACGCCGGAATAGAGGCGGTTGACGTAGTCGGGGCCGAACAGGGTGCCCCACTTGATGCAGGCGACGGTGGCGGTCATGCGCCCCCCTACCCCGCCCCGCCAGCCGCCGCCAGTCGCCGCCGCCCACGCGGCACGCCACGCCGCCGTCCTGCGCCTTCCGCCGCGCGCAAGGCGTGCGGCCGGGCCCGACGGAGCGAGGCGCGCCCGAGCGCCCGAGCGGAGTCGGGAACGCCCCCGGGCTGCGCGGGATGGGCCCGGGCGCTCAGCCCGCCGGCATCCGCCGCTCGACCACCTCGGCCCAGTAGGAGCAGCCCGCCGGGATCGCCTCGTCGTTGAAGTCGTAGGCGGGGTTGTGGACCATCGCCGTCTCGCCGTTGCCGACGAGGATGTAGGCGCCCGGCCGCTCGTTGAGCATGAACGAGAAATCCTCGCCCCCCATCGTCACCGGCGCCTCCCCGATGTCGCCGGCCACCGCGCGGGCCACGTCGCGGGCGAAGTCGGTCGGCTCGGGGGCGTTCACGGTGACGGGATAGTTGCGCTCGTAATGCACCATCGCCTCGCCGCCATAGGCCGCCGCGGTGCCGGTCGCCACGGCCTTGAGCCGTGTCTCGGCGAGGTCGCGCATCGGCTCGGAGAGCGTGCGCACGGTGCCGCGCAGCGTCACCTTCTGCGGGATCACGTTGAAGGCCTTCGATTCGGTCTCGAACGATGTGACCGAGACGACCACCTGCTCGACCGGGTCGACGTTGCGCGCCACGATCGACTGCAGCGCCACGACGATGTGGGCGGCGATCAGCGTGGTGTCGGTCGCCTCGTGCGGCTTGGCGGCGTGGCCGCCCTTGCCCTCGACCTCGATCTCGAACAGGTCGGCCGCGGCGAAGAACGGCCCCGTGCGGATGGCGAAGGTGCCGGCCGGCACGCCGGGCCAGTTGTGCATGCCGTAGACTTCCTGGATGCCGAACCGCTCCATCAGCCCGTCCTCGACCATGGCGCGGCCGCCGCCCTCGCCCTCTTCCGCCGGCTGGAAGATCACCACCGCCGTGCCGTCGAAGTTGCGGGTCTCGGCGAGGTAGCGCGCGGCGCCCAGCAGCATCGCGGTGTGCCCGTCATGGCCGCAGGCATGCATGGCGCCGGGCGTCTTCGAGGCGTAGGGCGCGCCCGTCACCTCGGTCATCGGCAGCGCGTCCATGTCGGCGCGCAGGCCCACGACCTTGCCGGAGGCGGTGGAGCGGCCGCGGATCACGCCGACGACGCCGGTGCGGCCCACGCCCTCGACCACCTCGTCGATGCCGAAGGCGCGCAGCTTTTCGGCCACCAGCGCGGCGGTGCGGTGCGTCTCGAAGCCCAGTTCGGGATGGGCGTGGATGTCGCGCCGCCACTCGGCGATCTCGGGATGCAGCTCGGCGAAGCGGTTCTTGATGGGCATGGGGCCTCCTGGGTGCGGGTGACCGCACAGAGATACGCGCGGATCGCGCCCGCTTCCAGCCGTCGCGGCGCGCTCGCCCGAGGCAACCGCCGCTCAGCCCGCTTCGGGCATCGCGGCGACGGGGTATTTCAGGCGGGCGGCCGCAGCGAGCGCCTGTCCGAGCCCGGGCGCGCGGACGGGGCCGCCCGGGGCGGACAGGACGTCGTCGGCCAGCAGGGCGACGAGCCGCGCGTATCGCAAGTCGGCCCGCGCCTCGCGCTTCGACAGGAAGCCCATCGGCAGCCCCGTCCCGATCTCGCGGGCCGCGGCGGGGAGGGTGCGGTGCCACAGCACCCGGTGGCGCGGATCGGCGCCGATCAGGCGCCAGAGCTCGGCGACCCCCTCCTCGGGGCCCTCGATGAGCTGGGCATAGGTGCCGTCGCCGTAATAGAGCAGGCCGGAGCAGCCGAGCCGCGCGTTGCGGGCATCGGACGCGCGCAGGATGTCGAGGACCACCGAGTCGGGGGGCCTGCGCGGCGCACTGCGATAGACGAGGCGACGAAGCATGCGCCCCACGCTCCTGATGACAGTCAAGGAACAGGCTATCATACCCGCGCCGCCGCGTCCGCTCTTACTTCGGGATGCCGGGAGCGACGTCGCCGGGCGAAACCGGACCCGCCCGGCGGCTGCGCCAGCCTTGCGGAAAGGACCGCTTTTCCGCGTGCGGGCGATCGTGCAGACCCCCCGTTCCGGCCTTCCCCGACTGCGGAACGGCCGTTCGGCAGCCGCCCCCTCGGGCGAACGCGCGTTCGGCGGGCGGCGCTTGCCCGGCCAGGGCGTGCCCCCCTATGCCCCGACCGCAACCGGACAGGCATTCGCGGGAGTCGCGCCATGTATGCATCCTTGGGCTTCGAGACGCTGACGGCGCCGCAGGCGGCCGTGTGGCTGGGGGCGCTTCTGGGCCTCGCCTTCGGGGCGGCGGCGGCCGTGAGCCGCTTCTGCCTGCGCCGCGGCCTCGTCGCCGGGCCCGAGCGGCGGGCGGCACTGGCCGTCTGGGCCGCGGGGTTGGCGGTGGCGGTGCTGGGCACGCAGGCCGCCGTCGCGGCGGGGCTTGTCGAGTTCGGCGCGCATCGCTTTCACGCGGCCGAGTTGCCGATGCTGGCGGTGCTGCTCGGGGGCACGCTCTTCGGCGCGGGCATGGTGCTGACGCGCGGCTGCCCCTCGCGCCTGCTGGTGCTGGGCGCGGGCGGCAACCTGCGCGCGCTCGCGGTGATCCTCGTCTTCGCACTCGTGGCGCATGCGACGCTCAAGGGCCTGCTCGCGCCCGCCCGTGTGGCGCTCGGCGGCGTGACCATGCCGCTCGGCGATGTCGCCGCGCTCGGCGCCCTGCCCGGCGACGGCCTAGCCTGGGCGGCCCTGCTCGCCGCGGGCGCGCTCGCGCTCGCCTGGCGCGCCGGCGCCCGGCCGCGCGACCTCGCCCTCGGCGCCCTGATCGGCGCGCTGGTGCCGGCGGGCTGGGTCGGCACGGGCCTCGTCCTGTTCGACGATTTCGACCCGGTGGCGCTCGAATCGCTCTCCTTCACCGCGCCCGCGGCCGACTCGCTCTTCTTCGCCATCGCCTCGACCGCCGTGCCCGCGACTTTCGGCGTGGGGCTGCTGGCGGGAACGCTCGCGGGCGCACTCGTCGCCGCCGTGCTCCGCCGCGAGGCGCGGTGGGAGAGCTTCGAGAGCCCGCGCCAGACCGGCCGCTACGCCCTCGGCGCCGTGCTGATGGGGGTGGGCGGCGTGCTTGCGGGCGGCTGCACCGTAGGCGCGGGGCTGTCGGGCGTGGCCACCCTGGGCGTGTCTGCCCTGCTCGCGCTCGCCGCAATCGTGGCCGGAGCGCGCGCGACCGACGCCCTGCTCACTCGAGGTGGCGCCGGATCCGCTGCACCATCAGCCACACGCCGAGCACTACCGGCGGAGTGAGCAGCGCGGTGGCGAGCCCCTCGGACAGCCCCAGGGGCGCCGTCACCGGATAGGCGAGGTAGGCGGCGAGATTGACCGCGTAATAGCTGATCGCCACCACAGACAGGCCCTCGACCGTGCGCTGCAGACGCAGTTGCAGATCGGCTCGGCGGTCCATCGAGGCGAGCAGGTCGGCGTTCTGCGCCTGCCGCTCGACATCGACCTTGGTGCGCAACAGGTCGCCCGCCCGCATCGCCCGCTCGGCCATCTCGGTGAGCCGCCCCTCGGTCGACTTGACGGTACGCATCGCGGGATCGAAGCGGCGGGCCATGAACTCCTGGAAGGTCTGGCGCCCCTCGAAGCGTTGCTCGCGCAGCACCCGCACGCGGTCGTTGACGATGGCCTCGTAAGCCGCGGTCGCCCCGAAGCGGAAGGTCGCCTGCGCGCGCAGCGCCTCGAGCTCGGAGGCGACGCGCAGCAGGCTCTCGAGCGAGTGCTCGGGCGTCTCCATCGGGCCGGTCATGTCGGTGACCAGCGCGGTGAGCGCCCGGTCGAGCTCGCCCATCCGCGCCGACAGGTCGCGTGCCCGGCGGTAGCCGAGCATCGACATGGTCTTGTAGGTCTCGATCTCGGTCAGGCGCTGCACGATACGCCCGATGCGCCGCGCGCCCGTGTCGGGCCGGACGAAGACGGCAAAGCGCATGTGCCCGCCCTCGTCGATGCGAAAATCGCCCGCCATGATCGCGGTGTCGTCGAGCACGCGGCTGACGGCGAGGCTTTCGGGCACGAACCACGAAAATGCCTTGGGCAGAACGCTCGCCTCGTCCGCCCTGGCCACCTCCTCGACGCGGATCAGCGCCGAGGTGATGCGCGCGCCGGGCGCCCGCGCCAGCCAGTCGGCCGGCAGCACCTCGAACGCCTTGGGGTCGAACGGTCGTTCGGAGACGTCGGGGGTGAAGATCGTGTAGGTGACGAACTCGGTATGGCACTCCCACTTGATCTGGTGCTTGCCGAGATCGCCGAAATAGTGGGTCGCGCCGGGCTTGGGGTGGGTCGCGCCGAAGCGGTCGAGCAGCTCGAGCAGGTGGGCGCGGTCGGCGCCGCGGTCGCGCGCGGCGGCTTCCCTGGGCTGCTTGATGGCGAGGTAGACGACCCTGCACGGCGCGTCGAGCGAGGGGAAGGGCCGCGCATGCAGCTCGTTGGCGAGCTCGTAGCGGAGCGGGTGATCGGCGAGCACGGTGCGGGGGGCGGCATCATCCATGCGCCGCAGATAGCGCTCGCCTGACGCCCTGTAAACGCGGGCAGGTGGCGCTGAATGCATATACTTCGGCATACCGCTGCCATGCCGCCCCGGGCAGCGCGGATCGGGCCCGGTGGCGCGGGATCGGGCGCGGCGCGCCCCCTTGCCTGCCCCGCCTGCCGCCCGCCCCGGGGGCCGGCCCCGACCTGCGCCGAAACGCGCAGGGGCGGGCGCTTTACAAGCCCGAGTGTTTCACTAAGGATATCTTCAGCCACCCGACGGGAGCCAGCGCCGACAGCACGGGCGCGCAGAGGAGCGAACAGCGCGCGCCCGGGACCACGACAGGAGAGGCCCATGGACGGAGACTTTCGCGGCGCCCCCGCCCGGCGAGACGACAGGACAGAGCGCAGCGCCCGCCGCGGCGGACCCGGCTGGTACGACGGCCGGGGCGGGGCGAGGCGCGGCCCGGACGAGCACGGTCTGCACGCGGCTGCCCCGCCCCCGGTCGGCGGTGCCGCGCGCGCCCTGCCCGCCCACGACGTGCGCCAGCTGATGCGCGGCGGCACGCAGGCGGTGCTCATGCTCGACGGCGTCGCCTATTCGCTCCGCATCACGCGGGCGGGCAAGTTGATCCTCACCAAGTGAAAGGACGATCGCATTGGCCAGGAAGATCCCCAGCCCCTGCATCGATGTCTGCAAGTTCCGCCGCGACGGGCCGGCGGGCGAGCACTGCATCGGCTGCTCGATGACGAAGGCGCAGAAGAAGATGTTCAAGGGGCTGAAAAAGGACGACCAGCGCGCCGCCTTCATCGCCCTGATCCGCGCCCAGCAGGCGCAGATGGGCAAGTATTCGGCCTGGGCGCCGGCCTATCTGCGCCGCTGCCTCAAGAAGGGTGTCAAGCCGCCCAGGCCGGTGCGCGACGCCGCCTGACCGGCCGGCCGCAAACAAAAGCGCCGCGGCGAGGGGCCGCGGCGCTTTTTCGTCAGCGCAGGCGCGCGGCGCTCACTCGAGATGGGCGCGCAGCATCCAGGCGAACTTCTCGTGCTTCTGACCGCGTGCGATGCACAGGTCTTCGGTCAGCGTGTCGCCGTGCTCGGCCGACAGCTCGCCGCACTGGGCCAGTGTCGCAGCGACGATCTGCTGGGCCTCGAGCATCTTGGCGATCATCTCGCGGTCGGTCGCGCGACCCTCGTGCTCGGTCACCTTGGAGCGAGCGAGCATGCCCTTGAGCGTGGCCTCGGCATGGCCGCCCAGCGCCTTGATCCGCTCGGCCAGATCGTCCTGCCCCTCGAAATGATCCTCGTAGATGTCCTGGAACATCTCGTGCAGCGGGCCGAAGCCCATGCCGGTCACGTTCCAGTGGAAGTTCTGCGCGAGCATCGTGGTGACGACGGTCTCGGCGACGGACTGGTTGAGCGCCTCGCAGATGGCGGTGGTCGCATCGGGGCTGAGATCGGCGGCGGTGCTGGTCATGTATCGTGTCCTCTCGGTCGCGTCCGGGCGCGTCTGGCGCCCTCGGTGGATCCCGCCGCGCGGGACTCCCCGGTGACGGTATCTGGCTGGCGGCGGCTAGCTTGGAATTATTCTAATTAGTCTTTCTCCGGCGTCCAGCCCCAACCCGAGAAAAACCGCCCGCGCCGCCCGAAACGACGGGCGCAGGATCCATCCCGCCCGACCCGCTCAGACCGCGCGCAACAGATCGAGGAAGGCGCGGCGCATCGCCGGGTGCACCCGGCGGCCGGTCAGCAGCGCAAGGCTGTCGGTGTCGCGAGCGGCCTGCGCGGCCCGGCACCGGCACAGCCACGCCTCGTCGAACGAGGCCATCCGGGCCCCCGACGCATGAAAGACGGGGCGGCGCCCGAGCACCTCGGCCAGCACGCGCACCAGCACCTCGGCCACGCCAGAGGCGGCGCCCGGACAGGCAAGGCAGGCCTGCGCCTCGGCCAGCGACATCTGGCGCCCCGCGCGGGCGCGCCGCGCCGCCTGGCGCAGCTTTTCGAGCATCGCCGCCTCGCCCGCCAGCGCCTCGACCGGCACGGCGGGGGGCGGCGCGATCTGGCGGCGCCGCTCGGCAGGAGCGAGAAGGCGAAGGGCGTCGGTTCGGGCGGTGGCAGTCATCGGCGGTGCATTGTCCCTCTAGTTGCCGACAAATATACTCGGAAAAGGCGGGCCGCGCCAGCCCCGCCAGGGGGCCATGGCGCCGCAGGGGGCGCGGGCAGCGGTCTTGTCGCATCGGATCGCCCGCGCCCATACCCGGCGCGGGGTCGCGGGACAGCCCGTCGCAGGGCGCGCCCCGGCACTCCCGTTGCGGCGTATGCGACCGCATGCTATTTATTCGGGCATGAACGGGAGCGTTCCGGATATCTTTCGTGGCGCCGGCCTCGCCTGCCGGGCGGTGGCGATCGCCCTGCTCTCTGGCTGGCTGACGGGGCGCGACTTCGCCGAGGTGGAGCGCCGCCTCGCCGCCCGCGCGACAGGCGAGCAGGCGGCGATCGTGGGCGCCGTGCTCGCGGCCCTGTTCCTGCTGGCCCTGCTCGCGGCGCAGGCGGGCGTGGTGGGCCTTGCTCTCTACGGCCTTGCCGTCGTCGTCGTCGCCCGCTGAGCGCGACGGCCCTCACACGCTCGTGATCTGACCGTCCGGCAGCGCTGACACCCGATAACTTGCCCAATCGACCGAACTTTTCGGCGCCGGTTTACAATGTGCCGGCGGGCGGCCCCTGTATGCCATTGTATTCTTTGGTAGAACGCACCGCGCCGGTGATCCGGTGCCCCGACCCCATCGTTAGCCTGACATTCACCACGGCAATGATGCCGCACGGTGAGACGACAGACACGCAACGAAGCTTTGCAAGGAGACGGCAATGGACTTCGGACTTGGCATCCTCACCTTCGGCACGCTGGGCTTCATGGTAGCCTTCGGCTATCTCAGTGTGCGCGCCATCGAAAAGCAGCGCCGCGAGGGCGGCCCCAAATCGACCCTCGCCGCCGACGGCCCGCGCCGCCGCGCACCGGCCGAGACCACCGCGCAGACCGAGGCTGCCTGAAGCCTCACCGGTCCGGGGCGCGCCGGGTCTCTTCCCCTCCCGGCGCCGCCCCGGGTTCGTCGTCCTGCCTGCGCGCGCCGCGAAAGCCCGTTGCGACGACAAACTTCTCCGAACTGTCCGAGCGGCTCGCCGGCGGCTTCACGTTGGCCACCTTCGCGAACCGCCGCTTGAGTTCGGTCTGAAGGTCGGATTCGGCGCCGCCCGCCAGCACCTTGGCGACGAAGGTGCCCCCCTCGTCCAGAACGTCGAAGGCGAGCGCGGCGGCCGCTTCGCCGAGCGCCACGATCCGCAGATGGTCGGTCTGCTTGTGGCCCGACGCGGCCGCGGCCATATCCGACATCACCACGTCGGCCGGCCCTTCGAGCCACGCCTTCACCGCGTCGTCCGCACCCTCTTCCAGAAAATCCATCTGCCATAGATCGGCCCCCGGGATCGGCTCGACCTCCTGCAGGTCGAGCCCGAGCACGCGACCCACCGGCTTGCCCGTCGCCGCGCCGAGCGCGTTGACCCGCGCCACGGCCACCTGGCTCCAGCCCCCCGGCGCGCAGCCCAGATCGACCACCCGCGCCCCCGGCACAAGGAAGCGATACCTGTCGTCGAGCTCGAGGATCTTGAAGGCGGCCCGGCCCCGGTAGCCCTCGCGGCGCGCCCGCGCCACGTAGGGGTCGTTCAACTGCCGCTCCAGCCAGCGCGTCGACGACAGCTTCCGCCCCCGCGCCGTCCTGACCTTCACCCGCAGCTCGCGCTGCCCGCGCCCGCTCGTCTTCTTCGCCATCCTCGCGCCCGTGCCACCCGTTGCGATGAAACTTCGATGCCTTCGGCGAGACTACTTGAAGCAAGAAGACACCGGGCGCACGCCCCGCGCCTTCTTCTTGCCGAAAATATCCCCGCCGGAGGCAAGCCGCCGCAAGGCGGCTTTATCAGAACGGCCCCTCTTCCAGCACGCCGTCGGCCGACATCTGCGCGTAGAGCAGCCCCTCGCGCAGGCCGCGGTCGGCCACCGACAGCCGGTCGGTCGGCCAGACGCGCATCAGTGCCTGCAGGATCGCCGCGCCCGACATGATCAGGGCCTGCCTGTCCTTGCCGATGCGCGGATCGGTGCGCCGCCCCTCCTCGCCGAGCGACAGATAGTCTCGGATCACCGCGTCGATCTGGTCCGAGGTCATGCGCAGCCCGTCGACCTTGGAGCGGTCGTAGCGGCGCAACCCCAGGTGCGACGCCGCGACCGTCGTCACCGTGCCGGAGGTGCCGATGATCTGGAAGCCCTCGCGCGTCTGGTCGGCCTGGTAGGGCGTGAACTCGGCGAGCTGCTCCTCGAAATACCAGCTCATCAACGCGAAGCGCCCCGAATCGTCGGCCACGTCGCGGAACTGGTCGCGCAGCGTCGCCACCCCCAGCGGAACGCTGATCCAGTCGACCACCTTGGCGCTGGGAAAGGGGTCGCCCCCCGGCGGAAAGCCCGACTGGAAGCCCTTGTGCAGACGCATGATCGCGCGCGGCCGTTCGGGGCCCGGCACGCGGGAGAGGTCGATCCACACCAGTTCGGTCGAGCCGCCACCGATATCGACCACGAGCAGTTGCTCGGTCTTGGTCGAGACGAGCGGCGCGCAGGAGACGACGGCGAGGCGCGCCTCCTCCTCGGGCTCGATGATCTCGAGCTCCAGCCCCGTCTCTCGCCGGATGAAGGCGATGAAGTCGCGCGCGTTGGTCGCACGCCGGCAGGCCTCGGTCGCCACCAGCCGCATCCGGCGGACATTGTGCTTGACAAACTTGGTCTTGCAGATCTTCAGCGCCTGCACGGTGCGCGCCATCGAGGCGCGGCCGAGCCGCCCGGTCGCCTCGAGCCCGGCGCCGAGCTGCACCGATTTCGAGAACGAATCCACGACGTGGAACTGGGCGCCCTTGGGCTGGGCGACCAGCATCCGGCACGAATTCGTGCCCAGATCGAGCGCAGCATAGGGCTGCACCGGATCGGGCGGTGTCGGCGCGGGGGTATCGACCGGTCTCGGGAACGCGCCCGCACCCTTGGGACGCCTGGGCGCCATCGTCGCGCCCTCCATTTCGAGTTGTGTCGAACGTAGTCGCTCCGGGCGCCCCGCGCAAGATTCGTGCGATGGCGACGCCCGCGCGCGGGGCCCCTCGCGCCCCGGGGCGATCCGGACGTCGCCAAGGCGCCTCACCATGTCGAAAACGAACCGGTGCGCCGCCGCATGCCCGCGTATGCAGGGCGGGCGAACGAGAGGAGCCCGCCCATGCCCGAGGTGACCGTCGTCTACTGGCGCGACATCCCCGCCCAGGTGATCGTGGGCAAGGGCCGGCGCGCTGCGAAGGTGGCGCTGCCGGAGCGTTTCGAGCAGGCCATCGACCGCTGCGCGATGCGGATCGGCGCGAGGGACGCCGACGCCTATCTCGCCGAGTGGCGCAAGGCGCCGGCCTTCGCGGCCGCCGGCGCGCCCGAGGAGATCGCCGCCCGCGAGGCTGCCCGGATCGAGGCCGCCTGCGACGCCGCCGCGCTCCGCGCCCTGATCGAGAACGACGGCTTCGCGCCCGAGGCCGCGCCCCGCCCGAGCATCTCCGAGACGGGCCCGTGAGCCCCGCGCGCGGACCGACACCCTCACCCCAGCCGCTGCATGGGAGGCCCCGATGGCCCTGCTGAGCTTCAAGACGCGCGACCCCGCGCCCACGCCCGCCGCCACCGCAGCCTTCCTCAAGGGCTACTCGATCGAGGTGATGCCGCGCACGGCCGCCAAGGTGGCCGATTTCCACGCGCTCCTGCCCGAGGCCACGCGCGTCACCATCGCCCATATCGCCGGCACCCCGATCGACGACATGGTGGCGACGGCGACGCGGCTGGCGCGCGCGGGCTACGAGGTGATGCCGCATTTTCCGGCGCGCAACATCCCCGACATCGCCACGCTCGAGGACTGGATCGCCCGCTACCAGGGCGAGGCCGGCGTGCGCGAGGCCCTGCTGCTCGCCGGCGGCGAGGCGCAGCCTGCCGGCGCGCTGCACTCGTCGATGCAACTGCTCGAGACGGGGCTGTTCGACAAGGCCGGCTTCACCCGGCTGCACGTGGCCGGCCACCCCGAGGGCAACCGCGACATCGACCCGAACGGCGGCGAACGGGGCGTGATGGAGGCGCTGCGCTGGAAGCAGGCCTTTTCCGAGCGCACCGACGCGAAGATGGCGCTGGTCACGCAGTTCGCCTTCGAGGCGGCGCCGATCGTCGCGTGGGCCGACCGGCTGCGGCACGCCGGGATCGACCTGCCGATCCATGTGGGCGTGGCCGGCCCGGCCAGGCTGCAGACGATGATCAAGTATGCCATCGCCTGCGGCGTCGGCCCCTCGCTGCGCGTGCTGCAACGGCGGGCGAGGGACGTCACCAAGCTGGTCAAGCCCTACGAGCCCAACGAGATGCTGGGCGAACTTGCGGCGCACAAGCGGGCCGACCCGGCCTTCCAGGTCGCACAGGTTCATGTCTTCCCGCTCGGCGGAATCGCCGCCTCGGCGGAGTGGGCGGCGCGCCTGCTCGCCGCCGCGCCGGACCCGCGCGAGGCCGCCGCCCGCTGATCCCTCCCGGCCCCCTCGGGGCCCACAGACCGCGAAAGAGACCAAAATGGCGCGCACCGTCGTCGAGAGCAGGACCCGCACCGTCACCATCGGCTTCGACGAGCCGTTCTGCGTGATCGGCGAGCGGATCAACCCCACCGGCCGAAGGAAGCTGGCCGCCGAACTGGAGGCGGGCGACTTCACGACCGTCGAGAAGGACGCGCTGGAGCAGGTCGCCTGCGGGGCGATGGTGCTCGATATCAACGCGGGCGTCGTCTACAATTCCAACCCCGACCCCAACCTGACCGAGCCGCCGCTGATGCGGCAGGTGCTGCGCACGGTGATGGCGCTGGTCGACGTGCCGCTCTGCATCGACTCGTCCGTCCCCGCGGCGCTCGAGGCGGGGCTCGAGGAGGCCGAGGGACGGCCGCTCCTGAACTCGGTCACCGGCGAGGAGGAGCGGCTCGAGGCAATCCTGCCGCTGGTGAAGAAGTACGACGTGCCGGTGGTGGCGATCTCGAACGACGACACCGGGATCAGCGAGGACCCCGACGTGCGCTTCGCCGTGGCGAAGAAGATCGTCGAGCGGGCGGCCGATCACGGGATCAAGCCGCACGACATCGTGGTCGATCCGCTGGTGATGCCGGTGGGCGCGATGGCGAGCGCGGGGCGGCAGGTCTTCACGCTGGTGCGGCGCCTGCGCGACGAGCTCGGCGTCAACACCACCTGCGGCGCCTCGAACATCTCGTTCGGGCTGCCGAACCGCCACGGGATCAACGCGGCCTTCCTGCCCATGGCGATCGGGGCGGGGATGACGAGCGCGATCATGAACCCGGTGCGGATGGCCGAGATGGAGGCGATCCGCGCGGCGAACCTGCTGATGGATCACGACGCGAATGGCGGCCAGTGGATCGGCTTTGCGCGGGTGATCGAGGCGGTGAGGGCCGGAGAGAGCTTTCCCGAGGCCGCCCGCGCGGCGGCCGAGGCCGGCGCGGGCCGCGGCGGCCGCCGTCGGCGGCGGAGCGCATGACGGTTAGGAGGGCGTTAACCGTGTCTCGGCTAGGGACGGGTCATGGACCAGATCACCCGCCCACTGGGCCCCGAGTCCTGGATCGCCCGCATTTTCTCGGCGCAGGCCGTTCGCAAGGGCGGCGTCGTCCGGCGCGACGTGCGCTGGGTCGAGCGGGAGATCGGCCGCGCGCGCTTCGAGCAGGAAGTCCGAGACCGCGGGTTTCACATGATCGAGTGCGGGGGCCAGTTCGTCGTGATCTGCAATCGCGGCGGGATCCGCGTGATCTGCTGACCCGAAATTTCGTACGAAATTTCGATCCGATTATTCGTACGAATAATCGTCGCATCGCTCGGGTGTAGCGCCTTGGCCGATCCGCTCGTCGTCTTCACGCCCTCCGGCAAGCGCGGCCGGTTCCCTGTCGGCACGCCGGTGCTGACCGCCGCGCGCCGTCTCGGGGTCGATCTCGATTCGGTCTGCGGCGGGCGCGGCATCTGCTCGCGCTGCCAGGTCGCCCCGGCTTACGGCGACTTCGCCAAGCACGGGCTGGCCTCGCGCGAGGGCGCGCTGTCGGCGTGGACCGCAGTCGAGCAACGCTACGACGACAAGCGCGGGCTGAAGCCCGGCCGCCGCCTCGGTTGCCAGGCCACGATCCAGGGCGACGTGGTGATCGACGTGCCGGCCGAAAGCCAGGTGCACCGACAGGTGGTCCGAAAGGCCGCGACCGAGCGCGCGATCGAGATGGACCCGGCCACCCGCCTCGCCTTCGTCGCGGTCGCCGAGCCCGACATGCACGAACCCGCCGGCGACCTGCAGCGCCTGCGCGCGGCCCTACACGAGACGTGGGGCATCGACCGCGCCGAGTGCCCGCTGCCCGTGCTCGCCCGCCTTCAGCCGGTTCTGCGCAAGGGCGGCTGGCAGGTGACCGTCGCCCTTCACCAGCCCGAGCCCGAGGGGCCCGCGACCATCCTCGACGTCTGGCCCGGCTTCCTCGAGGGGCCGCTGCACGGGCTGGCCATCGATCTCGGCTCGACCACCATCGCCGCGCATCTGTGCGAGTTGGTCACCGGCCGCGTTCTCGCCTCGTCGGGCGTGATGAACCCGCAGATCCGCTTCGGCGAGGATCTGATGAGCCGCGTCTCCTACGCGATGATGAACGCCGGCGGCGCGGGCGAGATGACCGCCGCCGTGCGCGCCGCGCTCGACGATCTCGCCGCCGCCATCGCCGAGGAGGCGCAGGTCGACCCCCGCACGGTTGTCGAGGCGGTGATCGTCTGCAACCCGGTCATGCACCACCTTCTGCTCGGGATCGACCCGGTGGAGCTCGGCCAGGCGCCCTTCGCGCTGGCCACCTCCGACGCGGTGACGCTGGCGGCGGCCGAGCTCTCGCTGACCGCGATCAGCCCCGGCGCGCGCGCGCACCTCCTGCCGTGCATCGCCGGCCATGTCGGCGCAGATGCCGCGGCGGTGGCGCTGTCGGAGGCGCCCGACAGGGCCGACGCCCTCACCCTGATCGTCGACGTCGGCACCAACGCCGAGATCCTGCTGGGCGACCGCCAGGGGGTGCTCGCCTGTTCCTCGCCCACGGGGCCCGCCTTCGAGGGGGCGCAGATCAGTGCGGGGCAGCGCGCCGCGCCCGGCGCCATCGAGCGGATCGAGATCGACCCCGCCACGAAGGCGCCACGCTTCCGGGTGATTGGCTGCGAGCTGTGGTCCGACGAGCCGGGCTTCGCCGAGGCTGTCGGGCCGGGGGGCGTGACGGGCATCTGCGGCTCGGGGATCATCGAGGCCGTGGCCGAGATGCGCATGGCGGGCATCGTCGACGCGAGCGGCCTGATCGGGTCGGCCGAGCAGGTCGGCACCCCGCGCTGCGTCGCCGAGGGGCGCACGCATGCCTACCTGATCCACGACGACAGCGCCGCGGGCGGGCCGCGCATCGCCGTCACGCAGGGCGACGTCCGTGCGATCCAGCTCGCCAAGTCGGCGCTCTATGCCGGCGCGCGCCTGCTGATGGACGCGCGCGGCGTCGACCGGGTGGAGCGGATCGTGCTCGCCGGCGCCTTCGGCGCGCATATCTCGCCCAAGCACGCCATGGTGCTCGGCATGATCCCCGACGCCAGGCTCGAGCACGTCACATCGGCCGGCAACGCCGCGGGCACGGGCGCGCGCATGGCGCTGCTCAACCGGCGGCTGCGGGCCGAGATCGAACAGACGGTGCGCCGGATCATCAAGGTCGAGACGGCGATCGAGCCCCGCTTCCAGGAGCATTTCGTGGCCGCCAACGCCCTTCCCCACGCGGTCGACCCGTTCCCCGAACTGGCCAGCATCGTGCCTCTGCCCGAGGTGTCGTTCAACACCGGCGGCGGCGAGGGCGCGGGCGGGCGACGGCGCCGCCGCAGGGGCTGAGGCGG
This sequence comes from Rhodobacteraceae bacterium HLUCCA09, assembly GCA_001314685.1. Classification (GTDB taxonomy): domain Bacteria; phylum Pseudomonadota; class Alphaproteobacteria; order Rhodobacterales; family Rhodobacteraceae; genus HLUCCA09. The sequence continues at coordinate 26,794 of LJNT01000226.1, forward strand.
CGCGCACGGTTCCCTCGCGCGGGCAGGCCGTGTATCGGCGCCGGGCGACGCAGACCGCAGCAACGCGAGAGGCCCCGATCATGCAGACCCTCACCGGGATGGCCGTCGACGTGCTGACCACCGCCGATGGCCGAGACAAGACCGCCCGCGCCCGCACCCATGCCGCCGCCTGGGCCGAAGCGCGGGCCGCGGGGCGGGAGATCCCGCTGGGTCAGGCGCGCCCGCCCGACCGCCCCGCCCGGCCGGAGCGGCCCGAGCTGCTCGACCCGCGCGACGTGCCGAAACGCCGACCGGGGACGGAGGCGGGCCGGATCGCGCTGCTGCACGCCGTCGCCCATATCGAGCTCAACGCCGTCGACCTGCACTGGGACGTGGTCGCGCGGTTCGCCGATGCCCCCGTGCCGCTGTCGTTCTTCGACGACTGGGTGCGCGCGGGCGCGGAGGAGGCCAGGCACTTCGACCTCGTGTGCGACTGCCTCGAGGAGATGGGCAGCCACTACGGCGCCCTGCCCGCCCATGCCGGGATGTGGCGCGCGGCCGAGGACACGGCGGGCGACCTGCACGGCCGCCTCGCGGTGGTGCCGATGGTGCTCGAGGCGCGCGGGCTCGACGTGACGCCGGGCATGATCGAGATCTTCCGCAAGGCGGGCGCGGATGAGGCGGTCGCCGCGCTGGAGGTGATCTACGCCGAGGAAGTCCACCACGTCGCCTACGGCTCGAAATGGTTCAACTGGCTGTGCGGGCGCGACGGCCTCGACCCGACCGAGACCTTCCACGCCCTCGTGCGCCGCTACTTCCGCGGCGGGACGAAGCCGCCCTTCAACGAGGAAAAGCGCGCCGAGGCGGGCCTGCCACCCGATTTCTACTGGCCGCTCGCGGGCGGCGCCTGACGGCAGGCCACGGCGCGCCACGGTCGGCGCGTGGCCGCATTCGCGTTGCTCCGGGGCCGCGCTTTCGGCGGCAAGCCGCCGATTTCCGGCGTCTGGAGGTCGGAATTGGACAGTCAACTTGCCCAATGCGGGCGCTTTGCGTATCGAGATCGTGAACCGGGCGGCCGCGTGGGGACGGTGCCACGCCCGGATCGAGCAGCGACGCGACATACGGGGACAGGTCTTGAGTGGGATCTTGGCACACCGCTTCCGCGGCATTCTCGAGGGCTATCTGCCCGAACAGAGGCTTTACCTAAGGTCGGATTCTGACCAGACCCGCTTCATCCGCCTCTCTCCCGGAACGCAGGCCGTGGCGATCTTCGGCTCCGCCGCCGTGGTTGGCTGGGCGATCATCGCCACCGCGATCCTGTTGATGGATTCGATCTCGGCCGGCGACGCGCGCGAGCAGGCGATGCGCAACCAGGCGCTCTACGAGCAGCGGCTCAACGCGATGTCCGACGCCCGCGACGCCCGCGCGGAGGAGGCGCGCGCCGCGCAGGAGCGCTTTGCCGCCGCGCTGGAGCAGATCTCGGCCATGCAGTCGAAGCTTCTGGCCTCCGAGGACAGGCGGCGCGAGCTGGAAACGGGCATCGGGGTGATCCAGGCCACCCTGCGCCGCACGATGGACGAGCGCGACGCCGCCCGCGGCGAGCGCGACCGCCTCGTGGCGGCGCTCGAGGGCGGCGAGGGGCCGGGGCCCGAGGGCCAGACAAAGCTCGCCGAAGTGGAGGCGACGCTCGCCTTCCTCAACGCCGCGCTCGAGTCGACCGCGGCCGAGCGCGACAGGATGGCCGACGCGGCGGCCGAGGCCCTGGCGCTCGCCGATGAGCTCGAATTCGAGCGCGACCTGTCGCGGGCGCGCAACGAGAAGATCTTCGCCCAGCTCGAGGAGGCGCTGACCGTCTCGGTCGAGCCGCTGGAAAAGATGTTCTCGGCCGCAGGTCTGCCGCCCGAGCGCCTGCTCGACGCGGTGCGGCAGGGCTATTCGGGCACCGGTGGCCCGCTCACGCCGATCAGCTTCTCGACCAAGGCCGCCGAGCCCACCGAGGAGGAACTGCGCGCCAACGCCATCCTCAAGGGGCTCGACCGGATGAACCTCTACCGTCTCGCCGCCGAGAAGGCGCCGTTTTCCATGCCGGTCAGGTCGGGCTACAGGCTGACCTCGGGCTTCGGCCAGCGCTGGGGGCGGCTGCATGCGGGCACCGATTTTGCCGGGGCGCACGGCACGCCGATCTACGCCACCGCCGACGGCGTGGTGTCGCATGCGGGCTGGCTGTCGGGCTACGGGCGTCTCGTGAAGATCCAGCACGAGTTCGGCATCGAGACGCGCTACGCCCACCTGAGCCGAATCCGCGTGAGCGACGGCGAAAGGGTAGTGAAAGGCCAGCGCATCGGTGATATGGGCAACACCGGACGGTCCACCGGGACGCATCTCCACTACGAGACGCGCGTGAACGGCGAGCCGATCAACCCCATGAACTTCATAAGGGCAGCCCGCGATGTTTTCTAAGAGCCGAATCAACGAGCCCGGCCCCGGCACCAAGGAGGGCGACGCCCCGAAGGCCGCCGAGCCCTCCTACGCGCCCGCGCCCGGCGCCGACTCGCGCCCCGCGGCACCGAAGTCGAAGCCGCCGGCATCCATCCTGTCCTCCGATCTCACCATCACCGGCAACCTCAAGACGACCGGCGACATCCAGGTCGAGGGCACGGTCGAGGGCGACATCCGCGCCCACCTGCTGACCGTCGGCGAAGGGGCCACGATCCGGGGCGAATGCATGGCCGACGACGTGGTGGTCAACGGGCGCATCGTGGGCCGCGTGCGGGGCCTCAAGGTGCGGCTCACCTCCACCGCCCGCGTCGAGGGCGACATCATTCACAAGACCATCGCCATCGAATCCGGTGCCCATTTCGAGGGCTCGGTGCAGCGTCAGGAAGACCCGCTGAACGCCGGCGCGCCGGGGAGCGCCTCCGGTGGCACGGCCGGGGCCAAGCGGGCCGCGGCGCCGGCCAACAGCGCCCCCAAGGCCGAGGCGAACGAGGCCTGATCTGCCGCGAGCGCGGCGCAGCGGGCGGGCCGGGACGGGGCCGCCCGCTCCTGTTCGTCACGCGATCTCGCGCGGGCCGACGGTGTGTCACGGCACGGCACCGGGCAGGCCTCGCGTGCCCGGTCAGTTGAGGGGGGGGGCCGTGCCGTCTGCCTCGGCCAGCGCCGGGCGAATGCGGCGTTCCATCACCTCGGGCGTGAGCGGGCCGGCATACCGGAGCAGCACGGTTCCGTCGGCGCCGATCACGTAGGTCTCGGGCACGCCGTAGAGGCCCCATTCGAGGCCGGTCCGGCCCGACGGGTCGGCGCCGTTGGTCTCGTAGGGCGTGCCGAGCTCGGCGAGAAAGCCGAGCGCGTTGCGCTCCTCGTCCTTGTAGTTGACGCCGTGGATCGGCACGCCCTCGTCGGCAAGCTCCATCAGCAGAGGGTGCTCCGCCCGGCAGGGGCCGCACCAGCTCGCCCAGAAGTTGACGAGCTTCGCCCCCCCCTCCTCCAGCACCGCGTCGGTCAGCAGCGGCCGGTCGCCGAGCGGCACCAGGTCGACCGAAGGCGCGGGTTGACCGGCCCGCGCCGAGGGCAGCGCGTCGGGATCCTCGCGGTTCATCCCGAAATAGAACATTGCGGCAAGGCCGGCGAAGAGCAGCGGCGGCGCGAGAACGAGCGGCGAGAGCCTAGCCATTGGCGGCCTCCTTGACGGTGCCGGGGGTCGCCGAGCGGGCACTCTCGCCCTGCCCCGTCTTGCGCCCGGCCTCCATCGCCTGCAGCGCGCGCCGCGTCCGCCGCGACTGCAGGATCGACAGCACCGTGATCGTCGCCAGCAGCGCGATCGACACGCCGTAGGCCGACAGCACCCAGAGCGCGTATTTTCCCAGATCGGGCATCATGCGGCCGACATCCTCGCCCGGGTTTCCAGCGCCTTGATCCGGCGGGCACGGATCTCGGTCCGCGTCCGCAGGAAGACGAGCGCCACGAAGAGCAGCACGAACCCCGCGATGCAGACGAGCAGCGGGTACCAGAACACGTCGTGCACGTTCTCTTCAGCGTCGAGGCTGAGCGAGGCGCCCTGGTGCAGCCCCTGGTTCCAGAACACGAGCGCGTAGCGGCTGAGGATCGCAAACACCGAGCCCACGAGGCAGAGTACCGAGGTCAGGTCGGCCGCGGTGTCGGGGTCTTCGATGGCGGCCCAGAGCGCCATGTAGCCGAGGTAGAAAAGGAACAGCACGAGGAACGAGGTCAGCCGCGGATCCCATTCCCACCAGGTGCCCCACATGGGCTGGCCCCAGAGCGCGCCGGTGGCCAGCGCGATGAGCGTGAACGTCGCGCCGACCGGGGCCGCGGCCTTGGCGGCGAGCGCGCTCACGTGGTGGCGGCGGATCAGCCAGATCAGCGATGTCACCAGCATCATCAGCCACGCGTTGATGCCCATCAGCGCCGAGGGCACGTGCAGATAGATGATCTTGACCGTCGAGCCCTGGCGGAAATCGTCGGGCGTGAAGAAGAACCCCCAGGTCAGACCCACGGCCAGGCACAGCGCCGTCAGCGCCCAGAGCCACGGCAGAGCGGCGCCGGTGACGCGCATGAACCTGGTGGGGTTGGCGTATTCCCAAAGCGACATGCGCGGAACTTATGTGCCTGCGCGGGCGGGGGCAACTGACATGGTCGTGGCCCCTCAGCGCAGGTTGACGCGGAGCGCGGCGGCCGCCGCGAACGGCAGGAGCGCGACGCAGGCGAGCGAGATCGCCGCGAGCGCGGCCAGCGGCGTGGCGATGGCCTGCGCCTCGGCGCCCCGGCGGGCCACCTCGGCGCCGAAGATGAGGGTGGGCACGTAGAGCGGCAGCACGATCAGCGACATCAGGAGGCCACCGCGCTTGACGCCGACAGTCAGCGCCGCGCCGAAGGTGCCGATGACCGAGAGCGCGGGCGTGCCGAGGGCGAGCGACAGCGCGAGCCAGAGAAAGCCAGGCGGCGGCAGGTTCAGCAGCACGCCGAGCACGGGCGCGGCGAGCGTCAGCGGCAGACCGGTGGTCAGCCAGTGGGCGGCGGCCTTGATCGCGGCGGCCCCTTCCAGCGGCAGGGGCGAGGTGGCGATGAGGTCGAGCGCGCCGTCCTCCCAGTCGAGCGCGAAGATACGGTCGAGCGAGAGCAGGCAGGCCAGCAGCGCGCCGAGCCACAGGATGCCCGGCGCGATGAGCGAGAGCGTCGCCGTGTTCGGCCCGACCGCGAAGGGCGTGAGCGTGACGACGATCAGGAAGAAGGCGAGCGCGAGGCCGAAGCCGCCGCCGGCCCGGATCGCGAGCCTCAGGTCGCGGGCCAGCAGCGCGATCACAGGTAGGCGCTCCCGTCGTCGTCGGCGAAGGCGTCGGCCGCATGCGCGGCGTCTCCGGGCGCCGCGGTGGCGCGGAAGGGGGTCACGTCGAGCGTGCGGGCGTGCGGCAAGCCGAGGTCGATATGGGTGGCGATCACGGCGAGGCCGCCCCGGCACAGATGCTCGGTTACGGCGGCGGCGAACCGGGCGACGGCGTCGCGGTCGAGCGATACGGTGGGCTCGTCGAACAGCCAGACGGGGCGGCGCGTCAGCACCATCCGGGCTAGGCCGAGCCGGCGTTTCTGCCCGGCCGAGAGCGCCGCGGCGGGCCGGTCGGCGAGGGGCGCGAGATCGAAGGCGGCGAGTGCGGGGGCGATGTCGGCAAGGCCGTGGAGGCGCGCCCAGAAGCCGAGGTTTTCCTGCACCGTCAGCGTCGCCTTGTTGCCGTCGGCGTGCGAGGCGTAGGCCATCGCCTCCGCCCCCGGGGCGATCGTGCCGGCGGCGGGCGGCTGCAAGCCGGCGAGCGTGCGCAGCAGCGTCGTCTTGCCCGAGCCGTTCGGCCCCCGCAGGATCAGCGCCTCGCCCGGCACGACCTCGGCTTCGAGGCCGGCGAGCACCGGCACGCCGCCGCGCGCCACGGCGAGCCCCGCGAGGCGGAGCGGCTCGGGCGTCGTGTCGAACGACGTTGTGGCGCTGTGGAGGGGCGGGCTGGCCGCCGCGGGGCTCGACATGCCGCGGCCTTAGCCGATCCGTCGCGCCGCCGAAAGGCGAGCGGGCGAGCCGGGTCGCCGCAGCTTCGCCGTCGTGCCGCGCACCAAGCGTGCCACGCACCCGTCGTGCCGCGCACCAGGCGTGCCGCGCACCCGGCGTGCCGCGCACCAGTGCCGCCGCGCGCGGCACGGGTCGGTGCAGGCCATGACCACCAGGGCCGGAGATCAACCCAACGGCAGCCGATTGGCTCGCCCCCCGTACGCCGCGACACCGGGGCGTCACGACGAAGGGTGCGGCGCCTTTCAGGCGCCGAGCGCCACCGCGTCGCCCGCGTCGACGCCGGGCTCGGGATCGCGCAGGACATAGCCGCGGCCCCACACCGTCTCGATGTAGTTGTCGCCGCCGGTAGACGCAGACAGCTTCTTGCGCAGCTTGCAGATGAAGACGTCGATGATCTTGAGCTCGGGCTCGTCCATTCCGCCGTAGAGATGGTTGAGGAACATCTCCTTGGTCAGCGTCGTGCCCTTGCGCAGCGAAAGCAGCTCGAGCATCTGGTATTCCTTGCCGGTCAGGTGCACGGGCCGGCCGCCCACCTCCACCGTCTTGGCGTCGAGGTTCACCGTCACCTTGCCGGTGCGGATGATCGACTGGGCGTGGCCCTTGGAGCGGCGGATGATTGCGTGGATGCGGGCGACGAGTTCCTCTCGGTGGAACGGCTTGGTGAGGTAGTCGTCGGCGCCGAAGCCGAAGCCCTTGACCTTGTTGTCGGTGTCGTCGGCCCCCGACAGGATCAGGATCGGCGTCTCGACCCGGGCCAGGCGCAGCGCGCGCAGCACCTCGTGGCCCGTCATGTCGGGCAGGCCGAGATCCAGCAGGATCAGATCGTAGTCGTAGAGCTTTGCGAGATCGATCCCCTCTTCGCCCAGATCCGTCGTGTAGACGTTCAGATTGGCGTGGGTGAGCATCATCTCGATGCTCTTCGCCGTCGCAGGATCGTCTTCCACGAGCAGAACGCGCATCTCGTCAAACCTCCGCTAGCCGTCCCTCACGCGACGGACATTCCCCGCAAATGGTTAATTTGGCGTTACTCGCCCCAAGCGCGACTCGGCACAACTCATGGTTGCCAAAACCGTTCCCCCGAGCCAGCCGATGTGCAAGGTTGCGTGGTTTTGACGCATCCGGGAGGTGAGAAGGCAGCCGCCTCACGCCTCCGGTCCCGCAGACACTCAGACACTCAGACACTCAGACACTCAGACACTCAGACACTCAGGCAATTCCATCGTTGCGGCGTGTCGCACCGCGGGGTCTGGCGAGAGCGGGGCCGTGCCTTGCCCGCCCGAGGGGCGCGCGGCCGGTCACTCCGACGGGGGCTGGGGCGAGCGATACTTCTGCAGGGCGGTCGTCTTGAGCGCCTGCTCGCCATGCTCGGCCACGGCGTTGGCCCAGCTTTCGAATTCCTCTTCCGACAGGCCGTAGCGCGATTTCGCCTCGTCCAGCGTGATCAGGCCGTAGCGCACCGCCCGCACGACCGCCGCCTTGCGGCTGGCCACCCAGCGGCGCGTATCGTCGGGGGGCAGGTCGGCCCGGGTCATGATCGAGCCGTCGGGCAATGTCACGGCGCGCGGGCCGTCGATCTTCTTGATGAACATCCGCTCGATCTCCCAACTCGCGGAAGGGAGATATTGCGTGCCTCGCTTAACGCTGGCTGAATGCACCGGTTGCGAGTGCGGGCAATTTTCCTATATTTCACGCGCGCTTCTCCTCTGCTCCCTCACAGACCGGACCTGCCCGATGGCCCTCGACACCGATGTGACGACCAATTCGCTCGGCTTCGCCAAGCCCCCCGCCGAGACGCGGGTGGTAGTGGCGATGTCGGGCGGCGTCGACTCCTCCGTCGTGGCGGCCGAGCTCGCGGCCGAGGGCTACGACGTGGTCGGCGTGACGCTGCAACTCTACGACCACGGCGCGGCGCTGGCGAAAAAGGGCGCCTGCTGCGCGGGCCGCGACATCCACGACGCGCGCCGCGTGGCCGAAGCGATGGGCTTTCCCCATTACGTGCTCGACTACGAGAACGCCTTTCGCGCGGCGGTGATCGACGAGTTCGCCGACAGCTATCTGGGTGGGGCGACGCCGGTGCCCTGCATCCGCTGCAACGAGCGGGTGAAGTTCCGCGACCTGCTGGAGACGGCGCGCGACCTCGACGCCGACTGCATGGCGACCGGCCACTACATCCGCCGCGAGACGGGCGCGGCGGGGCCCGAGCTGCACATGGCGGCCGACCCCGCGCGCGACCAGTCGTATTTCCTGTTCTCCACGACGGCGGAGCAGCTGGCCTACCTGCGCTTCCCGCTCGGGGGGCTCGCGACCAAGGCCGAGACGCGGGCGCTGGCGGCGAAGCACGGGCTGGCGGTGGCCGACAAGCCCGACAGCCAGGACATCTGCTTCGTTCCGAACGGCGATTATGCGAGCGTGATCGAAAAGCTGCGCCCGGGCGCGGGCGAGCCGGGCGAGATCGTGCATCTCGACGGGCGGGTGCTGGGCGCCCATCGCGGCGTGATCCACTACACCATCGGGCAGCGCCGCGGCCTCGGCATCGGCGGCTTGTCCGAGCCGCTCTACGTGGTGAAACTCGACCCGGAGGCACGGCGCGTGATCGTCGGCCCGAAGGAGGCGCTGGCCACCCGTACCGTGCCGGTAAAGGAGATCAACTGGCTGGGCGATTCGCCGCTCGACAGCCGCGCCCAATGGCACCTCTCGGCCCGCATCCGCTCCACCCGGCCGCCGCGCGAGGCGATCCTGCGCCCCACCGGCCCGACCACCGGCGAGGTGGAGCTGATCGTCGCCGAGGAGGGCGTCAGCCCCGGCCAGGCCTGCGTCTTCTACGAGACGGACGGCACCCGCGTCCTGGGCGGCGGCTGGATCCACAGGGGCTGACCGTCGCGCCTGCGGGCCGGCGTTAGGCGATGCGTATTTGAGACAGAAAGAAGCCGGGGGTGGCGCGCAGGCGTGCCCGGGAGCGCGCGCGTCCCGCGACACGGTCGGAGGTCAGCCCTCGGTCGAGGGAGCGTGCAGGGGCGCGTGGTGCTCGGGCGCGTGGCCCAGCGGGTCGGCGACCGTGGTCTGCATCGCGCCGATCGCGCCGGGGTGGGTCATCGCCGGCAGCGGACGGGACGCCTCGGGCAGATGCGTCGGGCGCGGCTCCGTCCATTCCCCGTGCAGGAAGGCCGCAAGCAGGGCGGCGCCCTCGGGCACGTCGTCGGAGAAGGCCTCGGGGTGGAACTGCGTGCCGAAGATCGGCCGGCTCTCGTGCGCCATCGCCTGCACCACGCCGTCGGCCGAGCGCGCGAGCACGCGGAAGCCCGCGGGCAGCTCGGCCACGTGCCAGTAATGCAGGTGAAGGAACCGCGGTCTCTCGGGCAGCGTGTCGAACAAGGGGTGCGCCTCGGCCCGGTGGGCGGCGAGATAGCCCACGCGGCCATGCGGACTCTCCACCCGGATCGCGCGCAGGTCGGACGCGGCAAGGCAGGGCAGATCGTCGGCCGGAACGGTGCCCGGCGTGATCGGCCCCGTCCGCCCGCCATGGGCCTCGGCGATCAGCTGGTGGCCGCCGCAGATACCCAGAAGCGGCAGGTCGGGGTTGCGCGCATAGGCCAGCACGGCGTCGCGCGTGCCGGGGGCATAGTCCGACACCTCGGTCATGTGCCCGCCGAGGATCACCGCCCGCGCGCCCATCCGCGCCGGCATGTCCACCGTGAACCGATCGTGGCGGACGATGAGCACCGGGCACTCGGCGATCTCTTCCAGTCGGTACTTGGCCTTCAGCGTATGCTCTGCCCACATCCGGCTGATCTCGGGGGCGATGCGGGGGCCGTGGGGCTCCATGTCGACAAAGATAATCATGGGCGGACACCTCGCGACGGGGCGCCACGGCAGGGCGCGCGGTGGAAGCGGCCGGCCTGTCCGGGCCGGAAGGTCTGGTTTTCGCGGGGTCGGCGCCGGGCGGCGTGGCCGGGCCGATACACGCCGAGTGTCACGGATGATCCGCACAGGACGCAGCGAAAACGACGCCGCCGCGCCGCGGCGCGACATCTGCCGCTCCGGCAGGCACGCGGGCGGCGCCGGTGAGCGAAAATCAGGCGGGGCGCGGCCCCTGTTGTGCCAGCCCGTCGAGGACCGCTCGGGCGGCACGCAGGCCGGGCGGCTCCTGCCCCCGGCCGAGCCGCGCCATCGTCGCCGCCATCGCGTCGTGCTGCGCCGACGGCTCGGCGAGCACGGCCGCGAGCGCCCCCGCGATGCAGCCCGGCGTGCAGTTGCGGCCGAGGCATTCGGGCACCGCGCGCGTCTCGGAGACGAGGTTGACAAGCGTCACCGTGTCGATCCGCAGCATCCGCGAGACGATGGCGCGGGTGAGCGGCGCCATGTCGTAGGCGATGGCCATGGGCGTGCCGGCGGCGGCGAGCTCCAGCGACACGGTGCCCGAAGCGGCGAGGGCGGCCAGCGAGGCGGCGAAGGCCGCGCGCTTCTCCGCCGGGCCCGGCGCGATAACGAGGGCATCGCCGGGCCAGCCCCGCACCGCGTCGCGCAGGCGCGCCTCCAGATGCGGCAGCGTCGGCACGATCACCCTCAGGTCGGGCCGGCCGAGCCGGGCGAGCGCGGCGCCGAAGCGGGGGGCGAGGCGCGCGACCTCACCCGCGCGCGAGCCGGGCAACACGGCGAGCAGGGGCGCGTCGCCGAGGCCGTGGGCGCTCCGGAATCCGGCGATCTCTGCCGCGGTCGCCACCGGCTCGGCGGCGACGGGGTGGCCCACGAAATCGCAGCGCATGCCGGCGGCCTCCATCAACGGCGGCTCGAAGGGCAGCAGCGCCAGCACCTGGTCGACGCGGCCCGCCATCTTCTCGGCCCGCCGCGGCCGCCACGCCCAGACCGAGGGGGCGACGTAGTGGACGATCCGCTGGCCGGGGCGCTGCGCGCGCACCTGCGTCGCCACCCGCAGGCAGAAATCGGGGCTGTCGATGCCGATCAGCACGTCGGGCGCCTCGTCCACGACCGCCTCGGCCGTCTGCGCGATCCGCCGCTTCAGCGCGACGTATTTCGGCAGCACCTCGGCCAGGCCCATCACCGACAGCTCCTCCATCGGGAAGAGCGAGCGCAGCCCCTGCCCCGCCATCTCCGGCCCGCCCACGCCGGAAAACGCGGTGCCCGGCGCGAGCTCTGCAAGGCCCGCCATGAGCGCGGCGCCCAGCCGGTCGCCCGAGGGCTCGCCCGCGATCACGAAGGCACGGATCATTCCGGGTCTGGCTGGGCGCGGCGCACCCACAGGAAGAGGCCGGCCGCGTCGGCCGCCGCCACTGTCTCGGCCCGGTCGAGCACCATCACGCCGCCCGCCTCGAGCGCGATCCCGTCGAGGCGGGCCCGCGCGGCGGCGGCGACCGTGGCGGGGCCGATCAGCGGCAGGNNCCCGCCGATCCTGCCCCGGCTTCGGCGCCTTGTAGAGCACTCCTCCGGAGCGGAGATGCTTCGGCAGGTCGGGGGGCAGCGCGGCGAGGCTCTCGAGCATCCAGTCGGTGCCGGGCAGCGCCTCGACGGCAAGGACATGGCCGCCGCGCACCACGCAGGCCTGGCCGACGTCGGCCCGGCCCATGAGCGCGAGCGTCTCGCTCGCGCGGGCGGCGTCGCGCGCATGGCCCTCGGCGGGCCGCGCGGCGGTCAGAACGCCCTCTGGCGGCAGGAAATCGGGCACGAGATCGGCCGCGCCGCGCACGCGCAGCCCCGCCTCTTCGAACAGCACCAGCAGCGTGCGCAGGGCGCCGTCGTCGCCGCCCGCCGCGAGGGCGCACGCGACGCGCTCCATCAGCGGGGCGGTCGCATCGTCGACGGCGGAGGCATCGAGCGCGGGGCGCTGCACGGCGCCTGCGAGGCAGGCCTCCTGCGCGCCCTGGGCCCGCAGATCGGCCAGCAGGCTGCCCAGCGTCTCGAGGCGAAAGGGCCGGTCGTTGCGCGGCAGATCCTGAGCGAAGCCGTCGAGCCCGCACACGGTCACCCTGTCGCCCCGCGCCTCGCAGGCGGCGATCAGCCGGGCCGGCAGCGCCCCCCGTCCGGCGACGAGGGCGATATGGGTCACGCCTCGCCCCTCTGCGGCGTCAGGAAGGAGCGCCCGCTCGCGGCGGTGACGAACGCCACGACCTCGCGCACCAGCGCGCTGTCGGTGTCGAGGGCGCGCGCGCGCTCCTGAAAGGCGCCCTCGCCGCCCGAAAGCGCCGCGAAGGCGGCGCGCAGGGCGGCGATCTCCTCGCGGCTGCGGCCCTTGCGCTTCAGCCCGACGAGGTTGAGCCCGTCGAGCCGCCCCCGCTCGCCATGCACGAGCCCGTAGGGCATGACGTCGTGCGCGACGAAGGTGACGGCGCCGATCATCGCGCCGCGCCCGATCCGCACCCACTGGTGCACGCCTGACAGGCCGCCCACGATCACCTCGTCCTCGATCGTGACGTGCCCCGCGATGCCCGCGTTGTTGACGAGGATCACCCGGTCGCCCACCCGGCAGTCATGGGCCACGTGCGCGCCGGCCATGATGAGACAGTCGTCGCCCACCCGTGTCAGCCCTCCGCCACCCTCGGTGCCGGTGTGGATCGTGACGTGCTCGCGGATGCGGTTGCGCGCGCCGATCTCGAGGCGCGTCTTCTCGCCGCCGAACTTCAGATCCTGCGGGATCTCGCCCAGCACGGCGAAGGGGAATACGATGGTTTCGTCGCCGATGCGGGTGTCGCCCGTCACCACGACGTGGCTCTTGAGCGTCACGCGCGCGCCGAGGCGCACCAGGGGCCCGACCACGCAGAATGGGCCGACATGGGCGCCCTGCCCGATCTCGGCGCCGTCCTCGACGAGCGCGGTGGGATGGACCGTGGCGGACGGGTCGACGCCCATCAGGCGCCGCCCTCGGCGCTCTGCAGCATGGCCGTGAACTCCGCCTCGCAGGCGAGATCGTCGCCGACATAGGCGCGGCCCTCGAACTTGCCGACCTTGCTGCCGATGCGCTTGCCGGTGACATGCATCTCGAGCACGTCGCCGGGGCCGACCACGCGGCGGAACTTGGCCTTGTCGACGGTGGTGAAGAACATCATCAGCGTCGAGGTCAGCCCCCGCGAGACGCCGATCAGCACGCCGCTCGTCTGCGCCATCGCCTCGATCATCAGCACGCCGGGCATGACCGGGTTGCCGGGGAAATGGCCCTGGAACTGCGGCTCGTTGGACGTCACGCACTTGATCCCGACGCAGGAGTCGAAGGGCACGATGTCGCGCACGCGGTCGACCAGCAGGAAGGGGTAGCGGTGGGGCAGGATCTTCTGGATCAGGTCCAGCTCGGCCACCTGCGGGGTGGCGGCGTGCTCGGGTGCGCTCATCGGGCCTACTCGGTCAGGGCGGGGCCGCTCGCCCCGGAAAAACTCGGCTCTCCCCTAGCACCCCGGCGCGGCGGGCGGCAAGCGACCGGCCCGCCCGGAGCGATCCGCGCGGCGCGTGGGGGCGGCTCGTGCGGCGCACGACCGGCAAGCGGAACGGGCAAGCGGAACGGGCAAGCGGCACGGGCAAGCGGCACGGGCAAGCGGGCACGGGCAAGACGCAGGAGAGGCGGCGAGTGCGGCCGGACAGGCGTGGCCACGGCGCGCGCGGCCGAGGGGGTCAGTCGCCGGCGCCCTGCCCTTCCCCGTTCTCCGGCTGCCCCCCTCCGGGCAGGAGGCCGGGCCCGACCGTGTCGCCACTGTCTCCCCCAGCGTCGGGGAGGTCCGAGGCGGGCTCAAGAGCCGGGTTCTCCGGCACCATCGGGCCCTCGGGCGAGAGCGCCTCGCCCGCGCCGATCCGCGCGTCGACGCGGGCGATGGCGCGGTCGGTCACGTCGATCGCGGGCGCGGCGAAGAGCACCGCGCGATCGTCGAGGATCGCCACCGCGCCCAGCTCGGCCACGAGATCGGACAGGATCGGCGAGACGGCGCGGAAGAAGGCCGCCCGCTCGGCCTCGTCGCGTCCCTGGAGGGCGCGGGCCTTGGCGTCCTGCTGGCGGCGGAAGCCGACGGCCCTGTCGTCGAAGGCCTGCGCGCGGGCCTGGAACTCGTCGGCCGGCAGCTCTGCGCGCAGCTCGGTCAGCTCGCGCTCCTCGGCCAGAAGCTCTGCCTCGATCTCGCGGTTCTCGGCGGCCAGCTCCTTCGAGGCGGCGTCGATCTCGGCCAGCACCCTCTGCCCGAATTGCGACTGGGCGAAGAGCCGCTCCTGATCGAGCGTCAGCACCGGGGCCTGCGGCCGCGCGACCGGAAACTCGGGGAACCCGCGCCCCTGCGCGGGAACGAGCCCCGACGCGCCCAATTCGCCCTGCTGCGCCTGGGCGGGCGCGGCCGCGAGCGCCGCGAGGATCAGCGCCCGCCCTCTCATCGGGCGCGCGCCATCAGAAGCGGGTCGAGATGGTGAACTCGAAATTCTGCTCCTCGTCGTAATCCTCTTTCATGAGGGCCCGCGAGAAGTTGAAGCGGAGCGGCCCCAGGGCCGTGTCCCAGAAGATCGAGAAGCCCGCCGCCGAGCGCCAGATAAGGCTGTCGTCGACCTCGTCGTTGCCCTCCGGCCCGCCGGCGGTATCGTCGAGCGACCAGACCGAGCCGATGTCGTAGAAGACGCCGCCCGAGATGCCGTATTCCTCGGGCAGGCCGAGGGGAAAGCCCGCCTCGAACCGCGCCACGGCGTAGAGGTCGCCGCCCAGCGGGTCCTCGTTCTCGACGGCGAGGTCGCGCGGGCCGAGGCCGTTCGGCTCGAAGCCGCGCATCTTGCGGGCGAGCGAGAAGCGTTCGGTCACGATCGAACTGCCGCCCGAATAGGCGAGCGAGCCCGCCTCGAACTCGGCCAGAAGCGAGACTTCCTCGTTGAAGATCTCGCGCCGGGCGCGGGCGAGCACCTCCGACCGGATGAAGGTCGCATCGTCGTCGCGCACGCCGAAATCCTGGCTGAAGCGCAGCTGGATGCTCGAGATCGGGTCGAGACCGACGCGCCGGCTGTCGTAGGAGAGGCTGTAGCCGACCGAGGCGCTGTAGAGGCCGCCGAGATCCTCCTCGGCGCGCAGGATGGCGGACGACCCGGTGTCGCCCGGCTCGTCGCTGTCTTCGGGGAAGCCGAGATCGACGTTGAACACCTCGGCGTAGCCGACCTCGGTGCGCAGCTCGAGCCGGGTCGATTCGCTGATCGGAAAGGAGAGGCGCGGCGCGATGCCGGCACGGCGGGTGTCGTAGCGGGTGAAGTTCTGCTCGCTCTCGCGGTAGAAGGCCGAGATGCCGAAGGTCAGGTCGCGCCCGAGGAACGCCGGCTCGGCGAAGTTGAAGCCGAAGCTCGTCGTTTGGCCGGTGCTGTTGATGTCGAACGACAGCGCCTGCCCGCGCCCGAGGAAATTGCGCTCGGAGAAGTTGATCGAGAAGCCGATGCCGTCGACGCTGGAATAGCTCGCGCCGAAGCCGAGCGAGCCGGTCGGCTGCTCCTCGACGTCGACATCGACGATCACCTGGTCGGGCGCGGTGCCTTCGCGCGTGTTCACGTCCGTCTCGGCAAAGAAGCCCAGCGCCTCGATCCGTTCGGCCGCGGCGCGGATCTCGCGCGGGTTGAACGGGTCGCCCTCGACCACGTCGAACTGCCGCCGCACGACCCGGTCGAGCGTGGCGGTGTTGCCCTCGATGTCGATCCGCTCGACGAAGACGCGGGGGCCGCGGGTGAGCACGTACTCGATGTCGAGGGTCAGGTTGCGATCGTTGCGCGTCACCCGCGGCTCGACGCGCACGAAGTTGCGCCCCTCGCGCACCGCCAGCCGCTCGAGCCGGGCGATGTCGCGCTCGATCAGCGCGGGGTTGTAGATGACGCCGTCGCGCAGGCGGATCGCGTTGGCGTAGGCGTCGGGGTCGATCGCCGCGATCTCGCTGCTCACGCCCACGTCGCCCACGCTGAATTGCTGGCCCTCGCGCACGGTGAAGGTGATGGCGAAGAAATCGCGCTCGCGGTCGACCTGGGGCGTGGCCGACAGCACCTGGAAGTCGACGTAGCCGCGCGACTGGTAGAAGTCGGTCAGAAGCTGCCGGTCGAAGTCGATGCGATCCTCGATCAGGGTGTCGGCGCGGATGAAGGCGCGCAGCACGCCGGCCTGCTTGCTCTCGATCACGCGGCGCAGGCGGCGGTCGGAATAGGCGCGGTTGCCGACGAACGAGATGCGCTCGGTCTCGGTGACGCGGCCCTCCTGGATCTCGAACACGAGATCGACGCGATTCTCCGAGCGGCGGATGATCCGCGGGGTGACGGAGGCGGCCACCCGGCCCTGCTGGCGATAGCCCTCGGCGATCAGGGCGGCGTCGCCCTCTGCCTGGGCGGGCGAGTAGACCCGGCGCGAGCGCGACTGCACCACCTCTGCCAGGTCGTCGTCGGACAGCGAGCGGTTGCCCTCGAAGGCGATGACGTTGATCGTCGGGTATTCCTGCACGCGCACGACGAGCGTGCGGCCCTGCGGCACCACCTCGACCTCTTCGAAGAGGCCCGAGTTCTGCAGGTTCTGGAGCGCGGAATTGACCTGCGCGGCGCCCACGGCCTCGCCCCGCGGAATGCCGGCGAGCTCGGCCACCGTGGCGGGCTGGATGCGCTGTGTGCCCTCCACCTCGAGCCGGTCGAACACGAAGGACTGCGCGACGGCAAGGGCCGGAGCAACGGCGACGGCGGAGGCCAGAAGCGCCATTCGCAAGGCATCTCGAGGCTGAATGCGCCGCGCCCCGCCGACCGATGCTCCGCCACGATCGCACATGCCGCTGCCCCCTCGCGCACCCCGACTGAAGGCTTGCTACCGGGCCTGCGGCGCCTTGTCAAAACGCGTCGGCACACCGGATGCGGATCGGTGCGAAGCGAGGCACGCGGTCGACAGTCGACGAGTCCGCGCCGGGCTGCCGCGGTGGACGGCTGCAGATGCGGGCGAGCCCGCGCGGCGCCTGGCCGCCCCGGGGGTGGCCCCGCAAGGCCAGGGGCGTCAGGGACAGGCCGTCAGGGACAGGCCGTCAGGGACAGGGCATCAGGCCGAGGATGTCACGCCAGTGCGTCCGGGCCAGAGGCGCCAGGCCAGAGGGGCCGGGGCCAGGGACGCCGCGCCACGGACCGAAGGCAAAGGCGTCAAGGGGCCGTGGCGAACACCGTGCCCACACCCGCGCCGAGGGCGAGCGCCGCGGCGACTGTCGCGGCATAGAGCAGCTTGTCGCCGTGCACGTCGATGATCAGGCTGAGACTGCGGTAACCTTGGGTCATGGCCTGCATGGATACGCTCCCTCACTCGCGGTCGGGAAATCGCCCGCCAATATGGCCGATTTTTGGCACGATCCCGTTGCGCAGGCGGCGTGCCGGCGCGGCCCCGCGGATCGGCGGATTTCGACCGACGAGGCCCGGGCAGATACGGGCCGGCGCGGCGCTCAGGGGCAGAAGATGTCGTTGGTGATGGCGAAGAGCATCAGCGCCAGCATTAGCGTCAGGCCCGTCCCCATCAGGATGCGCAGCGCCTTGTCGGAGGGCGGCCGGCCGCGCACCGCCTCGTAGGCGTGGAACACCAGGTGCCCGCCGTCGAGCACGGGGATCGGAAAGAGGTTGAGCAGCCCCACCGCCGTCGACAGCACGGCGATGAACCAGATGAAGCTCTGCGCCCCCTGACTCGCCACCGCACCCGACGCCTCGGCGATGCCGATCGGCCCCGACAGGTTGCAGGTCGAGATGGCGCCGGTGATCATGTGCCAGAGGCCCGACAGGCTGCTTTCGATGATGAACAGCGTCTGGTTCACCCCGTAGCCCAGCGACTCGAACAGGCCCGGCATCGCTGTCGCCGGCTCGTAGGCGAGGCCACCCGTCATCCCGACCAGCCAGCGCGTCTCGAAGCCGCCGTCGCCCGTGGGCAGATCGACCGAGCGGGGCGCGAGCGCGAGTTCCAGCACCTCGCCGCCCTGGCCGTCGCGGTCGGGGCGCCACACGTCAAGTTGCAGCGGCCGCCCCTCCGACTCCGCCACGATCTCCTGCAGCTGGCGGAAGGCCGCGATCGGCCGACCGTCCACCGCGACGATCACGTCGCCGCGCCCGAGGCCGGCATCCATCGCCGCCGAGCGCGGCTGGACCTGGTCGATCAGCGGGGGGAAGGGATAGGCGGCCTCGACCTGCTGGACGCGGCCGTCGCGCTCGACCGTGTAGGGCACGGTCGGCTCGGGGGGCAGCGCGTCGATGGCGGCGTAGAACTCCTGGTAGGTGCCGACCTCGGTGCCGCCGACCGCAAGCACCGTGTCGCCGGGCCGCAGCCGCTCCATCTCGGCGGGCAGCGGCTTGAGGTCGTCGATCACCACGGGCTCGCGCGGGGTGCCCTGCGCCATGCCGATCGCGCCGAAGACGAGGATGGACAGGACGAAGTTGAACGCGGGCCCCGCCGCGACCGTCGCCGCCCGCGCCCAGAGGGGCGCGCCGTGCATCGTGTGCCGCTTCTCGGCCTCGGGCAGCTCGTCGTAATCGTCGGCCGCCTTGTCGGAAGCGGCCGAGGCGTCGCCGAGAAACTTGACATAGCCGCCGAAGGGCAACGCCGCGAACTGCCATTTCGTGCCGCGCCTGTCGGTGCGCGAGAATAGCACCGGGCCGAAGCCGATCGAAAAGACCTCGGCCTTGATGCCCGACCAGCGCCCGACGATGTAGTGGCCGAACTCGTGCACCGCGACGATGATCGACAGGGCGACGACGAAGGCGGCGAGCGTCCAGATCAGGCCGCCGAAGGTCGGAATCAGGCTGGTGAGGTCCATGCGGTCGCGGCGTCCTTTTCTGGGGAACCCTGTCGCGGGGGCCCTGTCCTGCGGGGTCAGGCCGTGGTGGCCAGATCGGCCGCGGCCTCGGCCGCGCGCGCTCTTGCCAGATGGTCCGCATGCCTGACGGCATCAAGGCTCAATCCGTCAGTTTTCAGGGCATTCTCGGCATCCATGCGCTCGAGCACGCGCTCCACCACCGGCCCCATGTCGGTGAAGCGGATGGCCCGGTCGAGGAAGTGGTCGAGCGCCGCCTCCTTGGCCGCGTTGAACGCCGCGCCCGCCAGCCCGCCTGTCCGCATCACCTCGCGCGCCAGCCTGAGCGCCGGCCAGCGCGTCTCGCACGGTGCGCGGAAGGTCAGCGTGGCGATCTGCGCGAGATCGAGCCGGGCCACCGGCAGGTGCCGCCGCTCGGGCCAGTTGAGCGCGTAGCCGATGGCATGCCGCATGTCGGGCGGGCCGACATGCGCCATCAGCGCCCCGTCGCGGAAGCCCACCAGCGCGTGAACGAGGCTCTCGGGGTGGACGACGACCTCGATCCGGCCGGGCTCTATTCCAAAAAACTCTTTTGTCTCTATGACTTCCAGCGCCTTGTTGAACATCGAGGCGGAATCGACCGTGATCCGCTGCCCCATCGCCCAGTTGGGATGGGTCGAGGCCTCTTCCGGCGTGGCGGCGGCGAGGCTCTCGAGCGGCCAGTCGCGGAAGGCCCCCCCCGAGGCGGTGATGACGATTCTTTCCACATCGCTTGAGCTTTCGCCTACAAGCCCCTGGAATATCGCGGAATGCTCGCTGTCGACAGGCAGAACCCGCGCGCCGTGCCGCGCCGCCGTGCCCATCAGCAGCGGCCCCGCGGTGACGAGGCTCTCCTTGTTGGCGAGCGCCAGCGTCGTGCCCTGCTCGAGCGCGAGCAGCCCCGGCGCGAGGCCCGCCGCGCCGACGATGGCCGACATGATCCAGTCCGCGGGGCGCGTCGCCGCCTCCTCGACCGCCTCGGGGCCGGCCGCGCTCGTGATGCCGGTGCCCGCGAGCCGCTCGCGCAGCTCGGCAAGGCACTCGGGCCAGCAGGTGACGGCGTGCCCGGCCCCGAGCGCGACCGCCTGCTCGGCCAGAAGGCCGACGTTGCGCCCGCCGGTCAGCGCGACCACGTCGAACCGCTCGGGCTCCCGCGCGATCAGGTCGACCGTGCTGACCCCGATCGAGCCGGTTGACCCGAAGATGGTGACGCGCCGCGGCGCGCGCTCGGCCTCGCCCCTCATATCCGCACCTCCGGCACGTCGACGACCAGCGCCGTCAGCAGCATGAACAGCGCCGCCCCGAGGAGGCCGTCGAAGCGGTCGAACAGCCCGCCGTGGCCGGGGATCAGCGCCGAGGAATCCTTTACTCCCGTCCGCCGCTTCACGGCGGATTCGGCGATATCGCCCATCTGGGAGGCGAAGGACAGGACCATCGAGATCCATATTAGGTCGCGGCCCGCATCCGTGAATGCGAGAAATAGCGCACCCACCGCGCCCGCGCCCAGCCAGCCCGCGACGGTGCCCGCCCATGTCTTCTTGGGGCTGATGCGCGGCCAGAATTTCGGACCCCCGATCAGGCGCCCGGCGAAGTAGCCCAGGATGTCGGTCGCCACCACGACGAAGACGAGCCAGAACAGCCACGTGCCGCCATGGGCCTCGCGGAAGGTCACGAGCCCCCAGCCCGCGGTGACGATGCCGAGCGCGAAGAGGAAGAAGGTGAATCGCTCGCGTGGCATCGCCGCCGCGCCGAGCGCCGCCGGCACGAAGAGCAGCATCAGATGCCAGCCCGCGTCAGTCGACAACAGCCCCGACAGGACCGAGGCGGTGAGCGCCGCGAGCAGCATCGCCGCCACGTCGCCGGCGGGGCGAATCATGCGGGCGAGTTCCCAGACCATGACGGCGGTAACGAAGACGGCGAGCATCTGGAACCAGACGCCGCCCAGCCGGATCGCCACGATTCCCAGCACGACCATCGCCGCGCCCGAGGCCATGCGTGCCCGCAGGTCCATCCAGCGGGAGGGGGATCGGCTCGGATCGGTCTCGGTCATGGGGCCTCGGGCTCGCCGTGTCGTCGCCTCGCCCTACCCCGCCCGGCGTACGAGGAACAGGGGGCGCCGGTCCTCCGCCGGGGCACGCGGCAGCGCCGCACGACCGGCGTGCGATGCGTATCTGGACCAGAAGGAAGCACGAAGAGGGCGGATCGGGCGACGCGCGAAGCGCCTCTACGGCACGGGCCTCCGCCGATGGGCGGTCGGCTCGCGGCGCGCGGAGCACGCCGGGCGAGGAGGCGCCGAGTGTGGCCCGCCCGGCGCTCGATCGAGACGCGCCGACCGGACCGGGAGACAGGAGCGGTGGCCGGCGGCATCAGGGGAGCAGCGGGGCGGGGCGGCGGGGCAGCAGGACGGCGGGCGGCTTAGCCGCGCACGGCGCCGAAACGGCGCTCGCGCGTGCCGTATTCGCCCACGATCCGCTCGAAATGGTCGGCGGTAAAGTCGGGCCAGAGCGTGTCGACGAACTCGTATTCGGCATAGGCAGACTGCCAGAGCAGGAAGTTCGAGATCCGCGCCTCGCCCGACGTGCGGATCACGAGGTCGGGGTCGGGCAGCGTGTGGGTGTCGAGAAAGCGCGCGAGCGTCTCGGCATCGACCGCGTCGGGCGCGATGCGGCCCGCTGCGACCTCGCGGGCGAGGCGGCGAGTGGCACGGGTCACCTCGTCGCGCCCGCCGTAGTTGAGCGCGACGGTGAAGTGGAGCGTGGCGTTGCCCTCGGTCAGCGCCTCGAGATCGTCCATCACCTGAACGAGCTTGGGCTCGAGCCGGTCGCGGTCGCCGATGAAGCGCACGCGCACGCCGTGTTCGACGAGGCGGCGGGCCTCCTTGGAAATGTAGCGGCGGAAGAGCGTCATCAGGCCCGCCACCTCGGCCTGGGTGCGTCTCCAGTTCTCGGTGGAGAAGGCGAACACTGTCAGGTAGCGCACGCCGAGCGGCGGGCACGCCTCGACCACTTCGGCGGCGCGGCGCGCGCCCTCCTGGTGGCCGAACAGGCGCGGCCGCCCCCGCTGCTGCGCCCACCGGCCGTTGCCGTCCATGATGATGGCGACATGGCGGGGTCCGAAGGCGGATTTCTCCCGCTCCTGATCATCGTCGAAGGGCAAATGGGGCGGGGCGGAGAACGGCGCGAATTCTGTCATGGAACGTCCTTCTGCAGCGGGCGGTCGGCGGCGGCCGGGGGCCGCCCGGTGCGCAGCCCGGTGCGCAGCCCTCAGACCTGCATGATCTCGGCCTGCTTGGCCTTGAGCGCCGCGTCGATGGCGGCGATATGCTCGTCGGTCATGGTCTGGATCTCGTCGGTCCAGATCTTTTCATCGTCCTCGCCCATGCCGTCGGCGCGGGCCTTCTTGATCTGATCCATCCCGTCGCGGCGGACGTTCCGGACGGCGACGCGCGCATTCTCGGCGTATTGCGCGGCGACCTTGGTGAGCTCCCTGCGGCGCTCCTCGTTCAGCTCGGGGATCGGCAAACGGATGATCGTGCCATCGACCACCGGGTTGATGCCGAGGCCAGAGTTGCGGATCGCCTTCTCCACCTTTCCCACGAGCGACTTGTCCCAGACGTTGAGCGTGATCATCCGTGGCTCTGGCACGTTGACGGTTCCCACCTGGTTAAGGGGGGTCATCTGGCCGTAGGCCTCGACCATGACCGGCTCGAGCATGTTGGCCGAGGCGCGGCCCGTCCGGAGCGAGGCGAATTCGTGGCGCAGCGCCGTCATCGCGCCGTCCATGCGGCGCTTGAGATCGTCGATGTCGGGGTCCTCGTAGTCGGACATGCGCGCGTTCCTTTCCGCGTCTCGTTGGGTCACTGACTGCCCGCGGCGTCATAGCCGCAAGCGCGTCCCATGTATAGGCGCGATGGGGGGGCGCCCGCGCAGTGACGCCCCGGCGCCGCACCCCGCGCGTGACGCCGCCAGTGCCGCCACCGGGCGCGGCGTAAATTCCTTTCAGAAGGAATTTGCAAATCCCTTGGCAAGGGATTTGCCCGCGCCGCGCCGGCGGCCCTAGTCCACGACCGTGTAGGTGCCCTCCCCCGCGACTATTCCGGCGAATCCACCGGGCTCGTCGAGCGAGAAGACGATGATCGGCAGGTCGTTGTCACGTGCCAGCGCGATCGCGGAGGCGTCCATCACCTTGAGGTGCCGGGCGAGGCAGTCGTCGTAGCTGACGCGCTCGAAACGGACCGCGTCTGCGTGCTCCATCGGGTCCTTGTCGTAGACGCCGTCGACCTTGGTGCCCTTGAAGATCGCCTCGCAGGCCATTTCGTTGGCGCGCAGCGTCGCCGCCGTGTCGGTGGTGAAATAGGGGTTTCCGGTGCCGGCGGCGAAGATGCACACGCGCTTCTTCTCGAGGTGGCGCACGGCGCGGCGGCGGATGTAGGGCTCGCAGATCTGGTCCATCGGGATGGCGCTGATCACCCGGGTGAACACGCCGAGCGTCTCGAGCGCCGACTGCATGGCGAGCGCGTTCATCACCGTCGCCAGCATGCCCATGTAGTCGGCCGTGGTCCGCTCCATCCCCTGGGCGGCGCCGGACAGGCCGCGGAAGATGTTGCCGCCGCCGATCACCATGCAGATCTCGACGCCCAGGTCGTGGACGCTCTTCACCTCGCGGGCGATGCGGTTCACCGTGGGCGGATGCAGGCCATAGCCTTGGTCGCCCATCAGCGCCTCGCCCGAGATCTTCAGCAGAACGCGGGAATAGCGGGGGGGCGGGGTGGGTCGGCCCCCTGCCTGGGCGGTGTCGGCCATGCGCGCGCTTCCCTCTTTCGTCGCGCGCTTCTGTGTCGGAAAAGCGCGGGGGCTTCAACCGTCAAGGAGCGTGCGTGCCCTCGCCGGAAGATCGGCCGCAGGACCGGCCGCCAGACCTCCCCCCCGCGCTCGCCGCCGTGCCGCCCGACCGGCCGGTGATGATCGCGGGCCCGACGGGCTCGGGAAAGTCGGGCCTCGCGCTCGCGCTGGCCGAGCGGGCGGGCGGCGTGGTCGTCAACGCCGACGCGCTCCAGGTCTACGCGCATTGGCGGGTACTGACGGCCCGGCCGGGGCCGGAGGAGGAGCGGCGCGTGCCCCATGCTCTCTACGGCCATGTGGACCGCGCGGCGCCCTATTCGGTCGGCCAGTGGCTGCGCGAGCTGGCGCCGCTTCTCTCCGGGCCGGAGCGGCCCATCGTCGTGGGCGGCACCGGCCTCTACCTGAGCGCGGCGACCGAGGGGCTGGCCGAGATCCCCGAGGTGCCGGCGGACGTGCGGGCCGAGGCGGAGACGATGCCGCCCGAGGCGCTGCTGGCGGGCCTCGACACCGAGACGCGGGCGCGGATCGACACCGCGAACCCCGCCCGGCTGCGGCGCGCCTGGGAGGTCCTGCGCGCCACGGGCCGGGGCCTCGCCCGCTGGCAGGATGCTACGCCGCCGCCGCTTCTGTCGCCCGAGCGGGCTGCGACCTTCGTGATCGAGGCGCCGAAGGAGCGGCTGACGCCCCGGCTTGCGGCGCGCTTCGACGCCATGCTCGCGGGCGGGGCGCTCGAGGAAGTGCGCGCCGCCCTGCCCGACTGGGACCGGCGCCGCCCCGGCGACAGGGCCATCGGCGCCGCGGAACTGGCCGCGCATCTGCGCGGCGAGATCACGCTCGAGGCGGCGCGCGCGGCCGCGATCGTGGCCACGCGGCGCTATGCGAAGCGGCAGCGGACGTGGTTCCGCGCCCGGATGAAGGGCTGGGTGCGGCTCACGATGGCGTGAGATGGCACCGGCGTGCGATGGCCGAGGCCTGGGCACCGGCGCCGCACCTTTCCGCGCATGGACCAACCCGACATGATTCGGGCTTGATGCAGCGCGCTCTTGGGGAGACTCTGCACGCGTTTCGACGTCGCCCGCCCGGTGCGCCGCCCGCGCCGCCCGGCCAGACCGCCCCGAACCGACCGGAGGTCGCCCATGCGCTCGCTCTTCTCTGCCCGGTCCTTCGCCGACCGCGCCGCCGCCCGCCGGGCGGAGACGCCGCGCGACGACGAGGGCGCGGGCGCGGGGGAGCCGTCGCGCGAGACATCCGGCGCGTCGGCTCTGCCCCCTGCCCCCGAATCCGCAGCCCGCGAGACCGCATCGGCCGCGCCGGACGATCCGTTCCCCGCGAGAGTGCCGGAGCCGCGCGAGAGCGCGGCGCCGGGCCTGGCCGAGGCGCCCGCGGCTTTCGAGGGCCGCCCGGCGCGCCCGGGGATATTCAGGGCGCCCGGCGCCCGCGCCCTCGCGCACCCGCCTGCCGCTTCGGAGGAGCCGCCGCAGGCCCCTGCGGCCGCCCCCCGTTCGGAACTGCCGGCCCCGCCCCCGGAGGCCCGCCGAGAGGGGCAAGAGGCTGGCGGAGCGACGCCCGAGACGCCGGCGGACCGGGCAGCGGACCGGATGCCCCCGGCGGTCGCGCCGTCCGCCAGGCCGCTCGCCGCGGCCGGCATCGGGTCGGACGCCACCGCCCCCTCGGGAGAGGATGCCCCGGCGGTGGAGCTCCCCCCGGAGGCGGAGACGCCGGGCGGCGGGGAGGCCACCCTCGACGGAGAAGGCGGCCTCGACCCGGATCGGAGCGCGGCGGCCGCGCTGCCGGGCGACGAGGGGGACGACCCAGCCGACGACGCGGAGCCGGTATCGGACACCGCCGCCCCTCCAGAGGCGGATCCTGCGGATGCGCCACGGCTGGCGGCCGTGACGCCCGCGCCGCGGCGAGAGTCGGCCCCGGCGCGGGCGTCACCTCCTGTCCGCCGCGCCCCGGCGCGGCCCGCACGGCCGCTCGCCTCGGGCGCCTCGCCACGCCCGCCCGAGGGCGCGCGGCCCACCGGCACGCTGCTCACCCCGCAGCCGCCCGAGGGCACGCTGCGCCTCGTGCCCCTGCAGGCGCTGGCCAAGGGCGGGCGCTGGCGGACCGAGGCGATGCGCTCCTACCGGATGCCGCTGATGCTGTGGCTCACCCGCGGGCAGGGTCGGATCACGGTCGCCGGCTTCACCCGCGGCTACGGCGCGCACAACGCGGTCTTCGTGCCGCCCCGCACGATGCACGGCTTCGAGGTGACGGCGCAGGTCTATGGCACGGCGGTCTTCTTCGAGGAGGCGCCGAGCCTTCCCCTGCCGGAGCGACCGGTCCACCTGAGGGTGCGCGATGCTGTGGCGCAGGGCGAGATCACGACGATCCTCGAACAGCTCGGCCGCGAGATCGAGGGCGACCGGCCGCTGCGCGCACGCGCCATCCACCACCATGCCGGCCTGCTCTCGGTCTGGCTCGACAGGCAGATCGCCACGGCCGACGACGCCCGCCCCGACACGGCCAGCCTGCGGCTGGTGCGCCGCTACACCGAGGCGGTGGAGGCGCAACTCTACACCGGCCAGGGCGTGGGCGACTATGCCGAGGCGCTCGGCGTCACCCCGACTCACCTCAGCCGCGTCTGCCGCGAGACCTGCGGGCGCTCGGCCTCCGATATCCTCGCCGACCGGGTGACCTTCGAGGCCCGACGCCTGCTCGCGGAGACGACGCTGCCGGTCAAGCAGGTGGCGCAGATCCTGGGCTACGGCTCGGCGGCCTATTTCACCCGCGCCTTCCAGAACCGCACCGGGCAGACGCCGACGCAGTTCCGCTCGGCCCCGTGATCGCCCCGTGATCGCCCCGTGCAGACCCGGGCGCGCGCCCCGCACCTGGCCTGGCCTCGGGCACGGCAGATGCGCGCCGATGTCGCTTTTGTCGCATCGACCCGTCGTTTCCGGACCTCGCGTCGCCAATCGCGGCGGTTGACGCCCGGCCGTTAATGGGGCCGAATACCGGTCGATACCCAGCGAGCAGCGGCGGCCGACCGTCTTGCGGCCGGCGTGCAGGGTTCCGGCCCGGGCCGGCAACATGCGAGCCGGCCCGGGCCGGCAACATGCGAGAATGTCCACGACAGTGGGTGACAGGGAGAGAACCATGACGAAATCGATCGACACGGGGCGTTGCGTACATCCCGGCGCCGAGATGTATGCCCGCGAGCACCTGGCCGGCAAGCTGAGCCGCCGGGAGTTCCTGACCCGTGCCACCGCGCTCGGCGTGACGGCGGCGGGCGCCTACGCGCTGATCGGCGCACCCCAGCCCGCCCAGGCGCAGCAGACGCCGGTGCAGGGCGGGACGCTGCGCATCCAGACCAGCGTCAAGGCGATGAAGGAGCCGCGCGCCTTCGACTGGTCGGAGGTCGGCAACCAGGGCCGGGGCTTCCTCGAGTATCTCGTGGAATACCAGCGCGACGGGTCGTTCCGCGGCATGCTCCTCGAGAGCTGGGAGGCCAACGAGGACGCGACGCAATACGTCCTCAACGTGCGCCCCGGCGCGACGTGGAACAACGGCGATCCGTTCACCGCCGAGGACGTCGCGCGCAACATCCGCGGCTGGTGCGACACCTCGATGGAAGACAACTCGATGGCCGCGCGCATGACCGGGCTCATCGACCCCGAGACCGGCCAGGCCCGCGAGGGGTCCGTCGAGGTGATCGACGACCTGACCGTGCGGCTGAACCTTGCGTCGCCCGACATCTCCGTGATCGCCAACATGTCGGACTACCCGGCCGCGATCACCCATTCCAGCTACGACGGGGGCGACCTCTACGATCACGGGATCGGGACGGGCCCGTTCCGGCCCGTCGAGATCGAGGTAGGCGTGCGCGCCGTGATCGAGCGGCACCCGGACCACACCTGGTGGGGCACCGAGGTCTATGGCGGGCCCTATCTCGACCGGATCGAGTTCATCGACTATGGCACCGACCCGGCCTCGTGGCTGGCGGCCGCCGAATCGGGCGAGGTCGACCTGCTCTACGAATCGGTGGGCGATTTCATCGACATCCTCGACGGCATCGGCTGGACGCGCACCGAGACGATCACCGCCGCCACCCTCGTCTTCCGCACCAACCAGATCGCCGAGGTCGAGGGCCGCGTGCCCTACGCCGACGTCGACGTGCGCAAGGCGCTGGCGCTCGCCGTCGACAACGAGACCGTGCTCGAGCTCGGCTATTCCGACCGTGGCACGGTGGCCGAGAACCACCATGTCTGCCCGATCCACCCCGCCTACGCCGATATCGGCCCCGCGCCCTTCGATCCGGACGCGGCGAAGGAGATGATGGACGCGACCGAGTTCGCCGATTTCGAGCACGAGCTGATCACCGTCGACGACGAGTGGGAGCGCAACTCGGGCGCCGCCGTGGCGGCACAGATCCGCGACGCCGGCATCAACGTCCGCCACACGGTGCTGCCCGGCGCCACCTTCTGGAACGACTGGACGAAGTACCCGTTCAGCGCCACCAGCTGGAACCACCGCCCGCTCGGTGTGCAGGTCATGGCGCTCGCCTACCGCTCGGGCGAGGCGTGGAACGAGAGCGCCTACGCCAGCCCCGAGTTCGACGCGCTGATGGCCGAGGCCCTGTCGATCGCCGACGCCGACGCCCGGCGCGAGGTGATGGCGCAGATCCAGCAGAAGATGCGGGACGACGCGGTGATCATCCAGCCCTACTGGCGGTCGCTCTACAACCATCACAACGGCAACGTCGTGAACGCCGAGAAGCACCCGTCGCACGAGTTCCACCTCTACAAGTTCGGCTTCGCCTCCTGATGCGGCGGGGCGGTCGGGGCACCGCGCCCCGACCGCCCCGCCGCCGCCGTGACCGGGGGCCGCGCCCGACGCGGCCGCCCCCTCGACAGGAGTGCCCATGGCCCTGTTCATCCTGCGCCGTCTCGGCGTGATGCTCCTGACCGTCCTGTGCCTGACCTTCATCGTCTTCTTCCTGACGAACCTGCAGCCCAATCTCGAGAAGCTGGCGAAGACGCAGGGCAACATGCGGATGACGGACGAGCAGGTGGAAATCTGGCTGTCGAACCGCGGCTACGACCGGCCGGTCTTCGTCCGCTACGGCGAGTGGCTGGGCGTGCTGCCGGGATGGGTGGGCGAGACCGCGCAGGGCGATCCCGTGGGCCGGTGCATCGCGGAAGGCATGCCGCCGCTGGCCGAAGGCGAGGCGCCGCCGGCCTTCTGCGGCGTGTTGCAGGGCCATTGGGGCTATTCCACCGTGTTCCGCGCCCCGGTGTCCGAGATCATCGCCACCCGCCTCGGCCTGACCGGCATCCTGATGTTCTGGGTCATGGTCGTCATGGTGCCGATGGCGCTGCTGATCGGGGTGCTCGCGGGGATGCGCGAGGGCTCGCGCACCGACCGCTCGCTCTCCACCGTCTCGATCGTCTCGACGGCGACGCCCGAATACGTCTCGGGCGTCATCCTGATCGCGGTCTTCGCCTCGTCCGCCGTGGGCCTGCGATGGTTCAACGGCACCGCGACGTCGGCGATGGACGACGTGACCTTCCGCAACTTCACCCTGCCCGTCATCACCATCGCGCTCTACGGGATGGGCTACATCGCGCGGATGACGCGGGCCTCGATGACCGAGGTGATGACCGCGCAATACATCCGCACCGCGCGCCTCAAGGGCGTGAGCTTCCGCAACATCGTGATGAAGCACGCGCTGCGAAACGCGCTGATCGCGCCCTTCACGGTGATCATGCTGCAGTTCCCGTGGCTGCTGAACGGCGTGGTGATCGTCGAGACGCTGTTCAACTACAAGGGCTTCGGCTGGACTCTGGTGCAGGCGGCCGGCAACAACGACATCGAGCTGCTGCTCGCGGTCTCGGTCGTCTCGGTCATCGTCGTGCTGGTGACGCAGCTGATCTCGGATATCGGCTACGTCTACCTCAACCCCCGCATCCGGATCTCGTGAGGAGCGACTGACATGGAACCGCTCGGCTGGGGCGCCATCGCCGCCCAGGTGTTCGTCCAGTTCACGCCGGTCTGGATCGGGATGGTCGCGGTCTTCGCGCTTTCGATCGTCTTCAAGCGCCGGCTCGGCCTCTACGGCAAGCTCTTCGACTCCACGATCGGCATGATCGGCTTCGCGCTGGTGCTGTTCTGGGTCTTCACCGCCATCTTCGCCGACGCCATCGTCACCCACGACCCGCTCGCGCAGGTCTCGGGGCTGAAGAACGCCACGCTGGGCACACCCGTGCCCGAGGGCTCTGTATACACGTTCAATGTCGAAAGCCCTCTCGGGCTAAAGCAATCGGGACCATACTATCTGCTGGGCGGCGACAACCTCGCCCGCGACGTGTTCTCGCGCATGGTCGCGGGCTCCACGGTGGTCATGCAGATCGCGCCGCTCGCCACGCTCTTCGCCTTCATGGTCGGCATAACGCTGGGCCTGCCGGCGGCCTATTACGGCGGGCGGCTCGACACCGTTCTGTCGTTCCTCGCCAACCTCATTCTCGCCTTCCCCGTCATCCTGCTGTTCTACCTGCTGGTGACGCCCGAGATCGTGCAGACGGGGCTGCCCTCGTTCATGGCGATGGTGCTGTTCCTGTTCCCGCTTCTGTTCCTGTGGGTGCTGCTGAACTCGCGCTTCTATACCCAGCCCATGAAGCAGAAGCTCTATCTCGGCGGCGTCGTCCTGATCGGCGGGTTGCTCTACCTCTCGGTCATCAGCCAGGACCGGACGCCGATCAACTTCTGGCCCGACGCGCTCGACCTCTTCGACATCCCCGGCGGCATCCTGATCGTCTTCGTCGCGGTGGTGTTCGTGAACTCGCCAACCGTGTTCCGGATCGTGCGCGGCATTGCCCTCGACGTGAAGACCCGCGACTACGTCGCCGCCGCCCAGACCCGCGGCGAGGGCCCGTGGTACACCATGCTGTGGGAGATCCTGCCCAACGCCCGCGGGCCGCTGATCGTCGATTTCTGCCTGCGCATCGGCTACACGACGATCCTGCTCGGCACGCTCGGCTTCTTCGGCCTCGGCCTGCCGCCCGAAAGCCCCGACTGGGGCACCACGATCAACGACGGCCGCCGCCTGCTGTCGATCTACCCCCACCCCGCCATCGTGCCCGCCGTGGCCCTGATGACGCTGGTCCTGGGGCTCAATCTGCTGGCCGACGGCCTGCGCGAAGAGAGCCTGAGGGACTGACCATGCGCCGCCCGACCCGCCCGACCGCGACCGACAGGACCGGGGGGCCAGCCCCCCGGACCCCCCGGGATACTTCAGGCAAGAAGAAGCAGAAAGAGCGTGCGCCTGCCCCTTCTTCTTGCTGAAAATATCCTGCGGGGGTCCGGGGGGTGCAAAACCCCCGGTCCGCCCCCTGTACCGAGAGCCACCGCCCGCCGAGGAGCACGCCATGGCCAGCCCCGATTACGACGCTCCCATCCTCGAGATCGAGACCCTCTCGATCTCGTTCTTCACCCGCCTGCGCGAGATCCCCGCCGTGATGGACTTCTCGACCGTCGTCCAGCCGGGC
Organism: Rhodobacteraceae bacterium HLUCCA09; assembly: GCA_001314685.1. GTDB lineage: Bacteria > Pseudomonadota > Alphaproteobacteria > Rhodobacterales > Rhodobacteraceae > HLUCCA09. The sequence goes on from LJNT01000226.1 coordinate 57,980, forward strand.
GAGGCGATGGGGCTCGTGGGCGAGTCGGGCTGCGGCAAGTCCACCGTGGCGCTCGGCGTGATGCAGGATCTTGGGGTGAACGGGCGGATCGTGGGCGGCTCGATCAGGTTCAAGGGGCGCGACCTGAACGAGATGAACGACGACGAGTTGCGCCGGATCCGCGGCAAGGAAATCGCCATGATTTACCAGGAGCCGATGGCCTCGCTGAACCCGGCGATGAAGATCGGCAGGCAGCTCATGGAAGTGCCGATGATCCACGAGGGCGTGAACGAGAAGGAGGCGTGGAAGCGCGCAATCGAGGTCGTGGGCGATGTGCGCCTGCCCGACCCCGAGCGCATCCTCAAGTCCTATCCCCACCAGCTCTCGGGCGGGCAGCAGCAGCGGATCGTCATCGCCATGGCGCTGATGTCGAAGCCCTCGCTGCTGATCCTCGACGAGCCGACCACGGCACTCGACGTGACGGTGGAGGCGGCGGTCGTCGACCTCGTGAAGGCACTCGGCGAGAAATACGGCACCTCGATGCTGTTCATCTCCCACAATCTCGGCCTCGTGCTCGAGACCTGCGACCGGATCTGCGTGATGTATTCGGGCGAGGCGGTCGAGACCGGCTCGATCGAGGACGTGTTCGACAAGATGCGCCACCCCTACACGCAGGCGCTGTTCCGCTCGATCCCGCTGCCGGGCGCCGACAAGAACGCCCGCCCCCTGCGTGCCATTCCCGGCAACTTTCCGTTGCCCCACGAGCGCCCGTCGGGCTGCAATTTCGGGCCCCGCTGCGATTATTTCGAGGCAGGGCGCTGCGACAAGGGCGAAATCCCGATGGTCGCGGTCGAGGGCGACGACCGGCACGAGACGCGCTGCGTGCGCATGTCCGAGATCGACTGGGACGCACCGATGGAACTGGCCGCCACCCACGAGGGCGGCCGCATCGGAGCCCCGGTGCTGAAGGTCGACAACCTGAAGAAGTATTACGAGGTCAGCGCCAACGCTCTGTTCGGCGGCGGGCACACGAAGGTCGTCAAGGCCAACGAGACGATCAGCTTCGAGGCGCGCGAAGGCGAGACGCTGGCCATCGTGGGCGAGTCGGGCTGCGGCAAGTCGACCTTCGCAAAGGTGCTGATGGGGCTGGAGACGGCGACGGACGGCACGATCACGCTCGAGAACACGTCGATCGGCGACATCCCGATCGAGAAGCGCGAGACGAGCACGATCTCGTCGGTGCAGATGGTCTTCCAGAACCCGTTCGACACGCTCAATCCGTCGATGATGGTGGGCGCGCAGATCATCCGGGCGCTCGAGATTTTCGGTTATGGCGGCACGGTGGCCGACCGGCGCGAGCGGATGCTCGAGCTGCTCGACCTCGTGAAGCTGCCCCGCGAATTCGCCGACCGGATGCCGCGCCAGCTCTCGGGCGGGCAGAAGCAGCGGGTGGGCATCGCCCGCGCCTTCGCCGGGGGCGCCAAGGTGGTGGTGGCCGACGAGCCGGTCTCGGCGCTCGACGTGAGCGTGCAGGCGGCCGTGACCGACCTCCTGATGGAGATCCAGCGCAAGGAGAAGACGACGCTGCTGTTCATCTCCCACGACCTCTCGATCGTGCGCTACCTGTCCGACCGGGTGATGGTGATGTATCTCGGTCACGTGGTGGAGATCGGCTCGACCGACCAAGTCTTCACCCCACCTTACCATCCCTATACCGAAGCGCTCCTCTCAGCGGTGCCGATCGCAGACACCTCCGTGACAAAGGAGCACATCGTGCTCGAGGGCGAGATCCCCTCGGCGATGAACCCGCCGCCGGGCTGCCCCTTCCAGACGCGCTGCCGCTGGAAGGGCAAGGTGCCCGGCAATCTCTGCGAGACGGAGGTGCCGCCGATGGTGACGCTGGCCGAGGGTCACCAGATCAAGTGCCACCTGCCGCAGGCGGACCTCGACCAGATGCAGCCGGTGATCAAGATCGCGGCGGAGTGACGGCGCGCGGCAGTGGTTCCAGACGACATTCCGGTCGCGCCAGGAATAGACGCAAGGTCATTCTCTGTCCGCGCGAGTCCCGCACTGGCGCGCGACACGGCAGGGGATGGCGAAGGCACGGCGCTAGACCCACCCACGCCGGGAAAGCACCCGCGCGGCTCGTTCCAGGCGGCGTCGTCGGCACGACGAGGCAGCGGGCTCCGGAGGCCTCAACCCCGTGTGCGCAGGTAAAGGGCGCCACCTGGGCGGGAGAGCACGACTCCGAGCCGAGACCTGCCTCCGCCGGATCTGTGCCCGGCGCAGTTGTCGGGGGCCTCTCCCAAGCCTGTCGGTTCCGCGGCCGATCGGCGGCGAAGCGCGGGGCTGCGGACCTCAGTTCAGGGTCGCGTCGAACTCGATGAGGGTCTGGCCGTTTTCGGTGGTGCGATTGGCGACGATCTTGGCGTTGGCGATGCCGGGGCCGGAGAACTCGATGGAGCCCTCGACCAGTTCCTCGGCCTCGCTCTGGATGGCGTAGCCGCTTGTGCTCAGCGCCTCTTCCCACGCGGCGAGCAGCGGCCCCGACTCCTCGCCCGTCGAGACCGAGAACATCCGGACGGTCGAGCCGATCTCGCGATCGGTCACCACCTCGGCGTCGGCGGGAAAGTCGAGCACCGCCGGGATCCAGTCCTGCAAGGTCATCTCGGCCCAGGCGATCGCCGTGGCGAACAGCACGAGGCAGGCCGCGAGACCCGCGTCGCGCGCGGCACGGGCGAACCCGGCAGCCGACGGAAGGGTGGAGCCAAGGGCGAGGGGCGGGGCGAGAGGCGCGGCGAGTGTTGTCATCACATGCCCAACATGGACGGATCGCCGCTCGGATCAAGCGCCGAGTCGGCGATCCGTGCCGGAAGCGTGCTTCACTCGGCGCCCGACCGCTCAGCGAGCAGGTCCATCACGCGCTGGTTCAGCGCCTCGTCGGTCTGAGCCGCCTCGGCAATGGAGACGTATTCCTCGACGGTGATGCCGTCGGTCCCTTCGACCGCCGAGATCATCTCCTCCTGGGCCTCGGTCGCGAGTTCCTGCCGTGCGGTGTCGTTCTCGGCGGCCTGCATGCGGACCTGATAGTCTTCGGCAACCGACGAGACGCTGAGCGCCGCGGTCACGAAGCTGTCGAGCAGCGCGTCAGGCACCGCGATATCGGCGCCGCCCTCCATCCCGCTCTCGGGTGCGACACCGTCGGCAGAGCCGTCCTGCGCGAAGGCGGGGGCGAGGGGGGCCAGCGCGAGCGCGGCGGTGGCGGTCGTGGCGGCGAGGATGCTTCGGAAGGTCATGTGGCTCCTTTCGGGTTGCGGAATGCGGGCGGCGGCGCCGCCCTTGCGGGTCACCTAGGTCGTATCGCCCGCGCGTGCAAACCGGGCAGCGACGATCCGCCCCTTTCCAGCCGAGGACCAGCGCGGAACGAGACGCGGCTCGCCCCCTTGGCGCCGCGCACCGATCGGCGTGACGAGCGGCGGTTTCCTCGGGGCGGTTTCCTCGGGGCGGTGCCGCTGCCGCGGGTCTGCTGTGGGGGGCGCGGGCTTGTCCAAACCATGATCGGCGGCTCCTGCGCGCGGGTGATCCGGCAGGCAGACAGGCCGGCGGCGGCACGGACGGGGCGGCTCGGAGGGGCGGTGGCGCGGAGGGGCTCCGCGCGCCCGATCCGCCGATCCGCGCTGGCGAGACGACGATAGGCGAGACGACGACGGAAGACACGACGACGGGCGGCGGCGCACCACGGGGCGCGTCACGGGGCCTGGCGATCACCGCGGCCGATCATGGCCCGGGCGACGACATCGAGAGGCCGGGCCCTGGGCTCGCGGCGCGAGCAGGGGGCATGACGCCCCCTCCCCCTCACTCGCCGAGGATCAGGCGGACATAGTTGCGCGTCTCGCGGTAGGGCGGGATGCCGCCGTGCTGTTCCACCGCTCCCGGCCCGGCATTGTAGGCCGCGAGCGCGAGGCGCCACGTGCCGAAGCGGTCATACATCATCCGCAGATAGCGGGCGCCGCCCTCGAGGTTCTGCTCGGGGTCGCGAGGGTCGACGCGCAGCAGCGCGGCGGTGCCCGGCATGAGTTGCGCCAGCCCGATCGCGCCCTTGTGCGAGACGGCGGCAGGGCGCCACGCGCTCTCGGCCTGCACGAGACGCAGGAACAGGTCCTCCGGGATGGCGTGCTGGCGGGCCGCGCGGCGGGCCAGCGGCAGAAACTCGCCCCGGTAGCTGCCATTGAAACGCGGGATCGGCGCGGGCGCGACCGAGGTCGGCGCGAGGCGCGCGGCGTTGGCGTATTGCGTGGCCCCGCGGGTGTCGAGCAGGCGCGTCTGGCTGGCGAAGAGCTGTGCCCGCGATTTCGACGAGGCGGTCGTGTCAGACAGGGCCGGCCCCGGCGCCCCCGAAACCCCAGCCGCCAAGAGGCCTGCGATCGCCGCGCTCGCGGCCGCGACACGTCTTCCCGCCATGCGCCTTCCCCTTCGTCACCCAGACACCCGGGCAGCATTAGCGGAAAAGGGCGCGCTTGGCGAGCATGGCGTGCCGCGACACGGCACGGCGTGGCCTCGGGCGCCGCATCTGCTAACCATGGGCGCAAGAGGCGAGTCGCACCAAGGGGCAAGGAGGCGCAGTCATGGCCGGATCGGTGAACAAGGTCATTCTCATCGGCAATCTCGGCCGCGATCCCGAGGTGCGGACGTTCCAGAACGGCGGCAAGGTCTGCAACCTGCGCGTCGCCACGTCCGAGCAATGGAAGGACCGCAATACCGGCGAGCGGCGCGAGCGGACCGAGTGGCACTCGGTCGCCATCTTCTCCGAGCCGCTGGCCCGCATCGCCGAGCAGTATCTGCGCAAGGGCTCGAAGGTCTATCTCGAGGGCCAGCTCGAGACCCGCAAGTGGCAGGACCAATCGGGCCAGGACCGCTATTCGACCGAGGTGGTGCTGCGCCCCTACAAGGGCGAGCTGACGCTGCTCGACAGTCGCGGCAGCGAGGGCGGGGGCCACGGCGGCGGCGGCGGCGGCTGGAGCGACGACCGTTCGGGCGGCGGCTACGGCGGCGGCTACGACGACCGGGGCAGCCCGGGTGGCGGCGGCAATGCCCCGGGCGGCGACATGGAAGACGAGATTCCGTTCTGACCCGTCTCCGGGGCCATCCGCGCCCGCTGCGGCAGCGAGCCTCGCACCCCTTGTCCGGGGCCTGCGCGGGGCCACCTGACCGGCCATGACCTGGTCCTTCTCCATCGGCCACCTCTTCGGCTCCGACCTGCGGATCCACGCGACCTTCTTTCTGCTGCTCGCCTGGGTCGGCGCGGCGGCCTACGCCGCGGCGGGGCCCGAGGCGGCCGTCGTCAACGTGGTGTTCGTGCTGGCGCTCTTTGCCTGCGTCGTGGCGCACGAGTTCGGCCACGCGCTGACCGCCCGCCGCTTCGGCATCGCCACGCCCGACATCACGCTTCTGCCCATCGGCGGCCTCGCCCGGCTGGAGCGGATGCCCGAAGACCCCAGGCAGGAGATCATCGTGGCCCTCGCCGGGCCGGCGGTGAACGTGGTGATCTGGGCGGTCCTCGTCTTTGTCTTCGGCGCCGCGCCCAGCCTCGACGCGCTCGAGAACATCGAGGACCCGGCGGCGGGCTTCTGGGGGCGACTCGCGGCGGTCAACCTCTTCCTCGTGGTGTTCAACCTTATCCCCGCCTTTCCGATGGACGGCGGCCGCGTCTTCCGTGCGCTGCTGTCGATCCCGCTCGGCCGGCTGCGCGCCACGCGGGCGGCGGCGCGGGCAGGCCAGGCGATGGCCTTCCTCTTCGGCTTTCTCGGCCTCTTCGGCGGCTCGCCCATCCTGCTCCTGATCGCGCTCTTCATCTTCGTCGCGGCCGCGTCGGAAGCCTCGGACGTGCAGCTGCGCGACATGGCGCGCACCGTGGCCGCCCGCGAGGCGATGATCACGGGCTACGAGCCGCTCGCCCCCGACGACCGGATGGGCGCGGCGGCGACGGCCCTGCTGCGCACCACGCAGCACGAGTTCCCGGTGCTGGGCGAGGGCGGGCGCCTCGCGGGGGTGCTCACGCGCGACGCCATCTTCAAGGCGGTCAACGAGGAGCGGCGCGGCGCTCTCGTGGCCGACGAGATGGAGAGCGACATCCCCGCCATCGGCCTCGGCGCCCCGCTGACCGAGGCGCTCGACGCGCTCTACGCGCACAATCGGCCGGCCGTGGCGGTGATCGACCGGCACGGCGTGTTCCTCGGCTACATCACCCGCGACAACATCGGCGAGCTGATCGCCCTCGGCGGGCGCGACGGGCGCGGCTGAGGGAAGCGTCGCAGGCGACCCGCCCGGCCCGCAGAGCTGCACCGCTGCGCCATGCGTATTTGGAACAGAAAGAAGCCAACGGCCGTGCCACCGACCCGTCGTCTCGGCGGGCGGGGGGCGCCGGCCAGGGGCGTTGGAGAGTGTGGGCAGC